>NZ_JAZGLV010000021.1:0-90837 GCF_036409085.1 Mycobacterium sp. 050134
GTCGAGGGCCTGGTTGGCGACCAGCTTCTTGAGGCGGGCGTTCTCGGCTTCGAGGTCCTTGAGTCGTTTGGCGTCGTTGGCCTTCATGCCGCCGTACTGAGCTGCCAGCGATGCCAGGTTGATTCCGCGATCTCCAGGTGCCGGCACACCTCGGCGAGTTCCTGGCCGGTCCCGAGCAGCTTATTGCCCTCGGCCAGCTTGCGGATGATCTGATCCGGCGTATGCCGCCGGCGCTTGTTCGATGCCATGTCGTTGGTGATTCTTCCTGCCCGAACATCCGGGCAACAAAGTCCCACAACAACTGGACCACTCCAGAGGGCTCACCTCACTGGCAACGATCACAACGCAGAAACACCCCGTGCTCGGTTGCTGGGCGGACGATCCCCGCCCGATGCCAGATGCGCTGCCAAACGAGCTTCTCTATCGGGAAATGCTGGGATGGACCGAGTTTGGCTGATCTGCACAACACAAACGGTTCCACTCACTCGTGTACTCCCAGTGGTTCGCCTACATGCACGCGATTTGGACGAACAGTTTCAGAGATACGAGATTCCTTACGTCCACCGCAAGGCGTAGCCGACGAGACGACCGAGGAGAAGGCTTGGAGTGGAGCTTCAGGGTGTCGCCGAGACAACTACCTGCTAGCAGCCAGTGACGAGGTAGAGCAGATCGCGGCGGCTCGGGTCCACCCGTCCGACCGCAGTTAGCTCGGACCTTAGACCCGATGCGACGCCACAAGTCCAGCACCACCGCGGTGCCGGAGAGGCCTAATTCGCCCAAGACAAGCAACGATTGGGCTCAAATCTTTAGTTTTGAGACGTCCGCCACCAGAGCCAACTCTTCACCAATTTCTCTTCATTGGGTACTGGCGACGGCGCCCATACAGCGAGCGGAGTCACCGTCGAAGTGAGCCAATCGTTCGATCCGGACGCCCGATTACCCTGTCGCTTTCATAGGTAGCTGATCTTGAATTGGATCGAGGAGATCTCGTATCTCATCTTCCCGCAGCTGCGCCCATAGCCCGATAAATGCGTTCGCTACGACGAGCTCGGCAGTGAGGTCCAGGTCGTCTCCGATCTGCCGGAAGATAATGTGGCGATCGAGATTGGTCATCCCTCGCTCGCGCACGACCTTTTTCACACGTTCTTGTTCACTTGTGGGCAGGTTCAGCGCGGCGGTGAGCTTAGCCGCGACGCTGTCTAGGTCGCTAACAACCGCATCAAAAATGTGTGCTTCCGGATCGCCTGTCCCAGGGAACGCGTAGACGTGGGTGTCCGGATCGGCCTTTTCTGATTTATCTCCGTCGAGGAACGCGATGCTTTCATAGGTGCGTGTGGGATCAGAACGGCGTGCGTCGTGAACCTTCAGGACCTGTTCTGCGCCACCGATTCCGTATACCACGATCGCGCCGATATCCGCACCGTAGTGTCTCAATGCTCCCGTAATTGCATTCTTTGCAAACTCATCCTCGACAAACACTGCGACGCTTGCGGGCACCTCGCCGGTGATGGTACGGAGTGCCTCAATATTAAGTGCCCCTTGGAGAACATCTCCGTCAAATGCAGCCCATACAGCTTCGGTGGGCAGCGCTGCTATGGCTTCTGCCGAATGCGTTGTAAATATGATCTGGCACTTTTTGCGTATCGCGGTCTCAAGAAGGTAGTCAACGAGTCTGCGCACGGCGACCGGATGCAATCCATTTTCGACCTCTTCGATCAAAATCAAACTGTTTTCAGCCGCCTTTTCTATTCCGCTAACGATGCGTACGATACTTGCCTGGCCAGCTCCGAAATGGAATTCGGTGTAGCTGTTGGTCGAGCCAGTGTCCTTTGCCGTGTATAAGGTGGCGCGGGTAGTGACGTCGAGCTCCATGTAGCTATCAACCGGCTTGCCCAGAATCGACTGGACCGCACTCGTCACTTTGTCCGAAAGATTAACTTGGCTCAGGGCCTTAAATTTTGCTCCTCGTGCGATCTTCAGATCGGACCTCTCAGTCGCCGGCACTGTCCTTGTGACGCCGAATACCAGCACCTCCCTCTCAAATGGCCGGCGGTTCCATTTAGAACTGGGAAAGTTGGCACTTCTACGAACTTCAGATGCGGCGTCGAGCGCCTTGTCAATCACACCGTGTTCGATGGACCACCGGACCATACTGCTGTCGTACCGACCACTCTTTGCGAAGAATCGGCTCGGTTCTACGGACTTGTAGGCAAGAGCTGCTGCCCCGAGCACAGTTGTCTTGCCGCCGCCGTTGGGTCCTATTAGGGCAGTAACAGGGAAATCGAATCTGACTTCTTTATCGGTGAAACCCCTTACGTTTCTAAGAATAACCCTGCGGAGATACTTTCCGTAGTTGCTATTCGCCACTTTCTGGGCGAGGGCTCGCATTTCACTCGGACTTATTTCGGACATGATGCAAACCCTAACCAATAATCCCGGATCGGTAGCGCGGCGGATGGTGGAAATCTTTCGTGCAGCCCCGCGCGCTCTCACCGGTGATCAGGGTACGACCCCTTCAACTCGCTCGATTGATTTGAACCGAACTGTATATAGGCTGGCGCCGACAAGTGGCGAGCATCGCGCGAGGACAGCTCGCACCGCGCCACGCGACACGCAGTTCGAGGTCGTTCGCAGCGCACGAATGTCTCGGACGGCTTGCCGGTCTAGAACTGACCCGGATCGAAGAGACTGGTGATCTCAGTCCAGATCGGCTGCGCCGCAGGCGCGAATCGGGCCGTCAATGAGATAGCAGCGCTGTACAACCTCTGGTCGGCGCCCCAATCTAAGGTTGTGAACCTCTCGGTTCGAAGGAACTTCATCAGCTCGATCAGCTCTCCCGCTTGGCTCTCAACCGGTCCCAGCAGTACTGGAATCGTGGTTAGCGCCCATTCGTTAGTTCTCGCACATCCCGCCTCATCAAACAGAAGTCCGTAGACAACGCCCCGCCGATATCCACATGGCCATTGGTCCAGCGCGGACGACTCCGCGCATGCCTCTACCCCTTCGATGCGGACGTTGAATGTCTCACGCATCGCCCGAATTCCAACTGCACTTCCCAGCCTCTGCTGCATTGGTTCATCGAGTTCAGAGATGTTTGCGGCACGTAAGCGCTCGGCAAGCTGACCGCTGTAAAAGACTCCGCCACTAAGAAGTTCGTCGATGAGGGTCGTTGGTTGGCCGAAGATTAGCGGCCCGAGCCTCCGCAGGGCCCATCGTGTCCAGAGCATTGCCGCAGCCACCGCAACATCAACCATCTCTAGTTCGACCACCGGTTCACGCGCCCTGCCGTGGCCCGAGCCGTAAGAGTTGCGGATCTCGCGCAGACTTCGGACGATCTTCTTCGCCCCCTGTACGAGCGCTCGGAGCTCCGGATCCTGGCTGAGATCAGAACCGGGCTGACGTTCGAGGACACGATGTGCGCTTTCAATTGCCTCGCAGAAGTCCATGTTCGCCGGGGCGACATCGCCCCGCTCCGTGATGACTACCCGGGCGACCGACTCGGCGAGCTCTTTCGCCTGGCCGAGAATCAGCGACCGATCGCGGCCGTGGGCGAATGAGTCCTTCAGCCGGTCGCGGCGCGCCACGATCGCCTGCCACGCCCGCGCGTCGATCCCTACTGGTTGTGTCAGGTCGAAATCATCGGCCATATCGGGAGCATCGCACGAAACGGGCGCTGATCCGATCCAGGGTCCCACCAAGAGCCGGGACTTTGGACGGTAACTCCCCTGCATTGCCGTTCAAGAACCTGAACGAGCGCGCCGGCAACCAACACAAAGGTCACGACCTGTTTCGAGTTCGTGACCTTTAGCGCCGCAGTTCGTAGAACCGCTCAAAGTGGGCGAAGGGGGACTTGAACCCCCACGTCCCGAAGGACACTGGCACCTGAAGCCAGCGCGTCTGCCATTCCGCCACTCGCCCGGGGAAACAACCGAAGGACCATATCACTGTAATGGTCCCTTGGCCCAATCGCTCCAGGGGGGTCAGGGCCCGCTGGCCGAGGACCCGAAACCGCGTGAGCTGGGCATATGCGATTCTCAGAATTCCCGAGGTGCCGGTGGCTCGCGGTGTCCCGATACCATACTCAGGTGATACGACACGCCGTACGCCGTTTGCCTCGCGCCGGCCAGGCGGCGCGGTAAGTGCGGGCGAGCATTCACAGATGAGTAGCCAGCGGGGGATCGCCGCGCGCATCGAGCGCAGGCTCGAGGCGACGGTCGACAATGCGTTTGCCCGGGTGTTCGGCGGATCAGTCGTCCCACAAGAGATCGAAGGCCTGCTGCGCCGGGAAGCCGAGACGTGCGTCCGCTCACTGGGGAATCGCCTTTTGGCCCCCAACGAATACATCATTACCCTCGGTATGCACGACTTCGAGAAGGTGGGCGCCGACCCGGATCTCACGTCGGGCACTTTCGCCAGGTACTTGACTCACTACATCCGGGAACAGGGGTGGCAAACGTATGGTGAGGTGGTCGTCCGGTTCGAGCAGTCGTCGAACCTGCGCACCGGCCAGTACCGCACCCGTGGTGCTGTCAACCCCGATGTCCCGCCCCGCTCGTCGGCTGACGATTCCGTCCGGCCACAATCAATTCATGCGTTCGGCGCAGAACGAGGAGTAGCAATGACCGATAATCCGAGCTACCGCGGGGGTCCGGGGGCAGGACGGCCTGGCGACGAGTACTACGACGACCGCTACGGGCGCCCACAAGACGATCCGCGCGGCCAGGAGGCTCCCGGCGGGCCCGACCCTCGGGGTGGGTACACCCCCGAGCAGGGCGGCTACCCGCCGCAGCAAGGCTATCCGTCGCCCCGCCATCCCGAGCAGGGCGGTTATCCGGCTCCGGGCGGCTACCCCGAACAGCGCGGTTACCAGGAGGAGCCCGGCGGCTACCCGGCGCAGGGCGGCGGGTACCAGGACCAGCGCGGCTACTCCGAGCAGGCCCCCGGCGGCTACCCCCCGCCGTCCTACGAGCAGCGGCCCCCGGCGCCGGCCGGCTACGGCGGTCAGAGCGGCCAGGGCTATGACCCGAACTACCGCCCGGGCGGGGGCTACGGCCCGCCCGCCGGCGGTCAGCCCACTCCCCAGGGCTACGGCGGATACGGCGAATACGGCCGCGGTCCCGCCCGCCCGGACGAGGCCGGCTACGCACCCCCGGAACAGCGCCCCGCGTACCCCGAGCAGGGCGGCGGGTACGAGCAGGGCTACCAGCAGGGCGGCGACTACGGCCGTCAGGACTACGGCCAGGGCGACTACACCCAGTACGCCGAACCCGTCCCGGGCGGCTACGGCGCCCCCGGCGGGGGGTACCCCGAGCCGGGCAACCGTGACTACGAATACGGCCAGCCCGCGGATTACGGCCAGCCGGCCGGCGGCTACGGCGGGTACGGCCAGGGTGGGTACGGATCGGCCGGAACGACCGTCACCCTGCAGCTGGACGACGGCAGCGGCCGCACCTATCAGCTGCGCGACGGCTCCAACATCGTGGGCCGGGGGCAGGACGCGCAGTTCCGGTTGCCCGACACCGGGGTATCACGGCGTCACCTGGAGATCCGCTGGGACGGGCAGGTCGCGCTGCTCACCGACCTCAACTCGACGAACGGCACCACCGTCAACAACGCTCCCATCCAGGAATGGCAACTCGCCGACGGCGACGTTATCCGGTTGGGGCACTCGGAGATCATCGTCCGAATTCACTAAGGCCATGGGCTCGACGCTGCCGCGCTTCGCCCCGTGTCGACCGGCGTCAAAGTATCGTGACGTTGCTGATGTGCTCGGTGTCAGGAGCGCCACAGTGCATGCCAGGACGGAAAGGACGCCAGATGCAGGGACTAGTGCTGCAGCTGACGCGTGCCGGATTTTTAATGTTGCTATGGGTCTTCATCTGGTCGGTGCTGCGGATCTTGCGGACCGACATCTATGCGCCCACCGGGGCGGTGATGGTGCGCCGCGGCCTGACGTTGCGCAGCACGCTGCTGCCCTCACGCCAACGGAGACACGTCGCCCGGTATCTCGTGGTGACCGAGGGATCGCTGGCGGGCGCGCGCATCACGCTGAGCGGGCAGCCGGTGCTGATCGGGCGGGCTGACGACTCGACCCTGGTGCTGACCGACGACTACGCCTCGACGCGCCACGCCCGGCTGTCTCAGCGCGGGTCGGAATGGTACGTCGAGGATCTAGGATCGACCAACGGCACTTACCTCGACAGGGCGAAGGTGACGACCGCGGTACGAGTTCCGATAGGGACGCCGATTCGGATCGGCAAAACGGCGATCGAGTTGCGCCCGTGACGCTGGTCTTGCGATACGCCGCCCGCAGCGACCGCGGCCTCGTGCGCTCCAACAACGAGGACTCCGT
Source organism: Mycobacterium sp. 050134 (assembly GCF_036409085.1). Taxonomy (NCBI): domain Bacteria; kingdom Bacillati; phylum Actinomycetota; class Actinomycetes; order Mycobacteriales; family Mycobacteriaceae; genus Mycobacterium; species Mycobacterium sp. 050134. The sequence goes on from NZ_JAZGLV010000021.1 coordinate 6,353, forward strand.
GTACGCCGGCGCCCGCCTGCTCGCACTTGCCGACGGTATGGGCGGCCACGCCGCGGGCGAGGTGGCCTCCCAGCTGGTGATCGCCGCGCTGGCCCACCTCGACGACGACGAGCCCGGCGGCGACCTGCTCGGGAAGCTCGACTCGGCGGTTCGGTCCGGCAACGCAGCCATCGCCGCGCAGGTTGAGGCGGAGCCCGAACTCGAGGGCATGGGCACCACACTCACGGCAATCCTGTTCGCGGGCGACCGGATTGGTTTGGTGCACATCGGTGACTCGCGTGGCTATCTGCTGCGCGACGGCGAGCTCACCCAGATCACCAAGGACGACACGTTCGTCCAGACCCTGGTCGATGAAGGGCGAATCACCCGGGAAGAGGCCCACAGCCATCCCCAGCGGTCGCTGATCATGCGGGCCCTGACCGGTCACGAGGTCGAGCCGACGCTGACCATGCGGGAAGCCCGAGCGGGCGATCGCTACCTGCTCTGCTCGGACGGCCTGTCCGACCCCGTGAGCGACGAGACCATCCTCGAGGCCCTCCAGATCCCGGACGTCGCCGAAGCCGCCTACCGCCTCATCGAATTGGCGCTGCGCGGTGGCGGACCGGACAACGTCACCGTGGTGGTCGCCGACGTCGTCGACTACGACTACGGGCAAACCCAGCCGATCCTGGCCGGCGCCGTGTCGGGTGAGGACGACCAACTGACGCTGCCCAACACGTCGGCCGGCCGCGCGTCCGCTATCCGGCCCCGTGAAGAGGTCGCCAAACGCGTTCCGCCACAAGCCGAACCGCCGAGTCAGCCGCGATGGTCGGGGCGGCGGATGGCGGTCGTGGTCACGCTGGTGGTCCTGCTGGTGCTGGCGGGCCTCGCCATTGGCCGGGCGATCGTGCGCAGCAATTACTACGTCGCCGAATACAACGGCATGGTGTCGATCCTGCGCGGTATCCAGGGCTCCCTACTCGGGATGTCCTTGCACGACCCGTATTTGGTGGGCTGCCTCAACGCCGGCAACCAGCTGTCGACCATCAGTTACAAGGACACCGGGGCACCCCTCAATTGCCGGCTGATGCGACTGGAGGATCTCCGGCCCGCCGCGCGTGCCCAGGTGCAGGCGGGATTGCCCACCGGAAGCCTGGAAGATGCCATCAAGCAGCTGCATGAGCTCGCGGGCAGCAGCCTGTTGCCGCCCTGCCCACCGCCTCGCGCGACGTCGCCTCCGAGCCCGCCGGTCCCGGTAACCACCGGCGAGAAACCCGAGTCGACCCTCACCACGCCCCCGTCGTCCACCAATCCTCCCGCGGGCCCGCCCAACGTTTCCTCTCCGAGCGGAACCCCCTCCACCGCCAATGTGCCTGGCGCCCCGGGAACCATCACTTCGACCACGACCTCCACCTCGGTGCCCGGGCTGGCGCCCGCTCTGCCTCAGCCGGGCGTCGACTGCCGAGCGGTGGCATGACCACGCAGGTTCAGCCGCCGGTAGCGGTCACCCCCCCACTCCCGACTCGGCGCAACGCCGAACTGCTGCTGCTGTGCTTCGCCGCCCTGATCACCGTCGCCGCGCTGCTGATCGTGGAGGCCAACCAGGAACGTGATCTGAGCTGGAATCTGCCCAGCTACGGCCTGCTCTTCCTGGCCGCGTTCGCCGGCGCGCACCTGGCCATCCGGCGCTTCGCCCCCTACACCGACCCGCTGCTGCTGCCAATTGTGGCGTTGCTCAACGGACTTGGGCTGGTGATGATCCACCGGCTGGACCTCGTCACCAACCGCCTGAGCGGCCGCCACCACCCCAGTGCCACACAGCAGATGCTGTGGACCCTGGTCGGGGTCGCGGCGTTCGCGCTGGTGGTCACGTTTCTCAAAGATCACCGGCAACTGGCGCGCTACGGCTACATCTGTGGGGTCACCGGTCTGGTGCTGCTGGCGATTCCCGCGCTGCTGCCGGCCTCGATCTCCGAGCAGAACGGCGCCAAGATCTGGATCCGGTTGCCGGGCTTCTCGATTCAGCCGGCGGAGTTCTCGAAGATCCTGCTGCTGATCTTCTTCTCGGCGGTCCTGATCGCCAAGCGCCGGCTGTTCACCAGCGCTGGAAAACACGTTATGGGCATGACGCTGCCCCGCCCGCGAGACCTCGCGCCCCTGCTGGCGGCGTGGGCGATTTCGGTGGGCGTCATGGCTTTTGAGAAAGATCTCGGGACCTCGCTGCTGCTGTATGCGTCATTCCTCGTCGTCGTCTACCTCGCCACACAGCGATTCAGCTGGGTCGTCCTCGGTTTGGTGTTGTTTGCCGCGGGAAGCGTTGTCGCGTACTTCATTTTCGAGCACGTCCGGATCCGCGTGCAGACGTGGTGGGACCCGTTCGCCGATCCCGACGGCACCGGCTACCAGATGGTGCAATCGCTGTTCAGCTTCGCCACGGGCGGCATTTTCGGCACCGGGCTCGGCAACGGCCAGCCCGACACGGTACCGGCCGCGTCGACGGACTTCATCATCGCCGCGTTCGGTGAAGAGCTCGGACTGGTCGGGCTGGCCAGCATCCTGATGCTCTACACGATCGTCATCGTGCGCGGCATGCGCACGGCGATCGCGACGCGTGACAGCTTCGGCAAGCTGCTGGCCGCGGGCCTGGCGTCGACGCTGGCCATCCAGCTGTTCATCGTCGTCGGCGGCGTCACTCAGCTGATCCCGCTGACCGGCTTGACCACGCCGTGGATGTCCTACGGCGGATCGTCGTTGTTGGCCAACTACGTGCTGCTGGCCATCCTGGTGCGCATCTCGCACAGCGCCCGGCGGCCATTGCGCACCCGGGCCCGCGAGACGTCGCCGATCGCGGCGGCCAAGACCGAGGTGATCGAGCGGGTATGAACGCCTCCCTCCGCCGAATCTCGGTGACCGTGATGGCGTTGATTGTGCTGCTCCTGCTCAACGCCACGATGACGCAGGTGTTCGCGGCCGACGGGTTGCGGGCCGATCCCCGCAACCAGCGGGTGCTGCTCGACGAGTATTCGCGGCAGCGGGGCCAGATCGTCGCGGGCGGCCAGCTGCTGGCCTATTCGGTGGCGACCGACAACCGCTTTCGGTTTCTGCGGGTCTACCCCAACCCCGCCGTGTACGCCCCGGTCACGGGCTTCTATTCGCTGCGCTATTCCAGCTCCGGCCTCGAACGGGCGGAGGACCCGCTGCTGAACGGCTCCGACGAGCGGTTGTTCGGGCGCCGGTTGGCCGACTTCTTCACCGGGCGCGATCCGCGCGGCGGCAACGTCGACACCACGATCAACCCGCGGGTGCAGCAGGCCGCCTGGGACGCCATGCAGCAGGGCTGCGGCGGGCCGGCCTGCAAGGGTGCCGTGGTCGCCCTGGAGCCGTCCACCGGCAAGATCCTGGCGATGGTGTCCGCGCCCTCCTATGACCCCAACCTGCTCTCGTCGCACGACCCCGAGGTGCAGGCGCAGGCGTGGCAGCGGCTTCGCGACGACCCGGACAACCCGCTGACCAACCGCGCCATCTCGGAGACCTACCCGCCGGGGTCGACGTTCAAGGTGATCACCACCGCGGCGGCCCTGCAGGCCGGCGCCACCGATACCGAGCAGCTGACCTCCGCGGCGTCGATCCCGCTGCCCAATAGCACGGCAACGCTGGAGAACTACGGCGGAACCGCGTGCGGCAGCGAGCCGACGGTGTCGCTGAGGCAGGCGTTCGCCCTGTCGTGCAACACCGCTTTCGTCCAGCTGGGGCTGCTCACCGGGTCCGACGCGTTGCGCAACATGGCGCACTCGTTCGGCCTCGACAGCACACCCAGCGTGATTCCGCTGCAGGTCGCCGAATCGACCGTCGGCATCATCCCCGACGCCGCCGCCCTGGGGATGTCGAGTATCGGCCAGAAGGACGTCGCCCTGACGCCGCTGCAGAACGCTCAGATCGCCGCGACCATCGCCAATGGCGGGGTGACGATGCAGCCTTACCTCGTAAACAGCCTGAAGGGCCCAGACCTGGCAAATATCAGCACGACCGCTCCCTATCAGCAGCGCCGCGCGGTGTCGCCGCAGGTCGCCGCTAAGCTAACAGAGCTGATGGTCGGCGCCGAGAAGGTCGCGCAGCAGAAAGGGGCCATTCCCGGCGTGCAGATCGCATCCAAGACCGGTACCGCAGAGCATGGCACCGATCCGCGTAACACTCCGCCGCACGCGTGGTACATCGCGTTCGCACCCGCTAGCGCGCCGAAGGTTGCGGTGGCCGTGCTGGTGGAAAACGGGGGAGACCGCCTGTCCGCGACCGGCGGGGCGCTCGCCGCGCCGATCGGACGGGCCGTGATCGAGGCCGCGCTACAGGGAGGACCATGAGCCCGCGAGTTGGTGTGACGCTGTCAGGCAGGTATCGCCTGCAGCGCCTGATCGCCACCGGTGGCATGGGTCAAGTGTGGGAGGCCGTGGACAGCCGGCTGGGCCGGCGCGTCGCGGTCAAGGTGCTCAAGCAGGAGTTCTCGCAGGACCCGGAATTCATTGAACGGTTCCGCGCCGAGGCGCGCACCACCGCCATGCTCAACCACCCGGGGATAGCCCAGGTCCACGATTATGGCGAGAGCCAGCTGGACGGGGAGGGGCGCACCGCCTATCTCGTGATGGAGCTGGTCAACGGGGAGCCGCTGAACTCGGTGCTCAAGCGCACCGGACGTCTGTCCCTGCGGCACGCGCTGGACATGCTCGAGCAGACCGGGCGCGCGTTGCAGATCGCGCACACCGCCGGCCTCGTGCACCGCGACGTGAAGCCGGGAAACATCCTGATCACCCCCACCGGCCAGGTGAAGATCACCGACTTCGGTATCGCCAAGGCCGTCGACGCCGCCCCGGTCACCCAGACCGGCATGGTGATGGGGACCGCGCAGTACATCGCGCCCGAACAGGCGCTGGGGCACGAAGCCACCCCGGCGAGCGACGTCTATTCGTTGGGAGTCGTTGGCTACGAAGTGGTTTCGGGGCGTCGGCCGTTCACCGGTGACGGCGCGCTGACGGTGGCGATGAAGCACATCAAGGAGCCTCCGCCGCCGCTGCCCGCGGAGTTGCCGCCGAATGTGCGCGAACTCATCGAGATCACCCTGGTCAAGAACCCCGCCATGCGGTATCGCAGCGGCGGCCCCTTCGCCGATGCGGTGGCCGCCGTGCGCGCCGGCCGCCGCCCGCCGCGGCCCAGCCAGTCACCGCCCCCCGGCCGGGCGTCGCCGGCGGCCATTCCGTCCAGCCCGACCACCAGAGCGGCCGCCGTCCCCAGCACTCGCAGCGCGGCGCCGCGCCGGTCACGGCCATCCACCGGGGGCCATCGCCCACCCCCCGCGCGGCGCACGTTCTCGTCGGGCCAGCGCGCGCTGCTGTGGGCCGCCGGGGTGCTGGGGGCGCTGGCGATCATCATCGCCGTGCTCATCGTCATCAATTCCCGCGCCGACCAGCAACCGCAGCCCCCGACGGTCACCGACACCGGCGGCCCGCCGGCCTCGGCGCCACCCCCGACGAGCCGGACGCCAGCCGGATCGGCGCCGAGCTTGCGGCTGAATTGGACGGATCGGCCGGCGATGAGGGATTCTGGGCTTCACAGCGGGCCTTCCCAACTCGGCCCGAGAGACAACAGGGCCGTCGAACCTGTCTGGGCCGTTCCCGGGACGACCCACATGTCGTCGGCCCGACACGAGACACCGCCATGACCACCCCTCAGCACCTGTCCGACCGTTATGAACTGGGCGAAATCCTCGGCTTCGGGGGTATGTCCGAGGTTCATCTGGCCCGCGACCTCCGCTTGCACCGGGATGTCGCGGTGAAGGTGCTGCGCGCGGACCTGGCCCGCGACCCCAGCTTCTACCTGCGCTTCCGGCGCGAGGCGCAGAACGCCGCCGCGCTGAATCACCCGTCCATCGTGGCGGTGTACGACACCGGCGAGGCCGAAACACCCGCCGGTCCACTGCCTTACATCGTGATGGAGTACGTCGACGGCGTCACCTTGCGCGACATCGTGCACACCGACGGCCCGATGCCGCCCCGGCGGGCCATCGAAATCATTGCCGATGCCTGCCAAGCGCTGAACTTCAGCCACCAGAACGGCATCATCCATCGCGACGTCAAGCCGGCGAACATCATGATCAGCAGCACTAATGCGGTCAAGGTGATGGATTTCGGCATCGCCCGCGCGATCGCCGACAGCGGCAACAGCGTCACCCAGACCGCGGCCGTGATCGGCACCGCGCAGTACCTGTCACCCGAGCAGGCCCGCGGTGATTCGGTCGACGCCCGCTCGGACGTCTACTCGCTGGGCTGCGTGCTGTACGAAATCCTCACGGGCGAGCCGCCCTTCACGGGTGACTCGCCGGTGGCCGTCGCCTATCAACATGTGCGTGAAGACCCGGTGCCCCCGTCCACGCGGCACGCCGGCATCTCCGCGGACCTCGACGCCGTCGTCCTCAAGGCGCTGGCCAAGAATCCCGACAACCGCTACCAGACGGCCGCCGAGATGCGTGCCGATCTCGTGCGGGTGCACAACGGCGAGGCGCCCGAGGCACCGAAGGTCCTGACCGATGCCGAGCGCACGTCACTGCTGGCGTCCGGCCCGGGTCACGTGGGCCCGCGCGCCGACCCGCTGCCCCGTCAGGTCCTGAGCAGACCCGACGAGGATCGGGCCGGGGGATCGGTCGGGCGCTGGGTCGGTGTGGTCGCCGTGCTGGCGGTGCTGACGATCGTGGTCGTCATCGGGTTCAACACGTTCGGCGGTAGCACCCGGGACGTCCAGGTGCCGGACATGCGGGGTCAGGTTTCCGCTGACGCGATCGCCGCCCTGCAGAACCGGGGCTTCAAGACCCGGACGCTGCAGAAGCCCGACTCGGCGATCCCGCCGGACCACGTCATCAGCACTGACCCCGCCGCGAATTCGTCGGTGAGCGCGGGCGACGAGATCACCGTCAACGTCTCCACCGGCCCCGAGCAGCGCGAGGTGCCCGATGTGTCGTCGCTGAGTTACAGCGATGCGGTCAGCAAGCTCAAGGCTGCCGGGTTCAGTAAGTTCAAGCAGGCAACCTCGCCGTCCAGCCCGGAGTCGCTGGGCAAGGTGATCGGTACCAACCCGCCCGCCAATCAGACGTCGGCCATCACCAACGTGATCACCGTCATCGTCGGCTCCGGGCCCGAGACCAAGCAGGTCCCGGATGTGGCAGGGCAGACCGTCGACGTCGCCCAGAAGAACCTCGGCGTCTACGGCTTCAGCAAGATCAGTCAGGCGTCGGTGGACAGCACCCGCCCCGCCGGCGAGGTGATCGGCACCAACCCCCCCAAGGGGCAGACCGTTCCGGTGGACTCGGTCATCGAGATCCAGGTGTCCAAGGGCAACCAGTTCGTCATGCCGGACCTCACCGGTTCGTTCTGGACCGACGCCGAGCCTCGGTTGCGCGCGCTGGGCTGGACGGGAGTGCTGGACAAGGGCCCCGACGTCGATGCCGGCGGCTCCCAATCCCACCGGGTGGTGTATCAGAACCCGCCGGCCGGCGCCGGTTGCAACCGCGACGGGGTCATTACGCTGAAGTTCGGTCAGTAGCCGCCGGGTCGGCGGGGTAGTACGGCCGCACCGCGGCGCGGACCTCGTTTTCGAGACGGCGGATCAAAGTGTCGTCGCGGGCCCACCCGCAATACGTCAGCCAGTTCGCCAGCATCCGGTGCCCGCCCTCGGTCAGGATCGACTCGGGATGGAACTGGACGCCGTGAATCGGCAACTCGGAATGCCGCACGCCCATGATGACGCCGCTGCGGGTGCGCGCGGTGACCTCCAGCGCCGGCGGCAACGACTCCGGCAGGATGGTCAGGGAGTGGTAACGAGTCGCCGTGAACGGATCCGAAAGCCCTTGCAGCACACCGGTATTGGTGTGGAACACGCTGCTGGTCTTGCCGTGCAACAGCTCGGGCGCGCGGTCGACGGTGGCGCCGAACGCGACGCCGATCGCCTGGTGGCCGAGGCAGACGCCGAGCAGCGGGGTGCGCTCCGCCGCACACGCGCGGACCAGGCCGATCGAGGCGCCGGCGCGTTCCGGGGTGCCCGGGCCCGGACTCAACAGGACGCCGTCGAACTTCGCTGCGACGGCACGCTCATCGGCCAGGCGGGGGTCGTCGTTGCGCCAGACCTCGGCCTCGACGCCAAGCTGGCCGAGGTACTGCACCAGGTTGAACACGAAGCTGTCGTAGTTGTCGACGACCAGAATCCGCATCGTGCCAGGGTACCGCCCGAGCCGAGTGGGGCGATCGCGGTCAGTACCCAACCGGCCCCGACGGCTGCGCGTAGTGCATCCGGACGGGTTCGGTGTGACCGGTGATCTGCACGTCGGGCTTGACCTCTTCGCGGTAGCCGAGCCCGAACCGGACCACATACTGCTTGTAAAGGGTCACCAGGGGAGCGGCGGCCAGGGCGGCCTGCATGGCCGCGGCGTTGCCGATGGCGGTGATCGTGTACGGCGGGCTGTAGGTGCGGCCGTTCAGCAGCAGCGTGTTGCCAACGCAGCGCGGCACCGAGGTGGCGATGATCCGCTGGTCCTGCATCTGGATCGCCTCGGCCCCGGCGCTCCACAGCGCATTCAGGACGGCCTGGATGTCTTGCTGATGCACCACCAGGTCGTCGGGCGATGCATCGCGCGGGAAGCGCCCGTTGGCATCACGCTGGGCGTCCTCCAGGGTCACCACGAGGCCCGGGCCGTGGACGGGGTCCATGCCCGCGTCGCCGGCCAGCTCGGCCAACCGCCGCAGCATCGCCGTCAGCGTGGTGTCCGTGGAGCGGCCGTGCATGGTGTCGATCTTGTTGGCGAGCGCGTCGCGCTGGGCGTTGAGACGGTTCACCGCCGACTGCGCCTCGCGGACCAGGTCGACAAGGCGGGGCGCGTCGCTGCGGCGGATCTCCGACCCGCCCGACACTCCGTGCGTGGCGGCGAGCAGCAACCCCGCGAGGAGGCAGACCAGGGGGACACCGAAGCGCCACGGTGAGCGGCGGGTGCCGGCCGGTTGCCTCATCGGCTCTCCATTTCCTGGTCAGGGCGCCAGGTGGGTTAGTCTCGTAGCCAGGTTATTGCGTGCAACTGCAGCCGTTATCGTTGCACCCCGTCCCGCTGAGCGTGTTGTCGAGGCTTTTCCGAGATATCTCCGAGGTAATCATGCCGAAGTCCAAGGTCCGCAAGAAGAACGATTTCACCGCCGCCACCGTCAGCCGCACGCCGGTGAAGGTGAAGGTCGGGCCGTCGAGCGTGTGGTTCGTCGCGCTGTTCGTCGGGCTGATGCTGATCGGCCTCGTCTGGCTGATGGTGTTCCAGTTGGCCGCCGTCGGCACTCAAGCCCCGACGGCGCTGAACTGGATGGCCCAACTCGGCCCGTGGAACTACGCGATCGCGTTCGCTTTCATGATCACGGGATTGTTGCTCACGATGCGCTGGCACTGACCGCGGCCAGTGAGGTAATGAATTCATTTCTGCGCGCCACTTTTACTGGCCCAGCAACGTGCCGATATCGCAATCACACGCGTGTTATTTATCCCCACTGTTGATAGCGCTTGTGGATAACCGCATCGGCAGTGGTGGGGAGGGGTAGGGGACCCGTGCAGCAAACGCAGTGGCAGCCGCGAACGGCGGGTATCGCTGGTTGCGGGGTTGCGGGTCTGGCGATGGCTATCGCCTGTGTGACCGTCGTCACAGACCCGCCGGGCCGCATCCTGGCCGGGATTGCCGCGGGGGGTCTGCTGATGTTTGCGGGCGGCACATGGCGCGCTCGCCCGAAGCTGGCAATCACGCCGGACGGCCTCGCCCTGCGGGGGTGGTTCCGGACGCAGGTATTGCGGCGCTCCGACATCAAGATCATCCGAATCACCGAGTTCCGCCGCTACGCGCGCAAAGTCCGGCTGCTCGAGCTGGAGACGGTCGGCGGGGGACTGGTGCTGTTCTCCCGCTGGGACCTCGGGACGGACCCGCTGGAGGTGCTCGACGCGCTGACGGCCGCCGGCTATGCGGGCCGCAAACGCGACTGAGAGACGCTCAGGAGATCGTGATCGATTCGATGACGACCGGCTCGGTGGGACGGTCGTTACCGTCGGTCGCCGTCGTCGAGATGGCGTCGACCACCTTCTGCGACTCCGGGTCGGTGACTTCACCGAAGATCGTGTGGCGCCGGTTCAGGTGCGGCGTCTTGCCGACCGTGATGAAGAACTGCGATCCGTTGGTGCCCGGGCCCGCGTTCGCCATCGCCAGCAGGTACGGCTTGTCGAACTGCAACTCGGGGTGGAACTCGTCGGCGAACTTGTAGCCCGGGCCGCCCCGGCCGGTGCCGGTGGGGTCGCCGCCCTGGATCATGAAGCCCTCGATCACCCGGTGGAAGACCGCCCCGTCGTAGAACGGGCCCGACGAGCCGCCCGACGCGTTCTGCGTCGAGTATTCCTTCGTGCCCTGCGCCAGTCCAACGAAGTTGGCGACGGTCTTGGGCGCGTGGTTTCCGAACAGGGCGACTTTGATGTCGCCGCGGTTGGTGTGCAGCGTGGCGGTGGCGGTCTGGCTCGGGCTGTTGGTCACGACACGCAAGTCTGCCATCACTCGCGGGGCCGCCCGCACCGGGTGTCGGGCCGGCCGCCTCAGCTACCAAACACCGTGGGTGCGCGGGGGCCTCTAGGCTTCCCTGTCATGGCATTCTGATCGGCACTTGACGCGGGCACAGAAAGGCGACACATGAGCGCGATGAGCGAATCACGGTTGACCCCCCGACAGCGACTGGCCCGGGGCCTCGCTTACTCGGCCGTCGGACCCGTTGACATCACCCGGGGCGTGGTGGGCCTGGGCGTGAAGTCCGCGCAGTCGACCGCGGCGGAACTTCGCCGCCACTACCAAGAGGGGCGCCTGGCGCGCGAGATCGCCGCCGCACAAGAAGCGCTCGCGCAAGAACTTTCCGCCGCCCAAGAGGTCGTCGCCGGCCTGCCCCAGGCGTTGCAGGATGCCCGCCGGTCGCGGCGCCGCAGCAAGCGGCCGTGGGTGATCGCCGGGGCCGCCGTGGTCGTGCTCGGTGGCGGTGCGATTGCCTTCAGCGTCGTCCGGCGGTCGATGCGCCCCGAGCGTGAGGAGCAGTCCCCGCGCCCGCCCAGCGTCGAGGTGCAGCCCCGTCCCTGAGCGCCTCACTCCGCGTGGCTGACGATGTTGAGCACGTTGTTGTCTGGTGCCCGCTCGACAAAGCGGCAGACGCCCCGCGGTTCCGTCGCGTCGCGCGTCACGAACTGTAGCTGGGGCCGCGGCATCCGGGCTGGTGTAGTGCGCCACGCAGCCGAGGTTGGACTCCTCGGCGCTAAGCCCGAGGTAGTCGGTATAGGAGTGTGTGGCCGCGATGATGTCGGCTGCCCGTGGGTTGGCCGTGACCCGGATCGCGCGTATGGGGAGCCTTCTCGTGTTCAGTGGTGAGTGGGGGCGGATCAGGGCGGCGGCGAGCCGCGGTTGTCGCCGAAGGGTCACAGGTTGCCTTCGGGGTCTTATGTTGCGAATTTTGTTGCACGGTAATGAATTTGGGCAAGCTGGTGCACCGCGTCGGCGTCACGGCGTCACGCGCACGCCGCGCTCATAAAGGCGCCGCCGGATCTCCGGCCACGGTGTAGCCGCCGGCGGTGCCGGGCTCAGGGCGCGGCTGGGCGCCCGGCTTGTGGCTGCGCACCATGGTGCCGCCGCTGCCCTCGGGCCAGTGCCGTTTCGCATGGTCGATGGTGGCGGCCTCGCCTCGGTTAGATCTGTGTTCCTGAATGCGTCGGATCCTCGGCGCACGCATCGGAATTACCCACAGCCGTCGCTAATGCGGCGTCGACGGGGGCACGCTGGCCGCTCGACGTCCCGGCCGCCCCAAGGTGCCTGGACACCGGAACGCCGTCCCGAATGGAGGTTGTACGTGGGCCGCGCACCGGGGAACGCTCGCGCGAGGACGCCCCCGCTTCGCGACGGCCCACCGACTGCACCGACGGTCCTGGTCGGCTAACCACCCCGGTCCCCCTCACGTCAACGCGTGAGCTATCAAGCGCTGTCAACCCCGCGCTGCGCGGACCGGGCATTGAAGCTGTTGGCACGTCCGTGTCGACCTGAGTTAGGACACGTCTGTCGAGTTTCGGGGTCAGCAATGCTGTGAACTGCAGATTTACGTAACGCTGGCCTGGATTTGGCTTACTAACCGGGTGGGGTCCGGTGGGTGTTTGTGCGCAAGGTCCGCACCGCCTCGGGCGCGGTAGCAGTGCAGGTGATGCGCAAGTCGGGCCGCCGCGACGAGTTGGTCGAGCATGTCGGTTCAGCCCACACCGACGCCGAGCTGGGCGTTCTGCTCGAACAAGCCCGTCGGATCGCCACCGGCGATCAAGATGTCCTGGACTTCGAGGTGTCCGCCCGTGCTGCCCGTGTCGGTGATATCGCCGATTGGCGGACCGGCCCGCTGCGGTTGGCTGCCGGTGTGCCCAAAGGTGCCCCGGTGGCATCGGGGCGGACCGCGTCGACCAACTCGCGGCTGCTCTACGACGTGATCGGCGCGATCTACGACTGGGTCGGCTTCGACGTGATCGACGATGCGGTGTTCCGGGATTTGGTGATCGCGCGCATCGTCGAGCCGACCAGCAAGATCGATGCCCTGCGGGTGCTGGCCGATCTAGGCGCAGACACGGTGTCCTACAGGACGATTCAACGTCACCTCGCTAAGGTCAACACCGGTGACTACCGCTCGGTGATCGCCGCGAAGTGCTTCACCCACGCCGCGGACCGGGGCGGGCTGAGCTTATTGCTCTACGACGTGACGACCCTGTATGTCGAGGCCGAGAACGAAGACGACCTGCGCAAGGTGGGGTATTCTAAAGAACGACGCGTCGATCCTCAAATTGTGGTCGGGCTGCTGGTTGACCGTACTGGATTCCCTTTGGAGATCGGCTGTTTCGAGGGCAACACCGCCGAAACCCACCACTTTGGTGCCGATCATCACCGCCTTCGCCGCCCGCCACGACCTCACTGATACCCCGATGATCGTCGCCGCCGATGCCGGCATGCTCTGCGCATCGAATCTGAGTGCGCTCGATGAGGCCGGGTTGGGGTTCATCGTCGGCTCCCGCGCGGTGAAGGCACCGATCGACCTGGCCAGCCATTTCCATTGGAACGGCGACGTGTTCACCGACGGGCAGATCATCGACACCGTGACACGTCGGCACGCGAACACCAAGGTCAACGACACCACCAAGCGGGCCGAACCGGTCTGGAACGCCGGCGATCATGGCGGTGCGTGGCGGGCGATCTGGGCGTACTCGCCCCAAGAGGGCACGCCGCGACCAGAAGACCCTGCACGCCCAGCAGGCCCGCGCCAAAGCGGTCGTGGCCGGTGATCGGGCCGCGAAGTCGACCCGGTTCGTCAAGACCCACGCCGGTGACCGCGTTCTCGACGAGGCCGCCCTGGCCCGAGCGCAGTCCCTGGTCGGAGAAGGGCTACGTCACCAACCTCGACGTCACGGTCATGCCAGCTGCGGAAGTGATCACGAAGTACCACGACCTGTGGCACGTCGAACGGTCGTTTCGGATGTCGAAGACCGACCTCGAGGCCCGGCCGATGTTTCACCACACCCGCGAGGCCATCGAGGCACACCTAGCCATCGTGTTCACCGCGCTGGCCGTCGCACACTGCATCCAAGAACGCAGCGGCCTGGCCATCGCCAACGTCATCAAGAAGCTGCGTCCGCTGCGGTCGGCCACCATCACCATCAACGGCGCTACCCAGACCTTCCCGCCCGAAATTCCGCCAGCGCAAAGAGAAATCCTCACCGACCTCGGGATCAAGGTGGCTTACTAAGCCAAATGTCCTAACTCGATTCCGATGATAGGAAGTGAACGCGCTGGAACCTGGTAGCCGAACTTAGCCGCCAAGTCCGCGACATTCATAGACGTATTCAGACAATGTACGAGAACGCCAATAGCGGATACGACCGCCAAGTTGGCTACCACAATAGCCTCCAAGCAGCGCAACAGGCTCACTTGACACAGAGAGGCGCCGTAATTCACGCGGTTCCGATCGAGGGGCGGGTCGGCTACGCCGATGAAAGTCCTGCGCGAGAGGGGCGTTGCGGGGTGTTAGCGTCTTTAGCGATGACCGCACCTTCACCTTCACTTTTCAACCTACCTGATGGCTATCAGCTACCCGGCAGACTGCCGAGCGCGATCGTTCTCCTGGCTCTGACTACATTGGCAGGTCTCGATGAATTGGCCGGATTAGTGGCGCTCCCCGCCAACCTCGACCGGGTCAGTCCCCATGGAACAGTGCTTCCCGGTCCGTATAAGGGGGACTGTTTTGAGAAGAGATCGCAGCGCTTCACAGAAGTGGCTTCGCTGCTCAGCCATGCTGGTGTTCCGGGTTGGAGCGGTTCGGCAGCCAAGGCATATTCCGACATTTTGTTGCAAATGACCTACGCGGCACGCAACCTTGCGGCGTATGACGCCACGACGGCAGAGATCGTCAACGGGCAGGCCTCCATGGTCAATGTAGTTCACATCTTGATTGAAACCGAGGAAGATGCCTTGATCGTCCTCTTGGCCATGGTACTCGCTCTCGAATGTAGACCCGAGAGTATGCATTTGGCTTGGACTCTCGCTGTAACGTTTTCGGGGTTCGCGATAGCAGGTGCTGTTGGCGCTCTCATGGCTGCTTTAGAGCAATCTCGCCTTGCCGCGGATAGGGCGAATGCGCTGCAATACCGAGTTCCGGCGTGGTCGCTTCCTATCATCGGGGTTGAGTCCGCATCCTCTGCCGGTGTTCAGGCTGGTCGTGTTGGGGCGGGGTCTGATGGTGTCGCCGGCGATTCGGGCTTGGTTGTTGGTGGGGATGTGAGCACAGCAGCTTCGATGCCTGGTCCGGCCAGTGGGGGGTTGGCTGCGGTGGAAGGTTCAGACGTGGGTGCGGGGGGGACCGCGGTGGTGAGCCCGGCGTCCGGGCCGAGGCCGTCGGCGCAGTCGGCGAACCGTGCTGTGACGGGGACTTCGTTGCGGGACCGTTCTGCGGTGCGCGGCCCGCGTGTGGAGTCGGTGCGTGACGGGTCTGCTGGTTCCGCGCAGGTGGCGGGGGCGGCCGGGGCGTTGAGTGGTAAGCGCGCGCCATTGAATGCCGGGCTGGCCGAGGCTGCTGTGAGTGATGCCGATTCGCGCGCTGAGGATCTGGTGCACGCATGAACACAGACGTGAGGAGTGCGTTGATGACCGAAGTGACCGTCGAACCAGCCCAGCTCAAGGAAGCCGCTAAGTATTTGCGGCAAGCCGCCGAGCAGGCGGCTCAAGGGGTGAAGGCGACCGAAGAGGCCGACCTGCGGAGCACGCTGTACAAGACCCACGGTCCTATCAGTGGGTTGTCGAACGAGGCGGTCGCTGACCAGTCAAACGTGGGTGAGGATGCGGGTCGCGTTATCGAGAAGACCTGCCTGGCATTGGCCGCGGCCTTGGAGGCCGCCGCCGACCGCTACACCACGACCGACCACACCGCCAGCGCCGCGTTGAGCCAACCAAGCTAACCGCTGCCGGCGCGAACCTGTAAGGCCACGGGCGCGTGTTTCATCACGGCGCGCAATAAGTAGTGGGAGCGCATCGACTCTCTTGCGAAACGCCCGTTGCGGAAACCCCTCACACGGGCGAGAACGCCGACAAGTCATCAACGCTATGTGAGTGGTTTGTGAGTCCAGGCAGTTGGGTCGGCCTGGGGCCGCGGTACCCGGATTACTCGGGGTCCGTTTCCCCAGGCCGCCCGCCTAACCGGACGTGCGGCTCTCGCCGCGTCCGGCTCTCAACGGAATCTGCCGATGGCGTGGTTTGGGCAGCAGGCGCCCAAGGGACGGGGATCGCGTTGCCCCGGTAGCGGTAGCGTCTGATAGGCACGGCCGCGGAGTTGAATAGCGTGATCCCTTCGGCGCTGGTGGGGTGCAGTGGTTCAGCTGACATAATTAGATTCTATCGACGAAATCCTTTGCAGCACAAAGACTTCGAATCTGCAGCTCGGTAGGCATGGCGACCGCACCACCGCTTGGGAGCCTCAAATCATTCATAATCGGTTAAACGGTGTCGGCCCGGCGCGGGTCTGCGGAGCGTGAACGCGATCGCCTGCTCGATCAGCCCAAAAGATTAGAGCCCCACGCTTGCAGTCTGCGCCCGGTCCGCTAGCGTCCACGCCCCGCTGTCGAGCGCGGGCATGTTGTGGATCGCCGGATCCGGCGGATCAACCACGAAATCGACGCCGGAACTCGGGTTAAGCACCGACGGCATTTCGGTTCAGAGTCTCAGGTCAGGACCGGCACGCCACGTTTTGCAGCCTCCGCGGCCAGAGCCTTATCGAAGGTCGCAAGGCTTGCTCGATGCCGAATCGCCACGTCGAGGACGCAACAGTCCGGCAACTTCAGGCCGCTACTGGCGCGCAGCTCGGCGAGGCGTAGGGGTTCTTCGTGGTCGTGTGGCGCGACGGCGATGCCGGCGGCGCGAAGGTCGTCTCGCATCGATGCGCCCTGTCCTATCCGAACGCCGCCGACCAGCACTTCCGCCATGGTGATGGTGTGCGCGAGCATCTCGCCAGGTGCGCCGGCTAGGAGTACTTCGGTGGCCGCATGATGATGCGGATCGGCAGGATTCAAATGCGCAATGAGGACGCCCGCGTCCAGTGCGATCACGCGGGCCAGTCCGCTCTCAGTTCGGTGAGATAGTCAGGACTGAACGCTTGCGAGTAACGGCCGGCGCAGGCCAACACCGCGGCGCGGTGAGCCAGGTTCTCAGCGTGCTCGTCGTTCTCCAGCAGTTCGGCTCCCACCTCGACTAACCGCACAAGCAGCTTTGAGCGCGGCTCCCCGGGCCAGCGTTTCGCGGCCCGGTCCAAGGCGCGGGCAACGTCCGGTGTCTCTGTTACCTGATAGCGGGGACGCGTTGTTGGCACAGTTACAAGTGTACCACCGCTAGCAAGGTGATACACTTGTGTGCCTTGCTGTGGCGCGAGTCTTCCGCCGGCGGCTGCTGCCGCAGGGTGGGCGTCCTGCAGTTTTACATCAATGGCTGCGCGCCGCTGGTCCGGCGCAGTGTGTCATGCACCCCATGGGGCTCGGCGACGGCCGCCGGGTCGAACCCATCCGTGGCCCCGTTCCGCCCGGCAATCCGGGCGGTCGCGTGCTCGGATCACATCAGCATCCTTACCGTCTTGGGTGACCGGTCGACTTCCCTCCGGAACAAGGTGCTGAGGTGCCGGGCGCTAATCCGGGTCCGGTTGGCGACCGTCGCCCACTGAGGCGCGCCCGCGGCTAAGTTCGAGCAACCGCCAGCCATGCGGAACCTCGGGACGCACCGTCGCCCGGTCATGGCATTGGCGCGCGTCAGCGAAATGGTCGATGATCACAGCGATGGCGTTCGGCCAATCCGCGTTGCGGCCACCCGCTCGAGTAGCTCGATGGCGTGCCGCCGCAGTATGTCCTGGCGTCGAAGTTGGCTGTGACCAGTTCGGCTGCGGGTCTCCCGAGGAGAGTGTGCGCGGCGAGCGGATGCACCGCAAGCTGCACGCCGGACGGCCCTC
The DNA here is from genome assembly GCF_036409085.1 of Mycobacterium sp. 050134. Classification (NCBI taxonomy): domain Bacteria; kingdom Bacillati; phylum Actinomycetota; class Actinomycetes; order Mycobacteriales; family Mycobacteriaceae; genus Mycobacterium; species Mycobacterium sp. 050134. The sequence goes on from NZ_JAZGLV010000021.1 coordinate 23,920, forward strand.
GGTGCTGTCGGACGTGCGCCGCCGTTATCCGCAAGCCGCTGAGGAGCAGGGGAAGTGGGGTGGGCCGCGACCCGCGCCTGCGGGTTGGTGGCCGTCCGCACCCCGTCGTAGAGGCTCACGATGAAGGTGAGCTTGGCCGACGGCATGCCACGGTGCGCGCGGGCGGATCCGCCGGCGCGATATCCGACGATCGAGGCCACGCCCGCCGGGCGCATTGACGAGCTCGCAGATTTGCGGCGGTTCAGGGCTAACGACCATTTCATGCTAGGCGCGGAGCGTTCGGGGACGAAGAATTTGTCTTGTGGAGCCTAGGGGAATCGAACCCCTGACACCCGCCTTGCAAAGGCGGTGCTCTACCAACTGAGCTAAGGCCCCTCACGCTGTACAGATGGTTGACCGGGGGAGTCGTCCACCGCCACGTGCCAGACCTCGACCCCGCGTCGGGACACCACCAGCACCGCCACCGCAACCACGGCCAGTGGCACTGCAAGTCTCACGCAACGTCTTGACGGGCACATGGTTGTGGGCCTAGGAGGACTCGAACCTCCGACCTCTTCGTTATCAGCGAAGCGCTCTAACCGCCTGAGCTATAGGCCCGTAACGCGCATACGGCCGAGCGACGAGATTACCGCAACCGGCGCCCCATCCCCAAAACCGCTGTAGTTCACCCCAGCCTAGTCGCGATCGGCCAAGGTCACCTCGATGCCGCCGATGAGGTCGGTGGTGAGGTTGTAGACGAACGCGGCGATCGTCGCCATGGCGGTCAACAGGACAATATTGACCAAACCGATCAGGACCGCGCCACCGAAGATCGTCCCACTGGAAACCAGCTCGCCGCTGCTGCCGCTGGTGTTGTTCAGCAGGTCACCGACGTTGCTGTTCAACTTCGCCCACACACCCATGCCGCCGAGCACCAGGTAGAGAAACGCCACGGCGATCATCCACACGAAGAACAGCGCCACCGACAGCAGCAGCGACACCTTCAGCGTGCTCCACGGGTCGATCCGGCGGATCTGCATGCTCGCCCGGACCGGTCCGCGGGCCCGCCGAGACACGTTGAGGCGGCCTTCCCGAGGTTCGCGCGCCTCGGACCCCGTCGAGCGAGCCGATCCCGACGTGGCGGATGCCTCAGGGCTACGTTCCGGAGCGGTCTTGCGCTGCGCGGCCCGTGGAATCGGCCCGGATAGGTCCGGCAATTCGCTGGCGTAGGCCTCCGCGGGCGGGCCGTCGCCACGCGACGGCGTCACCTGGGTGGCCGGGGACGCCGAGCTCCCGGAGATGAAGCGGTTCAGCCGTGCGTCGGCGCCCGCGGGGCGCACGTCAGACTGCGGATCACCCGGCCGATGCGGGGCCTGGGATGCCCGCCCGCCCCCCCACTGCCGCTGCGACGACTCCGCGGCGTCCTGAGTCCGGCCCGCCTGGGGCGGCGTCGCGCGGTGCGCGCCCCCCCGATCGACCGAACCATCCCCGTTCCCATGAAAGCTGTCGCCCGTCTTGGGGGCGCCCGGCTCGTTCGGTGAGGTCACCCCGACTCCTTACATCTCCTGCGCGAACCTTGCCAAGGCCACAGCACTCCCGCGTCTGATCGGGCCGAGTCTAGTTGCACCGACTCCCGAGCGGCCCACCGCTTGCCCGCATCGTTACCGGGCCTAGCTGGTCGACTCCCCGGTCTCGTCGGTTTCACTAACGACCTCTTCCGCGCTTTCCTCGGCGTTACGAGCGATGGCCAGCAGCGTTACACCCTCGCCCAGGTTCATCAACCGAACGCCCTTGGTCTGCCTGCCCGCCTTGCGGACCTGGCGTGCTGCCGTGCGGATGACGCCTCCCCCGGAGGTGATGGCGTACAGCTCGCTGTCGTCGTCGACGATCAGCGCTCCGACGAGCCTGCCGCGCCGGCGGTCGTACATGACCGTCAGCACCCCCTTGCCGCCGCGGCCCTGCACCGGATACTCCTCGATCGCGGTCCGCTTGGCGTACCCGCCGGACGTCGCGACCAGCAGATAGGTGCCTTCCCGCACGACGTTCAGTGATAACAGCTGGTCGTCGGCGTTGAATCGCATGCCCTGCACGCCCGAGGTGGCCCGGCCCATCGGCCGCAGCGCCTCGTCGGTCGCCGAGAACCGGATGGACTGGCCGTTCGCCGAGACCAGCAGCAGGTCGTCCTCCGACGAACACAGCACCGCGCCGACGAGCTCGTCGTTGTCGCGCAGGTTGATCGCCACGATCCCCCCGGAGCGGTTCGAATCGAAGTCGGTCAGCCTGGACTTCTTGACCAGCCCGTTCTTGGTGGCCAGCACCAGATACGGCGCGTCTTCGTACCCGCGGATCTGGATGACCTGGGCGATGCGCTCCTCCGGCTGGAAGGCCAGCAGGTTCGCGACGTGCTGGCCGCGGGCCGTCCGCGAGGCCTCGGGCAGCTCGTAAGCCTTGGCCCGGTAGACCCGCCCCTGCGTGGTGAAAAACAGGATCCAGTCGTGGGTCGAGGACACGAAGAAGTGCGCAACGATGTCGTCCTGCTTGAGTCCGGCGCCTTGCACGCCCTTGCCGCCGCGCTTCTGGCTGCGATACAGGTCGGTCTTGGTGCGCTTGGCGTAGCCCGTTTCGGTGATGGTGACCACGACGTCCTCGCGGGCGATCAGGTCCTCGTCGTTGACCTCGCCGTCGGCCGCGATGATCCTGGTGCGACGGTCGTCGCCGTGCTTGTCGACGATCTCGCGCAGCTCGTCGCGCACGATGGCGCGCTGGCGCTCCGGCTTGGCGAGGATGTCCTCGAGGTCGGCGATCTCGGCCTCGATCTTCGCCAGGTCGTCGATGATGCGCTGCCGTTCCAGGGCCGCCAGGCGGCGCAGCTGCATGTCGAGGATCGCCTGCGCCTGAATCTCATCGATGTCGAGCAGCTCGATCAGGCCCGCACGGGCGATGTCGACGGTCTGCGACGCGCGGATCAAGGCGATGACCTCGTCCAGAGCGTCAAGCGCCTTGACTAGACCGCGCAAGATGTGCGCGCGCTCGTTCGCCTTGCGCAGCCGATAGGTGGTGCGGCGAACGATCACATCGAGTTGGTGCTCGACGTAGTAGCGGATCATCTGGTCGAGCCGCAGGGTGCGCGGCACCCCGTCGACGATCGACAGCATGTTCGCGCCGAAGCTGGTCTGCAGCTGGGTGTGCTTGTAGAGGTTGTTCAGCACCACCTTGGCCACCGCGTCTCGCTTGATCTCCACAACGATCCGCAGGCCGACTCGGTCGCTGCTCTGGTCCTCGATGTTGGAGATGCCGGCCAGCCGGCCGTCGCGGACCTGCTCGGCGATCGAGGTGATGAAGTTGTCGTGGTTGACCTGATACGGCAGCTCGGTGATCACCAGCGAGGTGCGTCCGCGCGAATCCTCTTCTACCTCAACGACTCCGCGCATCCGGATCGAGCCGCGGCCGGTGGTGTAGGCGTCGTGGATGCCTTGTGATCCGACGATCAGGCCGTGGGTCGGGAAGTCCGGGCCCTTGACGCGCTCACAGACGGCGGCCAGGGTGGCTTCCTCGTCGGCCTCGTGATTCTCCAGGCACCAGTACACCGCCTCGGCCAGTTCACGAAGGTTGTGCGGCGGGATGTTGGTGGCCATCCCGACCGCAATGCCACCCGAGCCGTTGGCCAGCAGGTTGGGGAACCGGCTGGGCAGCACCGTCGGCTCCTGAACGCGGCCGTCGTAGTTGGGGATGAAATCGACTGTCTCCTCGTCGATTTCACGCAGCATCTCCATGGCGAGCGGGGTGAGGCGCGCCTCCGTGTACCTCATCGCGGCTGGCGGGTCGTTACCCGGCGAGCCGAAGTTGCCCTGGCCGTCGACCAGCGGGTAACGCAACGACCACGGCTGCGCCATGCGCACCAAGGTGTCGTAGATCGAGGCATCGCCGTGCGGGTGGTAGTTGCCCATCGTCTCCGCGACCGACCGCGCCGACTTGGCGTGGCTGCGGTCCGGGCGGAAACCGGAGTCGTACATGGCGTACAACACCCGGCGGTGCACCGGCTTGAGCCCGTCGCGCACTTCCGGAAGCGCGCGGCCCACGATGACGCTCATCGCGTAATCGATGTAGCTGCGCTGCATCTCCTGCTGGATGTCGACCGGTTCGATGCGGTCGCCGGCTTCGTCGCCCGGAGGCAGCGTGGTGTCAGTCATGTATTCCTCGTTTGCATCGAGCTACGCGTGTCTGATCGATCAGACGTCCAGGAAGCGAACGTCCTTGGCATTGCGGGTGATGAAGCTTCGGCGGGCGTCGACGTCCTCGCCCATCAGGATGGAGAACAGTTCGTCGGCGGCAGCCGCGTCGTCCAGCGTGACCTGACGCAGCACCCGCACCGACGGGTCCATCGTGGTCTCCCACAATTCTTTTGCGTCCATCTCACCCAGACCCTTGTAGCGCTGGATGCCGTCTTCTTTGTTGATCTTCTTGCCGGCCTTGAGCCCCGCTTCCAGCAGCCCGTCCCGCTCGCGGTCGGAGTAGGCGAACTCGGGGTCGGTCCGCTGCCACTTCAGCTTGTACAGCGGCGGCTGCGCCAGGAACACGTGGCCGTTCTCGATCAACGGGCGCATGAACCGGAACAGCAGCGTCAGCAGCAGGGTCGAGATGTGCTGGCCATCCACGTCGGCGTCAGCCATCAACACGATCTTGTGGTAACGCAGCTTGGTCAGGTCGAACTCGTCGTGAATCCCGGTGCCCAGCGCGGTGATGATCGCCTGGACTTCGGTGTTCTTCAGCACCCGGTCGATACGGGCCTTCTCCACGTTGATGATCTTGCCGCGCAGCGGGAGAATGGCCTGGAACATCGAATCGCGACCACTCTTGGCCGAGCCACCGGCCGAATCACCCTCGACCACATACAGTTCCGACTTTCGGGGGTCGGTCGAGCGGCAGTCGGCGAGCTTGCCCGGCAACCCACCGAGGTCCGTCGCGCTCTTGCGCCGCACCAACTCACGCGCCTTGCGCGCGGCGATCCGTGCCTGCGCCGACGAAACCGCCTTGTTGACCACGACTTTCGCATCCGCGGGGTTAGCTTCGAACCAGTGTGTGAGTTGTTCATTGCAGACCCTCTGCACGAACGACTTGACTTCGGTGTTACCCAGCTTCGTCTTCGTCTGGCCCTCGAACTGAGGTTGCGAGACCTTGACGGAGATGACCGCGGCCAGACCCTCCCGGATGTCGTCACCGGTGAGGTTGGGATCCTTGTCCTTCAGCAACTTCTTGTCTTTGGCGTACTTGTTCACCACGGTCGTCAGGGCGCTACGAAATCCCTCTTCGTGGGTGCCACCCTCGTGGGTGTTGATGGTGTTGGCGAAGGTGTGCACGGATTCTGAGTATCCGCCGTTCCACTGCATCGCCACCTCGACCTCGTGGCCCTCGCCCCTGCCGTCGAAACCGATGATGCTCTGCTGGATCGGGCTCTTGGTGCGGTTGATGTGCTTGACGAAGTCCACCAGGCCGCCGGGGTAATGGAAGGTGCGGTGCTTCACCTTGTGCGGCGCAACCGTTTCCGCGGCCTTCTCTTCCGCGGACTTCGGGGCCTCGGCAGTATCGCTGACGACCTCGTCGACGACTTCCTCTTTGGTCACTCGCTCGTCGGTCAGCTCGATGGTGAGGCCCTTGTTCAGGAATGCCATCTCCTGCAGCCGACGGGCCACCGTCTCGAAGTCGTAGTCGGTGGTCTCGAAGATATTCGGATCGGCCCAGAAGCGGATGGTGGTGCCCGTCTTCTTCGTCTTCTCGCCTTGCTTGAGGACGCCGGGGACCGAGTTGGTGTACACCTGGGACCATTCGTATCCGTCTCGACTGATGTCGGCTTCGAGACGGGAGGACAGCGCGTTCACGACTGAGACACCCACGCCGTGCAGCCCACCGGACACCTGATAGGCGCCCTCTTCGAACTTGCCGCCCGCGTGCAGGACCGTCATCACCACGTCGACGGTCGGCACGCCCGTGGCGTGCATCTCCACCGGGATACCGCGACCGTCGTCGCCGACCTCGACGCCGCCGTCGTCGAGCAACCGGACCGTCACCTTGGTCGCGAAGCCCGCCATCGCTTCGTCGACCGCGTTGTCCACCACCTCCCAGACCAGATGGTGCAAACCCCGCTCACCGGTAGATCCGATATACATACCGGGGCGTTTGCGGACCGCCTCCAGCCCTTCGAGGACCTTGATTGAATCAGCGCCGTACTGGTTTTTGGCAGCCACGTTCGGAATGCTCTCCTTGGGGTTACGTGCAGCGGTCCGATCACCGCCTCGGTCGCACCCCAACACTCTACCGTGATCGAGGCTTGGCACCGATTTTCTGGGCGTGTTTCTGCCGGGCTAACCGCGCCGTGCGCACGATTTCTTTATTTAGGCCGTGTCCTGACGCTAGTCGGAGTCATCCGTTACCTTCTAGCGGCTCTCAGCGGCCTGTTAATGCAGGGCGCTCTGGGGATCGCCGACACGGGTTCAGCCGTAGGTGTCGCGGGGACCGCGCCCGGCGATGTGGCGCGGGCCTTTCCGCCACGACGGCGCCGTCGGGCCGGTGATTTTCAGCGAGGTCACCACCCCGTCGCCCACCGCCGCCGCAATCTTGGCCAACAGTTGCGCCTGGATCATCCGCAGCTGCGTGGCCCAGGCCGTCGACTCCGCCGCGACACTGAGTACCCCCTCGCTCAGGCCGGTCGGCGTGGCGTGGTCGGCGATTTGATGGCCCACCACCGTGGTCCACTGTCCGAGCACCGTCCCCTCGGCCACGCGGCCCGACCAGCCGCGTTTTTTCGCGATATCGCGCGTCAACCGGCCCAAGGGTTGGGGGTCACGGACATCCGGCCCGGGGCCCGACCAGCTTCTCCGCTGCCCCGCAACGCGGCGCGGAGCCGGCGCCACCGCTCGGCCGCGCCCGGCGTCCTTACCCTGCGCCCGCGCCGCCGCGCGCGCCTCCTCAAGCGTGCGCCGCACCAGATCAATGCCCTTGAGGCCGCTCGGCAGTGCGGTCTCTTCGCCGTCGGTCACGAACGCACCGTCGAAAGCGGGCCCGAGTTGTCGTCGCGCATTTCGATGTGGACCCGCCGCGCCGACCAACCCTCGGGAATGTCTTCTTCGACCGCCGCGGTCACCAGGACCTGCTCCGCCGATTCCGCCACGGTGGCCAGCGCGCGCCGCCGAGCGGCGTCGAGTTCGGCGAAGACGTCGTCCAGTAACAACACCGGCTCGCTGCCCTCCTCCCGTAACAACTCGTACGCCGCCAGCCGCAGCGCCACCGCGAATGACCACGATTCACCATGGCTGGCAAAGCCTTTCGCCGGTTGATCACCCAGGCGCAACTCCAAGTCGTCGCGGTGCGGACCCACCAGGCACATCCCGCGTTCCAATTCCGCCGCCCGGCGGGCCCCGAGCGCCGCAAGTAAGGAGGCTTCCAGAAATTCCCGGTCCGCACCCACGAGATCCGCCGGACCGTCGGCCCCGAGGCTGGACCGGTAGGCGATCGACGCCGGGCGGGATCCGGGAGCCAGGAGTTGGTAAGCCTTTTCGACGTCGGGCGCGAGCTCTTTCACCAAATCCATGCGCGCGGCCATCAGCTGGGCGCCGTGCTCGGCCAGCCGGCTGTCCCATACGTCCAGCGTGTCGAGGGCGCCGGGGTCGGCGCGGTGCCGTACCCCGGAGATGGACTTCAACAGCGCGGTGCGCTGCCGCAGCACCTTGTCGTAATCGGCCCGCACCCCAGCGACCGACGGTCGGCGCACCGTCGCCAAGTCATCGAGGTACCGCCGGCGATCCGCCGGATCACCTCGAACCAGGGCCAAATCCTCCGGGGCGAACAACACGGCGCGCAGCACCCCGACCACCTCGCGGGTGCTGCGCACCGGCGACCGGTTCAACCTCGCCTTGTTGGCCCGGCCGGCTGCAATTTCCAAATCGACTGCGCATTCCCGGCCCTCGTTTACCACGATCGTCGAAACGATCGCCCTGTCGGCACCGGCCCGGATGAGTGGCACGTCGTTCCCCACCCGATGCGACGACAAAGTTGTCGAATACCACAAGGCCTCAACAAGATTCGTTTTCCCGAAGCCGTTGGGGCCGACGAAGACCGTCCGGCCCGGCTCCAATTCGAGGTCGGCGTGCGCCCAGGACCGAAAATCACGCAGTCCCAAATGCCGGAGGTACACCTAGCCAGGCAACCGGACGGGCATCAGCAGGTAAACGTAGTCGGTCGGCGAAGCCGCGAACGGGCCGCTGCCCGCCGGCGGCGCGTCATCGTCGGACGCCGGACGCAGCAAGGCCGGCTTGCCGGGAGTGGTGAAACCGAACGACACCCGCTCGGAGCGCACCGAGGCCAGGCCGTCGGTCAAATACGTCGGGTTGAACGCAATCGTCAGCGGTTCGCCGACGAAATCGACCGCAAGGTCCTCCTCGGCCCGGCCCACATCGTCGGCGCCGGCGGACAACCGCAGCGTGCCGTCGGCGAATTCCATCCGAACCTGGGCACCACGGTCGGCGACCAGCGCGACCAGCTTGATGGCCTCGGCGAGTTCCGCCACGTTGATCGTGGCGACCGCGGTGTGCTCGGCTGGCAGCAACTGCCGAAACTTCGGAAACTCTGCGTCCAGCAACCGGGTGGTGCTCCGCTTACCATTGCCACTGATGCCTAGCAGGCCCTCCTTGCCCACCCCGCTACCCGCACCCAGAGCCAGCCGGACGTCTGAGCCGTCGGTACCGGTCCGCGCGGCTTCAGCCAGCGTCTTTGCCGGTACCAGCACCGCGGCCTCGATGTCCGGCGATGACGCCGACCATGTAAGTTCGCGAACCGCCAACCGGAATCGGTCCGTAGCCGCCAAAACGACAGTGTTACCGGAAATCTCGACCCTGATCCCCGTCAGCATAGGAAGGGTGTCATCCCGGCCCGCCGCCACAGCGACCTGGCTGATCGCTTCGGCGAACAGGTCCGCCGGTAGGGTGCCGGTCTCCTCTGGCAGCGAGGGCAGCGTCGGGTAATCCTCGACCGCCATCGTCGGGAGTGAAAACCGGGCACTCCCACAGGTCAAGGCGACGCGGTTGCCGTCGACGTGAAAGTCGACGGGCTTGTTCGGCAGCGCCCGCGTGATGTCGGACAACAGCCGACCCGATACCAAAACGCTTCCCGGAGAAGCGATTTCGGCCGCAACCTGCGCCTCGGCGGAAACCTCGTAGTCGAAGCCGGAGATGGTCAGACCCTCGTCCGAGCCGGACAACAAAACTCCGGACAGGACGGGAACCGCCGGCCTCGTCGGGAGGTTTCGCGCCACCCACGACACCGCGTCGGCGAAGGACTCGCGCACCAACCGAAACTTCAAGTCGGTGAGACCAGCTGTTGTCGTCGCCGCGTCCATAACGTCCCTTCACCTGCCCAGAGCGTTCACCGATTCGGTGACCAGTCCCCCGCGTCAGTGCGGGGAGTCGAAGAACAACCGTAGAGCTTTGGAGCCCATCTTGAAAGCTAATCGAGAACGCCGACAACCCGGGTCTGAGAGGGGTTGCTTGCGCTGTGTGCACCAAGGTTCCCCAGGGCCGTTCTTCGAAGAGAAACCCATGGAGAGATCTCAGTAATAGTAATAAGGACTGTGGACGCTGGGGACAACGCCGCCCCGGTGCAGCTAGGGGACTCCGCGCGCTGTGGATGACGCCGTGGACAACTATGTGCCGTCCGGTTGGCGGCTGGGGATGAGCGCGGGCTGTGTGCGCAACGGCCGATGATGCACCGACATTTGGTTGCGTTGTACACAGCGCTGCACACAGGGTCCGGCTGTGACTGGTGTGACATAGGTGTCGGAAGTTTTTCGAAAAGAGTTGGCAGGAGCCTTGGAATCAGCGCTTAGAACGCTGACGAATGCGAGTGGTGAGTTCCTTGACGTGATCGAACACCTCACGCCGCTCGGCCATCTCGGACAGGATCTTGCGCTGCGCGTACATCACGGTGGTGTGGTCGCGGCCGAACGCTTGGCCGATCTTGGGCAACGACAGATCGGTGAGCTCGCGACACAGATACATTGCGATCTGGCGCGACTGAGCCAATGCCCGGGTCTTGCCGGGCCCGCGTAGTTCTTCGACGGTGGTGTCGAAGTACTCAGCCGTCGCGGCCATGATGGTCGCCGAACTGATCTGCATCGTGCTGGCATCGGCGATCAGGTCGCGGAGCACGATCTCGGCGAGCGCCTTGTCGATCGGAGCCTTATTGAGCGAGGCGAAGGCGGTAACCCGGATGAGCGCGCCTTCGAGCTCGCGGATGTTGCGTTCGATGCTGCTGGCGATCAGCTCGAGGACATCGTCGGGCACGGCAAGCCGCTCCATCTGTGCCTTCTTGCGCAGGATGGCGATGCGGGTCTCCAGCTCGGGTGGCTGGACATCGGTGATCAGGCCCCATTCGAATCGTGTTCTGAGCCGGTCCTCGAGTGTGGCGAGCTGCTTGGGCGGGCGATCCGAGGAGATGACGATCTGCTTGTTGGCGTTGTGCAAGGTGTTGAAGGTATGGAAGAACTCCTCCTGGATACCTTCTTTGCCCTCGATGAATTGGATGTCGTCCACCAGGAGCACGTCGACGTCGCGGTAGCTCCGCTTGAACGCGACCTTCCGATCGTCACGAAGTGAGTTGATGAAGTCGTTGGTGAATTCCTCGGTCGACACGTACTTGACCCGCATGCCGGGAAACAGTCGTTGCGCGTAGTTGCCGGCGGCGTGCAACAGGTGCGTCTTGCCGAGGCCGGACTCACCCCAGATGAAGAGGGGGTTGTAGGCGCGGGCGGGGGCTTCGGCGATGGCCAGGGCGGCGGCGTGGGCGAACCGGTTGGATGCGCCGATCACGAACGTGTCGAAGGTGTACCGGCGATTGAGGCTGGCTTCGGCGGTGACGACGGGGTCGGCATTGCGCGCGCGTTCGGTGAAGTAATGGGGCCAACTGTGTTCGGGCCCCGCAGCTTCCCCGTTCTCCTCGGCGTCGTCGTGTTCCATCGCGGGGTCGTCGGGCGTCGCCTCCGGTTGCGGGTAAACCTCGGCGGCGGGGAAGGATGCGTCGTCAGCGTCCTCGGCGGGTGGCGCGATCCGGACTCCCAGCTGGATCTGCTGGCCGAGCCGGCGACTCAGCGCGTCGGTGATGGGCGCTCGCAGATGCCGTTCGATTTCGTTCTGCACGAAGCTGCTCGGAACCGAGAGCAAAGCGAAGCCCTCGACGATGGTCAGAGGCTGAACGAGATTCAGCCAGGCGCGCTGCTGTGGTGTGAGCGGGGTAATGAGGGTAGTGCGGTTGGCGGAGGCGCTGTCCGCGGTGGCGTCGCCGTTGAGCTCGGATACGACGGCGTTCCACACAGTGGTGAAACCTGAACCGGGGTCATCGGTCAACGACGCATCTCCCTGGTTCTCACACATCTCGGGTCGTCATACGAACAAATATCAAACGACGCTAGGTCGACGAAGCAACTGTCCACATAGTTATGCACAGATGTGGACAGGATGATGGTAAGCGAACCGCAGCCTATCGGCGACGGCACGCAATCTCCTTGCTGAAGAAAAACCATGGAGGTGGTCTACGCAGCTAGTGGACCCGCCATCCTCACTTCGTTGTCGAGCGCCGTTCCAGTCTAAAACGACCTTGGCAGAAGCTAACAGTTTTCCGTGCGGCTGCCAACCGTTCCGTTGCATTCCAACCGAGTTGTTTAGGGTCAGGTGGGCCTGGTTCGGCTCACTCGGAAGCGGGGTGTGCGGACGCTCACGATACACCGCGTGACGCGAACAGGGTATTCGAGTGGGGGCGTTGGCACAGGCCAGGTTTGACCAAGCCAACGCGCGTCAGTACCCTCAAACAGTCGCCCGAACGTCGGCGATACGGCTGCGACCCGGGGTGACGTGCCCGGGGACCGCGCCGGCCAGCGAGCGGGAACCACTCCCGACCGATCTGCAGACTACATGTCTGAGCGGTCGGGTGGCTGGGACTACTTGATGCGAGACACAACGAGGAGAACGTCGTGGCCAAGGGCAAGCGGACCTTCCAGCCGAACAACCGGCGCCGAGCCCGCGTGCACGGTTTCCGCCTGCGGATGCGGACCCGCGCGGGGCGTGCGATCGTGTCGACGCGGCGCCGCAAGGGCCGCCGCTCTCTTACTGCCTGATCGCCATACCGGGTTCTGCCGTGCTTCGCGCACGCAACCGTATGAGGCGGTCAACTGAGTTTGACGCGACGGTGAAGTATGGGCTGCGCGCTGCGCAGCCCGACTTGGTGCTCCACTTTCGTCGTGCCGGCGACGGTGCCGAGGTCGACGCGCCCCACGTGGGATTGATCATCGCCAAGCCGGTGGGTACCGCGGTGGAACGGCACCGGGTGGCCCGTCGGTTGCGGCACGTGGCCCGGCCCATGCTCGGGGAGCTCGACCGATCCGATCGACTGGTGATCCGGGCGCTGCCGAGTAGTCGCAATGTGTCGTCGGCGCAATTGGAGCATCAGCTGCGTCGCGCGTTGCGGCGGGTGCTCCGGTCGGCGGGAACGGATCGGTGACCGCGCCGACGGGAGTGAGTGCGGCAGTCGAGACCGCGGGCACCGCGACGGCGCGGGTAGTGGTCTACCTCATCCAGCTCTACCGGCATATGGTGTCGCCTTTGCGACCGGCGACATGCCGCTTCGTTCCGACGTGTAGCCAGTACGCCGTCGATGCGTTGACCGAGTACGGCTTGGTCCGGGGGAGCTGCCTGGCGGCGGCCCGCCTTGCGAAGTGCGGACCGTGGCACCGGGGAGGGTGGGACCCGATACCGGATCGCGACAACTGTGACCACATGAACGGCGCCCGGGCCTTGCCGGGGGTCCGAGGGGAGAGTGAATCCGTTGTTTGATTTTTTCAGTCTTGACTTCGTCTACTACCCGGTGTCGTGGATCATGTGGGCCTGGTACAAGCTCTTCGCGGCCGTGCTCGGACCGTCGAATTTCTTCGCGTGGGCGCTGGCGGTGATGTTCCTCGTCTTCACTCTGCGGGCGCTGTTGTACAAGCCGTTCGTGCGGCAGATTCGGACGACGCGCCAGATGCAGGAGCTGCAACCGCAGATCAAGGCGCTGCAAAAGAAGTACGGCAAGGACCGGCAGCGGATGGCGCTCGAGATGCAGAAGCTGCAGCGCGAGCACGGCTTCAACCCCATCCTGGGCTGCCTGCCGATGCTCGCGCAGATCCCGGTGTTCCTCGGCCTCTATCACGTGCTTCGGTCGTTCAACCGCACCACAGGTGGGTTCGGTCAGCCGCACCTGTCGGTGGCCCAGAACCGCGCGACCGGTAACTACGTCTTCACGCCAGCCGACGTCGGCCACTTCTTGGACGCCAACCTTTTCGGTGCGCCCATCGGTGCGTCGATGACACAGCATGCCGGGCTCGACGCCTTCACTGTTTACAGTCTCCCGGCGGTGATCGCGGTGGGAGCGCCGGTGATGATCATGGCCGGCATCGCGACGTACTTCAACAGCCGCGCGTCGGTGGCACGGCAGAGTCCCGAGGCGGCGGCCAACCCTCAAACCGCGATGATGAATAAGCTCGCCCTATACGTTTTCCCGCTGGGTGTCGTTGTTGGCGGGCCGTTCCTCCCGCTCGCGATCATCCTGTACTGGTTCTCGAACAACATCTGGACCTTCGGTCAGCAGCATTACGTGTTCGGGATGATCGAGAAAGAGGAAGAGGCAAAGAAGCAAGAAGTGATCGCGCGGCGGGCGGCCAATGCGCCGGCACCTGGCGCCAAGCCGAAGCGCGAACCGAAGGCAACCGCGCCGGGTGGGAACGGCGCGAAAGCCGACGATGGTGACGCGGCGGACGCTGCGAACACGTCCGAGGCCGAAGCCGTGGAAACGGAAACGACGGCTCGGCCGGAGGGGCCTGGCGGCGCGGCGGTGAACCGGTCCCCGCGCCCCGGCGCGCGGCCAAGACGGCGCAAACGCTGATTAGGCCGAAATTCTTTGGGCCGCTGGCATAGGCGGCCCCAGTAGGGCAGAGACCCGTGGAGGGAGAAATAGACATGACAGACGCCGACACCACCGAGCGCGACTACGACGCGGACCTCGACTCCGCTGAGTCGGCCGAGCAGGCCGAAGTTGCGGGTGCCGAGGATGGCGCCGACGGCTTCGACGACGCCGAGGAGCGCCTGGTCGCCGAGGGGGAGATCGCCGGCGACTACCTCGAAGAGTTGTTGGACCTGTTGGATTTCGACGGCGACATCGATCTGGATGTTGAGGGCAACCGCGCGGTCGTGAGCATCGACGGGAGCGACGACCTGAACAAGTTGGTGGGCCGGGGTGGCGAGGTGCTGGACGCCTTGCAGGAACTGACCCGGTTGGCGGTGCACCAGAAGACCGGTGTGCGCAGCCGACTGATGCTCGACATCGCGAGCTGGCGGCGCCGGCGTCGGGAGGAGCTCGCGGCGCTGGGCGACAAGGTGGCCCGCCGTGTGCTGCAGACGGGGGAGCGCGAGGAGCTGAGGCCGATGACGCCGTTCGAGCGGAAGATCGTCCACGACGCGGTGGCGGCGGTTTCGGGAGTGCACAGCGAAAGCGAGGGCGTCGAACCGTCGCGCCGGGTCGTTGTGCTGCACGACTAGAGGCGGCGAGTTACAGACGTGTAGTTCACCATCGGCGTGGACGGGCGGGAATGTTTCACGTGAAACATAGCGAGCCGGACGAGCGTGGAGAGGCGGCCGCGTTCGTGGGCCCCGCACCCGGCGCGGCCACTATTCTGTTCGGTCCGCGGCTGGACATCGCCGAACGCTACGCCGAGCTCCTTGCCGGCGCCGGTGTCGAGCGTGGGCTGCTGGGTCCGCGCGAAGTCCCCCGCCTGTGGGAGCGCCACGTACTCAATAGCGCCGCGATCGAGGCGATCCTCGAATCGGGGGAGCGCATCGTCGACATCGGCAGCGGAGCAGGGCTCCCCGGCATTCCGCTGGCGATCGCGCGTCCCGACCTGAAGGTCGCCCTGCTCGAACCACTCCTGCGGCGAAGCGAATTTCTCAAGGAGGTCGTCGCCGAACTAGGGTTAGCCGTCGAGGTGGTGCGTGGACGGGCGGAGGAGCCTTGGGTCCGCGAGCAGCTGGGTGAGAGGGATGCGGCGGTGTCTCGAGCGGTGGCGGCGTTGGACAAGCTGACGAAGTGGAGCATGCCGTTGATACTGCCGGGCGGGCGAATGATCGCACTGAAAGGCGACCGCGCCCCCGAGGAACTGGAACAGCATCGGCGTGTGATGGCGGCGGCGGGCGCGGTTGATGCCAGGGTGGTCAGATGTGGCGCGGAATATTTGCAGCCCCCCGCAACCGTAGTTGTGGCCCGGCGCGGACGGCCGGAGCGCCGGGCATCGGCACGCCGGGCATCGGCACGGACAGCGAAGGGCAGAAAGCTATGAGCGCGCCAAAAGACCGACCCATCGGGCAGACCCCGACGCCGACTGTCACGCCAGAACCCGGCCCAGCCGATGTTTCACGTGAAACATCGCAGGAGTTCGACACCCCGATCGGGGCCGCCGCCGAACGGGCGATGCGGGTGCTGCACACCACCTACGAGCCCCTGCGCAGGCCGGGACACCGACGGACGTTCACGATCGCGAACCAGAAAGGTGGAGTCGGTAAAACCACCACCGCGGTCAACCTTGCCGCGGCGCTTGCCGTGCAAGGACTCAAGACCCTCGTCATCGACCTCGATCCTCAGGGCAATGCAAGCACGGCGCTCGGCATCGCGGACCGGCAGTCGGGCACCCCGTCGTCGTATGAAGTCCTCATCGGTGAGGTATCCCTCAGGGACGCGATCAGACCCAGCCCGCACAGCCAACGGCTGTTCTGCGTCCCGGCGACCATCGATCTCGCCGGCGCCGAGATCGAGTTGGTCAGCATGGTGGCCCGGGAGAACCGGCTCCGCACGGCGCTCTCCGAGCTCGACGATCTCGACTTCGACTACGTCTTCATCGACTGCCCGCCATCGCTTGGGTTGTTGACGATCAACGCCCTCGTCGCGGCCCCGGAAGTACTGATCCCGATTCAGTGCGAGTACTACGCGCTCGAGGGCGTGTCGCAGCTGATGCGCAATATCGAAATGGTGAAGGCCCACCTCAATCCGCAGCTGGAAGTTAGCACCGTCGTGCTCACCATGTACGACGGTCGCACGAAGCTCGCCGATCAAGTTGCCGAAGAAGTGCGCCGCTACTTCGGGACCAAGGTGCTGCGAACCGTGATTCCGCGCAGCGTCAAGGTCTCAGAGGCGCCGGGCTACAGCATGACGATCATCGACTATGACCCTGGCTCGCGGGGGGCGATGAGCTACCTGGACGCGAGCCGCGAGCTCGCCGAGCGCGATCACCACCATTCCTGAAGGGACGATCATGACGCAGCCGTTACGCAAGAAGGGCGGCCTTGGCCGCGGTCTCGCTTCGCTGATCCCAACCGGCCCGGCGGATAGCGACTCCGGGCCGGCGACGCTGGGCCCGCGGATGGGGGACGCGGCGGCCGACGTGCTCATCGGGGGAGCGGTCCAGCAGGCGGCGGACGTCGGCGCGGTGTACCGGGAGATCGCGCCGGCTGACATCGAACGGAACCCGCGACAGCCAAGGCAGGTCTTCGACGAAGAAGCGCTGTCCGAGCTGGTCCACTCGATTCGGGAGTTCGGCCTGTTGCAGCCGATCGTGGTGCGCGCCGTGACGGCCGCCCCGGGCGGCGCCCGCTATCAAATCGTGATGGGGGAGCGGCGCTGGCGGGCGGCCCAGGAGGCCGGACTGACTACGATTCCCGCCATCGTCCGCGAAACCGGCGATGACAACTTGCTGCGCGACGCCCTGCTCGAGAACATCCACCGCGTACAGCTGAACCCGTTGGAAGAGGCGGCCGCATACCAGCAACTGCTGGACGAGTTCGATGTCACCCACGACGAACTGGCGTCGCGCATCGGCCGGTCTCGGCCGCTGATCACGAACATGATCCGCTTGCTCAAGCTGCCGATCCCGGTGCAGCGTCGCGTGGCCGCCGGTGTCTTGTCCGCCGGCCACGCCCGTGCGCTGCTGTCGCTGGAAGCGGGTCCGGAGGCGCAGGAGGAACTGGCGAGCCGCATCGTGGCGGAGGGATTGTCGGTGCGGGCCACGGAGGAGGCCGTCACTTTGGCCAACCGCGGCGGCTCACCCAGCCCGGCTCCGCAGCGGCGCAAGCCGATTCAGATGCCGGGCCTGCAGGACGTCGCGGAGCGGTTGTCCAACGCCTACGACACCCGGGTGACGGTCAGCCTCGGCAAGCGCAAGGGCAGGATCGTGGTCGAGTTCGGCTCCGTCGACGACCTCCAGCGAATCGTGGACATGATGGCCGCGCCCGACGCCTGAACCACCACATGGTGTAATTACGTCACTGTGACGCCCGGGGCTCCCGGGATGTCGGCGATCGCCGGGCCTGATGGCTCGGGGGCGGAAAGTGGTGCGAGGCAATCGTTTTCAATCTGGCCGCCAATCATCGGCTTGGCGGCCGCCGCAGACGGGGGATTGGCCCAAGTCACCCCGCAAAAGCTGGCCTCAGTCGGATCAACTCTCCTATCCTGGAGGGGTTGCTGGTTGCAATCGGCTGCAGTACCGCTCGGAGGCCAGGAGGCTAGTGTCCGCTCGAATCATGCCGCTGCGGCTCGAGGATTTCGAGCAGCTTCCCAAGCACGCACGCCGGTGCGTCTTCTGGGAGGTTGATCCGGCGACGCTCGGAAACCAGGACCACCTTGCCGACCCGGAATTCGAAAAGGAAGCCTGGCTGTCCATGGTCATGCTGGAGTGGGGTTCGTGTGGTCAGGTCGCGACCGCGGTTCCCGACGAGCGCACGCAGGCCGAGCCGCCCTGCCTCGGCTACATCCTCTACGCGCCGCCGCGTGCGGTGCCGCGCGCGCAACGGTTCCCCACGGCGCCGGTGTCGGCGGATGCGGTGTTGCTGACGTCGATGGGCGTCGAGCCCGGGCAAGCCGCCGACGATCTGCCGCACGGGCTCATCGCCCGAGTCATCGACGAGTTGGTCCGCCGCGGTGTCCGGGCGCTCGAGGCCTTCGGCCGTACCCCGGCGGCCTCGGAATTACTCGACCTCCGCGCCGCGGATCCGGACGTGCGGCCCGTCCTGGAGGCGCTCAACGACTGCTCGGTGGATCACTGTGTGATCGACGCCGAGTTCTTGCAGGACGCGGGCTTCGTCGTGGTGGCTCCGCACGCCTATTTCCCGCGGCTTCGGCTGGAACTGGACAAGGGCCTCGGCTGGAAGGCGGAGGTCGAGGCCGCCCTCGAACGCCTGTTGGAAAACGCTCAGCTGCAGCAGCCGGTCGGCGCGGGGTCCGCGACCGCAACGGTGAAGACCACTCAGGACGGTTAAGAACCGCCGAGCCGGCCGGATCGTTCCACGGACAGTTCGTGAGCCAGTAACTCCGCGAAGGTGAAAGTGCCTGTGGGCCGGTCGTTCTTGCCCAGCAGGTACAGGCGCTTGACCGCGGCGAGGATGCCTTCGGCGATCGCATCACGCGCTTGCGTCGAGATCAGCATGGCGCGGTCGCGTGGATTGGTGATGTAGCCGACATCCACTTGGACCGTTGGCATTCGAGTCAGCCGCAGCAGATCCCACGTGCGGCCATGGGTCCGGCAGTCACTCAATCCCGTGCGGGCCACGACTTCCCGTTGAATGAAGTCGGCCAGGTTGCGTCCGATAGTGGACACCGACCCGTGCGAGTTGCCGAAATGAAACGAGGCAACGCCGTTCGCCGCGGGACTCGCCTGATTCTCGCAGCGGAGGCTGATCATGAGGTCGGCGCCGACGTTGTTGGCGGTCGCTGCGCGCTCGGCGTCCGAGGGGCTGCGGTTGGCCGGCCGGGACAGGAAGGTCTCCATCCCGATGGCGGTCATCCGACCTTCGAGGCGGCTGGCCAAGTCCCACAACACATCCGCTTCGCTGATCGGGCCGTGCGGACCCTGCGCGATCAGACCATGGTCCGTGCCGCCGCGACCCGGATCGATGATGATGCGCTTGCCCGACAGCTTGGGGCCGGAGCGGCGAACCAGCTCCTCTTCGCGGATCGCGTGGGGGGAGCCGCCTGACACCCGCGAACTCAGAAAATACAAGGAGCGCAACGTTTCCGGGCCGCAGATGCCGTCGGCGGCAAGCCCGTACTCGCGCTGATACGACATCAGGGCGTTGTGGGTCTGCAGGCCGAAGTAGCCGTCGACCAGGCCGGTGTAGAAACCGAGATCCTGTAGCCGGGCCTGCAGCGTGGCGACATCGTCACCGTAGAGCGGTGCTCCGAATTGGTGATAAAGCGTGCGCGCGCCGAGCCGGTAGGAGGCTTCCTTCAAGGCGCGGTAGGTGGCCTCACCGACGAGCCCGTCGACCAGCAGACCGCGGTGCTGCTGGAAGGCCCGCACCGCCTGGTCGAGTTCGGTGTCGAACAGTTCGGCGGCTACATGCTGGCCAGTCGCCAGGCCCTCGTCGGGGCTCTCGAGCATCCCCAGCGTGGCCAGCGTTGCCCGGATCTCGGTCACGGCAGCGCTGCGGTCACCACAGCGCAGCGCGTCGCCGCGTTCACGGCGCGGACTCGACATACCAAGGGCCCTCCGGGACAAACTGACCAGCTGACATCCTGGCGCCAGCTAACCGTTATTGTCGCAGACGCTTCTCAATTTCGGGAAAACCCCAGGCCAACCGCGGGGCGTGGTGCGTCGACGCGAACGTGGTTCAGGTGAGGTTCGGAACCGCGTCGGAGAGTTCGCGCAGCAGCGCCGCCTTGCCCTTGGCGCCGACGATCCGCTTCACGGGCTGGCCGTCCTTGAAGAGGATCATCGTGGGGATCGACACCACCTGAAAGTCGCGCGCCGTCTCGGGGTTTGCATCCACGTCGAGCTTGGCGACCGTGAGCTGGCCGGCCCGCTCGCTGGCGATTTCCTCGAGGACCGGCGCCACCATCTTGCACGGTCCACACCACGTCGCCCAGAAGTCAACCAGCACAGGCGTATTGCTCGATAGCACCTCGGTAGAGAACGATGCGTCGGAGACTTCTATTGTCGCGCCGGACTTTTCGCCGTCCGTCATTGTGGTGCTCCAATCAATGTGTCGGTACTGCCGGGAAATTCGGTTGCGTCGCCCTGCGCGGCCGCGCTGGCCGACTCGTGTTCCGCCAGCCAGCGCTCCGCGTCGATGGCCGCGGCGCAGCCGCTGCCCGCCGCGGTGATCGCCTGGCGATAGGTGTGGTCGACCAGGTCGCCGGCGGCGAAAACACCGTCCAGCGAAGTGCTAGTGGTGCGGCCCTGTACCAGGACGTAGCCCTCCGGGTCGACGTCGAGGACGTCACGCACCAGCCCCGAACGGGGCTCGTGGCCGATGGCGACGAATACGCCGGTCACGGGGATGGTGGTCTCCTCACCAGTGACGGTGTGGCGCAACCGCAGTCCGGTCACGGTTTCCTGCCCCTCGACCGACGTGACGGCCTGGTTGGTGAGGAACGTGATCTTGTCGTTGGCGCGGGCACGGTCGAGCATGATCTTCGACGCCCGGAACTCATCGCGGCGGTGCACCAGCGTCACGCTGCGGGCAAACCGGGTCAGGAACAAGGCTTCTTCCATGGCCGAGTCGCCACCCCCCACCACGGCGATGTCCTGCTCGCGGAAGAAGAACCCGTCGCAGGTGGCACAGGAGCTCACGCCGCGTCCCAGCAACTCCTGTTCACCGGCGACGCCGAGATAGCGGGCTGCGGCACCCATCGCCAGGATGACCGCCCGGGCGCGGTGGGTCTCCCCGTCGGCGGTCACCACGGACTTGACCGCACCCTCGAGCGAGACGGACTCGATGTCCTCCATCCGCAAGTCGGCGCCGAAACGCAGCGCCTGCTCGCGCATCTGGTCCATCAGCTCCGGACCCGTGATGCCGTCGCGGAAGCCAGGAAAATTCTCCACCTCGGTGGTGGTCATCAGCGCGCCGCCGAAAGCGGTCCCCTCGAAGACGAGAGGCGCCAGCTGGGCGCGGGCGGTGTACAGAGCCGCGGTGTATCCGGCGGGACCCGAACCGATGATGATCACGTCGTGAACAGTGTCGCCAGTCATACGAGCCTTTCGGAAGAATGATCTTCGGATTCGTGTAAACGTCAGCGTAGGCGCGGGTGTTCCCGCGCGCGCCGCGCCACCCTAGGACCGGGGTACCTGAGTGTTGGCCAGCAGGCCGGTGTCGGCCGCGCTGCAGTTCGACGCGACCGCGAATACCGACAGGGTGTCGGGCGTGTCGCCCGGCAGGATCAGCAGCTCGCCGGGACGGGCGTTGATCTCGATCGGCCGGGCGCCCAGGACGCGGGTGGACGCCGGGTAGCCCAGCCCGCTGAGGCAGGACGCACGGTGGGCCGGGTCGGCGAGCGGGCCGTAGTCCGGGGCCCGCCCGATCAGCGCCGCGATCTCGGCCTGCGACAGCGGGATCACCATCGGCGGAGTCGATACCGTGATGTGCTCGGCCGTCGTGGGGGTACTCGGCGCGGGCGCCGGCTCGTCGAGCAGGGCCGCCGTCCCGAACCCGACGGCGGCCAGGACCGCGCAGAGACCGGCCGCGACCGCGGCGAGTCGGGCGGGCCGTATGTGCGGGCGGGCGGAATGGGTGACGGTGGCGACGCCGGTTCCCGGGTGGGCCGCCAGGGCGGCCGTGATCTTGGTCGCAACCTCCGGCGAGACGTCGGGTGCGGCCGCCGGGTCCGCGCCGGCATCGGCGACGTCGCGGCGCACCTGGTCCAGGGCACGCAGCACGCTCTTGGCTTGCGGGTCGGCCCGGACCCGCCGGCGGACCCGTGCGGCGGACTCGTCGTCGAGCAGTCCGGCCTGCAGGTCGGCGAGCAACTCGACCGTCAACCCCGGCTCCGCTCCGGCGTTGCCGGGGTTCGGGTCGTCATCGGCGGCGTCGTTTGCACCCATCCGCCCCAGTGTCCGATATGCGCCGGGGGTTGGCGAGGGCGGTGTCAGCTCAGATCGGTGGGATGGCCGGCGTCGAGATAGCCGAGCAATTCGGCGAGCCTGACCCGGGCGCGGGCGCACCGGCTCTTCACGGTGCCCTCGGCGACGCCCAGCAGCGCGGCGGTGTCCGCCACCGAGTAGCCCTGCATGTCGACGGCGACCACCGCGGCGCGTTGCTCGACGGGCAGGCGCATGAGCGCGCGGTGCACGAGGATCGCGGTGTCCACCTGGGCCGTCCGGTCGGCGACCGTGTGGACGTCTTCGAGCGGTGCCGTCGGGTGGGTCCGCGCGCGGCGGAGCCGGTCGAGGCAAGCGTTGACCACGATGCGGTGCAGCCAGCTGCCGACCGCGGCGTCGTGCCGGAAGGAGCCCGCGCCGCGGTGCGCCGACAGCATCGCGTCCTGCAGGGCGTCTTCGGCGTCCTCGGGGGAGCGGGTGGTCAGCCTGGCCAGCCGGTGCAGCTGGCGCTGGTGGCGGTGAAACAGCTCGCCGAACGCGTACCGGTCGCCGGCGACATGGGCCGCCAGCAGTTCGGCGTCGCTGCGTTCCCGCTGGAAGACGTGTCGCCCGAGACCCACGGCCGGACAGTAACCAACCGGGTGTCGCGCGGCACTTCACCGCCGCCCCCGCCTGTGAGCGTTGTCAGGACGCGGCCTGAACGGTGATTTCCGAAATGGCGGCCTTGCTCTTGCCGTCGGTGGTGCCCAGGGTGGCGATCCACACCAGCAGGTTGGAGGTCGGGGCCGCGGACTTGACCGCGATGGTGTTGTGGCCCGGCTTGAGCGTCGTGGCCGGCGCCAGCACGGTGGTGTCCTCCAGTCGCGACGGCGTCGGGGTGGAGGACGAGCGGATCTCGACCTTGGTGCCGGTGCTGGAGATGTCAATGTTCACCGCCCCGACCACGGTGGGGGTGGGCAGTTGCAGCATCAGGCCCTCGCCGGTTTTGAAGCTGGGGAACGGGACCGGATCGGTGTAGGTGTCGCTTTCCCAGGAGGTGGTCGGGTTGCCGTCGATCGCCTGCCCCGCCTGGCCCGGATTGTCGGCCTCACCGTCGGGGGAGAAGACGGTGGCCTTCGTCGGTTTGACGGTGCTGCCGGCGCGGGCCGAACCGACGGCCGAGGACGTCGTCGAGGACGACGGGCCGTTCAATCCGAGCTCGTCCTTATTGAGGCCGCCGCCGAGGTTGCCGAAGATCTTGCTCACCACCGAGGCGAGCACCAGCAGCGCGACCACGATCACGACCAGCCCGGCGCCAAGGCCGATCAGCAGGTTGCGGCGGCGCCGGGCATAGGCCGCACTGTCGCGCGCGGGCGTCGTCCGCGGCGATGGCGGCGGCGCAGAATCGTCGATCGGGCCGAGCACCTCGGTGCGGTCGGCCACCGCGGTCGCCTGCTGCAGCAGGTTCAAAAGCGTTGACGCGCTGCGTATTCCGCCGTCTTCCTGGACCGCGCGTACGGCGACGGCGGAGATCTGGAACGGGACGTCGCGGTCGACGGCCATGGGTTCGACGGGGTTGCCGGTGGCGTCCCGCTCGGCCGGCGCCAACCCGCTGCGCACCCCGGACTCGGGCAGGGGCCACCGGTTGACCAGCAGGGCGTAGAGCGCGGCGCCGATCCCGCGGATGTCGTCCTGCGGGTTGGCGTCGGGCATGGTCGCCGGGTAGGCGAGCACCACGTCGCCCTCGATGCTGACGCGAACCCGGTTGGGGTGGTCGATCGACAGGGCCACGCCCGCGCGGTGGGCCGCTTCGGCGGCGGCGGCCAGCGACTGCATCGCCCTGACGGCGCCCACGGGCGACGGCGAGGTGTCGGCCACCTCCTGCAGCGATCCACCGCGGATCCACTCGGACACCACCAGGCCGCCGTGGGCGGTATGGACGACGTCGAGCACGCGCGCGATGCCGGGTTTGTCGATCCGGCTCAGCCGCAGCGTGCGGGCGAGGATGTCCTGGAGCACCTCCTTGGGCAGCGCGCCGTCGGGGTCGACAAAGGTGAGGGCCACCTGCCGGTCCAGGGCGGTGTCAAGCGCCTGCCAGAACTGCAGGGGCGGAGCGCCGCCGTGGAAGACCAGCAGGCGGTATCGGCCGCTGGCGATCCGGGCGCCGGGGACCAGGTGCACGTCGTCCGCGGGGGCCGCCGGTTCGGGGCCGCGCTCACGGGGGGCGTCGAACGGCAGGGGGCCGCGCGGCGCGTCGGCCGAAAGACCGCCGTTCAGCGGATCGGGCGGGCGCGAAGTGGGCTGCGCGTCCTCGCGCTCGGCCCGGGTGTCGGGTTGGAAATCGTCGGCAACCGGCCGCTGCCGTTGGACGCCGGAAACTGAACCGGATCCGACGCCGGATCCAGCGCCCTCCACTGGGTGGTCGGTCACCTCCGGTCCTTTCGTTATGGGGGCGCGCTCCGGAGGCCTTCCCGGAGATCCATGCCGGGTCGGCTGCCAAACCGCATTGACCCCCGGCGGGGACGAATTCCTCTGCTCAGGGTACGTGACCCGGCGGGGGTCGGACGATCGATCCGGCACACCCCAGGACCGGCCCGGCTGGGGTGCCGCGGCGCGCCCGCGGATGCGACGCCGGGCGGCGTCCAGCGCCGCCCGTGCCTCCGGGACCTGCGCGCGCAACATCACCGCGACCGTAATCGGCAGCATGATCGCCGCCAGGATGACCAGCCGCAGCAAAGACCCGGCGCCGCCCCCGTGCGCGGTCAGCCGGCCGAGCATCAGCAGGCGGTCTGCGATGTGGGCGACCAAGCCGGCCGCCATGGAGGCGGCGATCGTTACCAGGATCGTGCGCACCTCGCCGACGCCGAGCAGGTGTCCACCGGCGGGCAGCAGGGCGCGTCGCAGCAGGCAGTAGCCGACGACGGCGCCGGCCAGGAAGCCGACCCCGTTGGCCGACCCGAGGAGTCCGGCCACCAGCTTGTGGTCGCCGGTCAGGTGCGGCGAAAGCACGGAACCGGCGATCTTGACCGCGGTGATGACCAAGATGATGACGATCGGGGTCCAGGGCTGCTCGCGCGCATAGAAGACCCGCAGCTGCAGCAGTACCAGCCCGTAGGGGATGAGCGTGAACGCCGACAGCGCGATCGCGGCGCCCAGGTAGCCGGCGTCGACCCCGCCGAATTGCCCGTAGGCGAACAGTGCGCTGCCGATCGCCGGTCCACCGACGGTCATGAACGCCACGATCGGGATGAGCGTGATCAGGGTCAGGCGGGTCGCCAGCGAGAGGTCGGCGAGAACCGCCTTGGTGTCGTCGGCGGCGGCGTTGCGGCTCAGCCGCGGCATGACGACAGTTAGCACCGTGACCCCGATCATGCCGAACGGCAGCATGAGGACCAGCCAGGTGTAGTTGTAGATGGCGGGCCCGGACGCCGCCGCGGTGCTGGCGATCTGATTCCCGACCACCAGCCCGAGCTGGCTGATCAGCACGTAGAGGACCATCGCGGCGGCCATCGCGCCGAAGCGTTTGAGTCGGGCGTCGATTCCCCACAGGGGCCGCAGGCTGACGTGCTGGCGTTGGAGGGCGACCAGCAGCATCGCGGTCTGGGCGAACACTCCCAGCGTAGTGCCGATGCCGAGAACCAGGAGCTTGGTGTTGCCCATCCGGACGGGATCGACCGACAGCTCGCCGGGCACGGCCAGGTAGACGCCCAGCGTGATCAGCGCAACGACGTTGTTGACGACGGGCGCCCACGCCGTTGGCCCGAACACGTTGCGGGTGTTGAGGATCGCCATGAACACCGACGTCAGCCCGTAGGCCAGCACCTGCGGCAGGAGCAGGTAGGCGAAGGCGGTCGTGAGCGCCTCGTTGACCTGGGGGTGGCGGCCCAGCATCAGCCGCACCAGCAGCGGCGCAGCCAGCACCGAGATCGCCGTCGCAACCACCAGCAGCGTCGTCGTCAGCGTGACGAGGCGCCGCACGAACGCCGCACCGCCGTCGGGGTCGCTCTGCTCCGCGCGCGCTAGCACCGGCACGAAGATCGCGGTGAACGTCGCCTCCAGGACGAGCGCCGCGACCAGATTGGGCAGCTGGTTGGCCACCGAGAAAGCGCTGGACAGCGCCGCCCCGAGGATCGCGGCCAGCACCACGATCCGCGCGAAGCCGGTGAGCCGGCTGACCAGCGTCGCCAGCGCCATCGCCCACGACCGCGACACCAGGGCCGCGTCGGACAGCTCGGGCCGGCGGCGGTCGATCCCCGCCGGGACGGGGGGCAGCGGACCGGTCGGCGGTGACTTACGGTCACGCCGCGGCTGGGGCAGGCGCCGTTGCGGCGGCTGCGCCTGCGGATACGCGGGGTTCATACTCGATGCTCGTGATTCACCCGGTGGTCGAGCTCGTCGTGCGCCTCGCCGGGTCGCCGGACGGGCCGGACGTCGTGCGGGTCCGGGCGGTCGAGATCGGCGCGGTCGGGTTGGCCGCGGAAGCGGTGCCACAGTCGCCGCCCGGCCAGCAGCACCAGGACGGCCGCGGCCGACAGCGTGATGGCGAACAGCACCTTGCCGTAGGCGTTCGAGTGCACCGACAGGCGCACGGGGTCACCCAGCCGCATGCCGTCCGGCGTCCGCAGCGTGACGTCGATCGCGACGCGCTGAGTGAAGTTCACTTCGATCGGCACCCGCAGCGGCAGGTAGCCCGGGGGCAGCTCGATGACGCCGAGATCGGTGACCGTCATGCCCGGTGGGGCGTCGACCTGCAGGCGGACGCGGATCGGGACGGCGAGCCCGTTGTGCAGCGCCAACGGCAGCGGGCTGTGCTCGGTGGCCAGGGTGTAGGAGCCGCCCGGGTTGACGATCGTGACCGCGCCGAACAGGTCGTTGATCGTGGCGCCGACCACAGCCAGGCGCTGCTGCGCCAGCCCGTTGCGGGTGTCGGGGGGTTCCGACTGGCTCAACGCGCGCAGCATGTCCTCGCGCAGCGGGGCGGTGTACTGCGCTCCGGTCAAGCCGGTGCGTTCGTCGGTGTTGAGCGCCGACGTCAGGCCCCACAGGCGGCCGACCTGTCCGGCGATGCCGGCGGTGACCTCGTCGCTGAAGTTGCCGCGTGACGAGGGAGGGGCGCCGGCCGGTTCCTGCGGCCCGGTGCGGGAAGCGGCCTCCGCGATCACGGCGGGCAGGGGGCGGGGCACCCCCAACCCGGAATGGATGGTGGTGGCCAGCGCGGTCAGGATGACTTGAGCGTCTTCGGCCCGCAGCGTCCAGGTCGCGGGCGGGACCAGCAGCTCGGTCCGGGGCGCATCGTCGCGCTGCAGCGGATGCCAGAACATCGAGCCGAGGGCGTCCTGGCGCCGTGCGGTCGCCGAATCGTGGGTGAGCCGGACGGTCAGCGACGAGTCCAGGTAGGTGGGGACGACCGGGTTGTTCCCTACGCCGGCCAGCGCGGCGCCGACGGCCGGATCGAACGGCGCGACCACGACCTGTGGGGATAGCCGCTGGGGCGCGGTGTCCACGACTTCGGAGGCATCGCTGTTCGAGTCCTGGGCGGACAGTTCGGCCGCGGCGACGGCGACCGTGCTGTCCGCAGCGCTCAACAGGTTGATCGTGCGGTTGGTCAACGGCCCGTCGGGCAGCAGCGTGGCGCCGCGGGTGGAGGCGACCCCGAGGATGTGGTCGACGATCGTGCCGGCGTTGCTGGTGGCGGTCGCGCTCAGACCCGGGTCGTTGACGCGCTGCAAAGCGTCCAGGTCCGCCTGCGCGTAGGGCAGGGGCGCTACGCAGATTCGGTGGGCGAGTGCCCGCAGCCGGTTCAGCCATTCGGTGGCCGCGGCCTGGCCGGTTCCCGGGTGAGTCGGGGTCCCGGGTTGCTGGGCGGGCCCCTCCGGGGAGTTGGACACGACGTACCCGGCGGTCATCGCGTTCACCGTCACCAGCAGGTCAGGGTCGACGGCCACACACATCGCGCGGCCGACGGCGCCGTCGGGGTCCACGTCGTGCCCGGTGGCGACCTCCGCCGCCGACAGCAAGGTGTCCAGCCGGCCGCCGGTGGCCAACGACGTGGCCAGGTCGTCGTCGACGAGCCGGACGGGGATCGTGCCGCCGGGCACCCCCGGGGCGAGCCGCGGCCGGTCGGCGAGCGGCCACAGCATCGTGACCCACACGGGTTTGGAGGTGTCCGGCGCGACGGCGGATTCCAGGTCGTCGGCCTTGTCGGGCGGGACGCCGACGACGGGCAGGAGGAACCGCGCGTTGTCGAGCCGGGCGGGCGCCCCGTAGTCGGGTGTGCCGTTCACGTTGACCAGCACCGGATAGATCCCTGGTTTGTCGACGCTCAGCGAGGGCTTGGCCAGGGAGCGCAGCGGCGCGGTCAGGGTGAAGCCCGCCTCCTGGCCGCGCTGGAGCTCGGGGGACACGGTCAGGAAGTCGGCGGCAGCCTGGTACTGGTCGGTGCTGCCGTCGAGGGAGGTGCGCAGGCCGGCCGAGCCGGTGACGGCGCCCGCGTGCTCGAGGCGAACCATCACGTCGCGGACGGGCCGATCGCCGATGTTGGTGACCATGCCGCTGACGGTGACGAGGGGCTGGCTCGTGGTGGTGACGACGTCGGGGGTGACCTGGTCGATGCGGACGCGGACGAACGGGGTGGCGCCGGGCTCGCCCGCGGAAGCGTGCGGCGTGACGGCACCGAAGGGCGCGATAAGCATGGTGAGGATGCCGACGATGCCGAGCACCGCGGCGAGGCGCACGAAGCCGGCCCAGCAGAGTTGCGGCGCAGTCACGACCCCGGCCCGTAGCCGTTCTTCCGGCCCGCGGCCGGGTCGGAATGACGGGTGCGCGAGTGCGTTTGCGGGCGTCTGCGGGGCGCGGACGCGGGCAGCGGCGGCAGCGCGGCGGGGCCGTCATTCTGCAGCTTGTCGATGAGCTCGTGCGCCACCTGGGCCAGCCGGCGTTCGTCGGCATAGGCCAGCCGCGACGGCAGCTCGTGGATCGGAACCCAGGCGACCTCGGCGACCTCGAGGTCCTCGTCGCACAGCTCGCCGCCGGAGAAGCGCATGAGGTAGTGGTGCACCGTCTTGTGCACCCGCCGCCCGTCGGTCACGAACCAATAGTCGATCCGCCCCAGCGCGGCCAGCACGCTGCCGCGGATCCCGGTCTCCTCGGCGACCTCTCTGATGGCGGTCTGTTCGGCGGTCTCGCCCATCTCGATATGGCCCTTGGGCAGCGACCACAGCATCCGCCCGCGCCGATCGATGCGTCCGATGAGGGCGGCCACCTGCTCGTTGCGCGGCCCGTCGAGGCCGTCGATCACCAGCCCGCCCGCGGAGGTTTCGTGCACGGTTCGCAGGCGCTCGGGCTCGCGTCGGGACCTGCGCGGGCGGCGGGGCTTGGCGGCGGCGGATTCGGCGGTCGGCTGGCCGCTCACGAGGTTGTCGGTCGAACCGGCGGCGCCGCGCCCGCGGCGCCGACCCCGGCGCCGACGCGGTTTCGCTTGTTCGCCGTCCGACACCCAAGCGATAGTAGCTGGCACGGGCCCGTCTTCAGGAGACGCTCGCCGCTCGCCAGTGCTGCCGCCATATAGAGGTATACCCGCGGCCGCACCTCCCGGCCTGCGTCGCCCCCGGAAGCTACCCACTAGGCTGATCGAACGTGCCCGACGCCCCTGAAGCCGAAGTGGAGCTGCTGGCCGCAGCCGCGGTCGCCCTGAATCAGCGCGCCCCCATGCTGCGCGAGCTGGGGTCGGCTTTCGATGCGGCGGGTCACCAGTTGTATCTCGTCGGCGGTTCGGTGCGCGACGCCGTGCTGGGCAGGCTCAGTCCTGACCTCGACTTCACCACCGACGCCCGCCCCGAGCAGGTCCACGAGATAGTCCGGCACTGGGCGGATGCCGTGTGGGACACGGGGATCGAGTTCGGCACCGTCGGCGTTGGCAAGGACGGGCACCGTCTGGAGATCACGACTTTTCGCGCTGACGCCTACGACCAGGTGTCCCGCCATCCGGAGGTGCGGTTCGGCGACCGCCTCGAGGACGACCTGGTGCGACGCGACTTCACCGTCAACGCGATGGCCGTGCGGATCACGCCGAAGGGGCCCGGCGACTTCCTGGACCCGCTGGGCGGTCTGGCCGCACTGCGCGAGGGGTTGCTCGACACCCCGGCAGCCCCTGGGGTGTCGTTCGGTGACGACCCGCTGCGGATGCTGCGGGCCGCGCGGTTCGTGTCGCAGCTGGGCTTCACCGTCGCCCCGCGAGTGCTGGAGGCCATCGAGGAGATGGCTCCGCAGCTGGCGCGGATCAGCGCCGAGCGGGTGGCCACCGAGCTGGACAAGCTGCTGCTCGGCGCGGATGCGGTCGCCGGCATCGACCTGCTGGTGCAGACCGGGATGGGCGAGGTGGTGTTGCCCGAGGTCGGCGGCATGCAGATGGCGATCGACGAACACCACCAGCACAAGGACGTCTACCAGCATTCGCTGACCGTGCTGCGTCAGGCGATCGCCCTGGAAGACGACGGGCCCGATTTGGTGCTGCGCTGGGCGGCGTTGCTGCACGACATCGGCAAGCCGGCCACGAGGCGGCACGAAGCCAACGGCGGGGTGAGCTTTCATCACCATGAGGTGGTCGGGGCGAAGATGGTGCGAAAGCGATTGCGCGCCTTGAAGTATTCGAAGCAGATGGTCGATGACGTCTCGCAGCTGGTGTATCTGCACCTGCGGTTCCACGGCTACGGCGAGGGCAAGTGGACCGACTCGGCCGTGCGCCGTTACGTCACCGACGCCGGGCCGCTGCTGCCCAAGCTGCACAAGCTGGTCCGCGCCGATTGCACCACCCGCAACAAGCGGCGGGCCGCGCGGCTGCAGGCCAGCTACGACCGCCTGGAGGCGCGGATCGACGAACTGGCCGCCCAGGAGGATCTGGCGCGGGTGCGGCCCGATCTGGACGGCAACCAGATCATGGAGCTGCTCGGCATCCCGGCCGGCCCGCAGGTCGGCGAGGCGTGGCGGTTTCTGAAGGAGCTTCGGCTGGACCGCGGGCCGTTGACCAACGAAGAGGCGACCGACGAGTTGTTGGCGTGGTGGCGGTCGCGGGGGAACCCGGGGGAGTAGCCGGCGCGTCTGATCGGTCATGGACTACTGCCTTGCGGGTGACGGCGGCGCGGCGATCTGGCACGGACGGCCCGATCTGGACTTGGACGGGGACGGGCGTTTCGACGCGGTCGCGTTGGATTTCGACGGCGATGGCCTGCGTGACGACGCGATGGCCGACCTCGACGGCGACGGGGTCGTCGACCACGTCTTGCTCGACCTCGACAACGACGGGACCCCGGAGGCGTCCTTCACCGACGACGGGACGGGCACCTGGGGGGTGGCCGTCGACCGGGGCGGGCAGCTGCGGTGGTTCGGACTCGACGGCGTCGAGCACACCGGCGGTCCACTGGTCGACTTCGACGGGCAGGGCCATCCCGATGATCGGCTTGTGGACAGCGACGGCGACGGGGTGGCCGACCGGGTGCTGTGTGCCGGTGCGGACGGCGTGACCGGGTACGTCGACACCGACGGGGACGGGCACTGGAACGTGAAGTTGACCGACGCCGACGGTGACGGGCTGGCCGACGGGGCGAGCGCGCTGTAACCGGTTCATTAGTCCTGCGGGCCACTGTGGCGGTGCCCGGTGGTGGCGCGGCGGAAGGCTTCCGGGTCCACCCAGTCGCCCATGCCGTACTCGCCGCGATGGCGCGCGGTCATGCCGTCGTGCTGGAGGGCGTCGCCATGGCCGGAGGCGATGTCGGCGATGCTGAACAGGGCCTCGGAACCCTCGTCGAAGTAATGCAGATGGTCATCGATGGGATTGACTGAACCGAGCGGGATTTCGGCCTTGAAGCGGGTGGAACCGTAGCCGTCGGTGGCGGGGTCACCTCCGAGCCCGCCAAGGAACGGCCCGAGCAAACCGGGACCGGTCACGCGGGCGGGGGACCGGGTGACCGGATCCGCCGAGGCGGTGCCGACATACACGTGCCCACCGGTGGCTAGATGGAAGTCGGACACCGAGCGCGCAAGGTCGGTGCCGGGTGAGCCGACGAGGGCCACGTCGTCGGCGCGCATCCCGTAAGCCGCCGCCGCGTCGGCGACAGTGGTGGACCCGTAGGAATGCCCGACGACGGTCATGTGCGCGGGCGCTCCGATATGTGTGGCGCGCAGGCCGTTGACGTCGGCGGCCAACCGCTGCGCGCCGGCACGCGCCATGTTCGGGTGCCAGAGGCCTGGGTCGTACCAGGCGTCGGGGGCGTCGTAACCGACCCACGAGATGACCGCCGTCTTCTTATTCCATTCGGCGCGTGCCGATTCCGCGTAGACGCGCCGGCCGGCGGGGTCGGTCAGCGTCCCGTCGCGCACGTTGGAACCCAGACCCGGCACGAGGACGGCGGTGTTGGCCGCGGTGTCGGGGTCGCCCAGGGCGATGGCGGCGGCGCCCTTCCCGCCGAAAGCGTCGGGTTGATACTTCAACAGAAGGACGTCCGGCCGACTGTCCTGGTTGTCGGTGGCCCTGGCGAGGCCGTCTCGGGCGCGCCGGGCGTTGGTGTAGCGGGTGAGTTCTATTGGTGTGAGACCATATTCGGTGGGGTTCGCGGCGATGTCATCAACGGTGACGTCGCGTTTCGTCGCGGTGTCCTCGACGCGGTGAAGGTCGGCGTTCATCGCGGCGGTGTTGGCCCGGTCGCGGGTCTGCACCGGGATGCCGTTGAGGTTGCCGAGCTCTCGCGGGTGGTCGCCGACCACTTGGTCTTGTTGTTCTTGGTCGAGGGATTTCCACCACCGGTTGACACCTTCGGGGCCGGTCTCCGGCGATGGAAGGTCGACAGCGTTTCCGCTGAACGACCCTTCGGAGTCTCGGATGGCCGTCGGGTCGTAGCCCTCAGTGCGCAGAGTGGTCAGCGAATGGTTCAGGGACCCTTCGTATTCGGCTCGGATCTTGTGCAGCACACGCAGTGCGGATTGCGCGTGTTCTATGGCGTCGCGTTCGAGCGCGGAGATGAGTGCGTCGAGCGCGGGCTGGTCGGCCTCGGTGAGGGTGCGATCGTCTTCCATGCTGAGGGCCCGGCCCAGTTGCCGATCGATATCCTGCAGCTGCGCTTCCAGTGTGTTGATCGATGTTGCTCCGTCGCATTGCGCGATTGCCAGCGCGGCAGCGATGTTCTCCAGCTCGACGCCGATCTTGGGTAGCTGGTCCGATTGCCTCCCGAGTTCCGTTGTCACTCGGTGTACTTCGTCCGAGTCGTTGATCGGGTGATCACCCGGTGCGCCGTTCCACGCCGCTTCGAACCGGCGCCGGGCTTGGTCGAAGGCTGTGCTGGCGTCCTGGGTGCAGCGCCCGCCGGCGTAGAAAGCTTGGGCGAGGCCGGCGATCTCCCCGGGCCGCCCGGTCTGCAGGCCGGCATTGACGAACCACGGGTCACCGCCAGCTTCCGCGATCAGCAGCGCGGCGCTGATGTGCCGGAGTTCCATTGCGCCGCTGCTGTTCCGGGTTTGGTGCGCTTCCTCGTGTGACTAGTCGCGTCGCCGTAGTGGGACGTTGGGGCGATGATCACCGCAGACCTCCTGAATTGGAGGCGACGGTACTGGGAGCGCTGAGCTGATGGTCAATTCAGCGTGCTCTGATCCGGTTAGGGGGCCGACGGACCTGTGGATAGCCGGGTCGCGGACCCATCCCGCACCATCCGCATCTCGGTGGCGTTGTTGTTGTCCATCTCGGTGAAGCCGGCAGCGACCTGATGCGCCTTGCCGCCGACGTCGGTGAGCGTCTGCTGGTGGGCTTTCAGGTTGGCGACGTGCCGGGTATGGGCCGCGCTGACAGCCGCGTGGAACTCCTGGGCCGCCGCGAATTCACCGAACATGCCCGAGGACACCGGTCCTCGCGAGAGCTCGTCGGCTCCTTGTTGCGCGTAGTCACCGGCGCGGCGAGAGTCGTTGCCGCCTGTGCGCAGCATGCTGGTGTCGACAAACATCGCGCCCTCCCTGACTTGGTGATCACGGTACCGGCGGAGGCAAGGGCGTCAATTCACCCTGTGGGGACGGGCGGGGCAGCCCTTGCGAATGCAGCGGCACCGACTGAATCCGGTCAGTCGTCTCGCCAACGCGTATCGACCTCTACCGCTGAGCCGTGTCGATTAGTGGCCTGCCACCACCCGAATGGGCAGGGCGACTACGGAGAGCCTGATGCAGGCCGTCGACTTTCCAAGAGTCTGCCTCGAGCGCGTGGCTTGCTCACACCCCTTGATCTGTCCACTATTACCGAGGGGCCATTACGTTCGGAGATCGAATGAGCGGGCTTGGCCGACCTAGAGGAGAGCACATGACGGGGGACTTACCACCGAGCTTGGGGCAGGGGCCCACGATACGGCCTGTGGGGCAAGCACCGCCTGCAGGCCCTATCGGGACGTTCCCGAGAATGCGAACCGGGCGAAGCACCGCAGTCGCCGCCTTAGTATTGGCTGTAATCGGCACGTCTGTTGCGGTCGTCGCCTTGGTGACGTCCCTTACTCGACCGACAGCTTCTGGGCCGCCGGCCAACGCGAATCGGCCAACTTTCACCCCCGAACAAGCAGCAGACGCGCAGCAGAATTTATGCGCCACCTACAAGCTAGCGGCGAAGGAGGTGCAAGTCGAAACGAACGGAAGCGACCGAGCACTCGCCCGCATTGCACTGACTAATGCTGCAGCCATGATTGATAACTCAGCGTCTAATCCTGCGCTCGACGGGAAATATCGCGATGCGGCTCGTGCGCTGGCCTCTGCCTACCGCA
This sequence comes from Mycobacterium sp. 050134, assembly GCF_036409085.1. Classification (NCBI taxonomy): domain Bacteria; kingdom Bacillati; phylum Actinomycetota; class Actinomycetes; order Mycobacteriales; family Mycobacteriaceae; genus Mycobacterium; species Mycobacterium sp. 050134. The sequence continues at coordinate 58,591 of NZ_JAZGLV010000021.1, forward strand.
ACACGACCGCGTTGGGTAGTGTTGCAACCGAAGCGGAGTATCGCTCCTCGCTCGACGCCATTGTGGCTAAGGATACTGCAATGAAACAATTCTGCGAATAATGAATCAGCAACAGTGAGCTCGGGTAAGGGAAAGAAGGCCTGTAGATTAGATTAGAGCTGAATCGAAAATGCTAACAATTGCTGACATGTTGCTCGCATCATCATGAACTTACGTGGATATCGAGCGGATCGAAATGAGCTGAGTCACTGGGACAAGACAAGCCGTCGACACGCTTTCCACCCCTAGCAAGCAAGGGGCTAGCCATGCATCCGCACACCGATGGGCAGGGCGCGACAGATTCAACCGCTCCGGCGGCCCGTTCGGGCTCAGACCGAGCTATCGCCGTCTCGGCGTTAGCTCTCGCCGCAGTCGCCGCTCTCATCGCTACCGGCGCGCTGGTCATCGATTTCGCACTGCGAGGGGTTTCTGGTCCCGCGAACCACGTTAGTGCACCGGCAGAAGTCGCCACCGCTCAACGGCGACTATGCGATACATACGCCCTGGTGGCGCGCGCTGCGCAAGTCGATACGGCGGGATCTGATCAGGCGCTCGCCCGCATTGCTACGACCAATGGTGCACTCATGCTCAGCTTGGCTGCAGCAGAGCCTGCTCTAGATGGAGAACATCGAGCCGCCGCGCTTGCACTCGCCGACGCTTACGGAATCCTTACAGCGAAGGGCAGCTACGGAATTTCGACCGGCACTGAGTACCGCGCAGCGCTCGATGACGCGAATGCCAAGGACGGTGCGATGAGAAAGGTTTGTCAGGGTGGCAGCTGACCTGCCCCCGGGGTCGTTTTCGGCTGCGTTGGTAGGTCCATGGTGGCCCGCGCCTTCGACGCCTCTTCGAAGCAGCGCTGCGCACTGGCGAAACCTTTGCTTACAGCAGGAAGACTATGCTCAAGACTTACGTCGCCAGCGGAATACGGTAGCGGCGAACAATCACGGCCGCACTGCTGACGACCTAATTGCTCGCTATCGGCAGGGAGAAAGGCTTCACTTGGATCTGGCCGAAAAGTACGACTCGAAATCTTCGGCGTTCGATTCGAGTGCAGACGCGGTTGATTATTTGCGCAGTAAGTTAACCGAGATAGCCGACAAAGGCAATATAGATATCGACCAGATTGCTGATTCGAACAAGCCGATTGTCGAGAAAGTCGCCGAGGTGCAAGCGGTGCAAATGCGCTGTAACGCAGATGCCACGACGGCAAGTCTGATTGCTGTAGACAAGATTATGGCGGCAACACAGAAAATCCTTGACGCGGAAGGCCTGGGCGTCGATGCACGAACGTGGGCGCGTGAGCATGGTTTCGCTGTCGACACTAAGCCGATAACCCGCCCCATTGGCCAAAATGACATCCGGTCGGTAGTTGGCGGTGCCGGCGGCCCTTCTAATCCAGGCGGTGAGCCTGGGAATGTCCGTAGCGAGGCACTGCCATCGGCACCAGGGGTGACCGGTACTGCGGGTGGGCCAGGCAACCATTCCCAGGTTCCGGACATCCGACAACCGAAGCAATCGGTTGTCGGCTTGACCGGAGGACCTAGGAGCGGGACGTCAGTACCCAGCGGACTCTCCGACCCATTGCCCCACAGCGGAGTTCCCGTACCCGGTTCTGGCGGCCCAATCGCACCTGGCATGCCGGCGATGCCCGGCGGCCCGATGTCAGCACCGGCCATCGGTCAAGGGATCTCGCCCGGGCCACTGGGCCAGTCGGTTATGACTGGCATGTCGGCAGGTCAGCCAATGGCTGGCCCCGCGCAAGCACTAACACAGAGCGCCGTCAATGCAGTGGGGCAGGGAGCACCGCCGGTTGCCCCGCCGATGGCCGCGACGCCCGTCCTGCCAGCGCCGGTGCTGTCCGGTGGCGACGCGTTCGCCCCGCCGCACGCTCAGGTTGAAACGTCCGTGACGGCCTACAGCGCACCCACCGGCAGTAACAGCGTCCCCGTGGCACCAGTGATGACCGGCGGGTCATGGGCTCCGCCTGCACCGACTGCCGGCGGCCCGGCCTTCCCTACAGGACCACTCCCCGCCTACGGCTCGGATCTCCGTCCACCAGCCGTGGCCACACCGGCGATGCCGTCAATTCCCGCGGCACCGGTGTCTGGGGCACCGGTCGCTCCGGCGTCGTCCCCGTCCGCAGGGGGGCCGCTCGTCTCGCCGGTGGAACGGACGGCGTCCGCGGCCGCGGCAGGCCAGGCCGGGACTGGTTCGTCGGGAATGGTTGGGGCGTCGGCCGTTTCGGCGACCACCGGCGCGGCCGCCGGAGCTGCATCTGCCAGGACAGCGGAACAGCAACGGTTGCAGCGCTTGGTCGACGCGGTAGCCCGTCAGGAGCCGCGGCTGTCATGGGCCGCCGGGCTCAGGGACGACGGCAGCGCCAGCCTCCTGGTCACCGACCTCGCCGGAGGCTGGATTCCGCCGCATGTGCGCTTGCCTGCCCACGTGACACTGCTCCAACCCGCGGCGCGGCGTCGGGATGCCAGCGTTGTCGACCTGCTGGGCGCGGTCACGGTGGCCGCGGCGCATCAGCCCAATGCCTATATCGCCGAGCCCGACACCGAAACGCCCCCGCTGACCGGTGATCGAACAGCGCGCTCGGCCGGACCCGAAGTCGACGAACTGGGGCCCACGTTGGTCGAGGCTGTGCGCCGCCGCGACGGTCTGCCGCGAATCGCACAGGCGCTTGCCGCCCCGGCGGTCCGAAAGACGGGGGTGCTGGAAAACGAGGTCAGGCTGTTGCGAGAGCGCATCGCAGACGTACAGCGCTCGGTGTTGAACGCCTATCCTCAGCATGACCTGGCGGCCGTCGGGGATTGGATGCTGTTAGCGGCGATCGAAGCCCTGATCGACGAACACGAATACTTGGCGCATTACCACCTTCAGTGGTTTGGCGCGCTCAGCCGCCACGCCGCACCAAGGACGTCATAGGGTGATGCCTCCGATAACGGCGTGAATACCGATTTCGGGCCGCTGTGCCAAGATGGTGTTCCACGGATCGCTGAGCGACGATACGCCCATTTGAGCGTGACGGGGAGGTGAAGTCGTGAGCTACATCTTGTCGAATTCCGGGACCTACGGGGGCCTGGCGGATAGGCCGCCGCCCCCATTCATCGGTGTCGGAGGCGCGCCCACACCGGATACCTCCCCGACCGGTCCGCCTCTCGGGGCGCTATACGCGGCCGCCGGACTCGGCGTCCCCGGCGATATCGCGGGCAGCACGCAGGGTGACCTCGACCGTCGCGCCCACGCCGCCGACGCCGCAGCGAAATTCCCGGCCAACGAGGCCGACGCCGCGCAGCAATTCCAGGGCGTAGGCGCGCAGGGCTCCACGCAGATGATTCAGCAAGTCGTCTCCAGCATCACGGGCGCGCTCGGCGGCGCGATCGGCGGAATCCTGGGGCCGCTGACGCAACTCCCGCAGCAGGCAATGCAGGTAGGTCAGGGGGCGATGCAGCCGCTGATGAGCGCGCTGCAAGGCGCCCACGGCGCCGGGGCGTTGGAAGCCGCGGAAGGGACGCGGCTGGCGGACAGCCTGGGCGGCGAGCCCGGCGGTGGCGTTGGCGGCGGCGGCGCCGGCCTCGGCGGCGGTGGGGGACTGGGCGGCGGCACCACCCCGGCCGGATACATGGGTCCGCCACCCGTGCCGTCATCGTCGCCGCCCACGACTCCCGCGGGGGCGCCGGCGAAACCGGCGATGATGATGCCCACCGGCGGCACCCTGCCGATGTCGGGTCAGTCGGGCATGGCGGGCATGCCCATGATGCCGCCGGGCGCGGTGGGCGGCCACGGCGACGGTGGCACCAAGGACAAGCCGGCCGAGAAGCGGGTCACCGCACCGGGCGTGCCCAACGGCCAGCCGGTCAAGGGGCGGATGACGATTCCGCCCAGCGCCCCGCTCTCCGCGAAGTCGGGTGAGGGGAAGCCGGCGGTGGTCACCAACAGGCCCACCAGGCGGATCGTGATCATGCCGAACGACGACGAGGCGAACGAGTAGCCCGTTATGACGGTTTCGCGATCCTCTCACGGGGACGCGCACCCGAAGTGAGCGCCAACGCCGCGGCGGTGGCGGGCAGGGCGAATGAAACACCAACGACGACAAGCCTATTCGGCGAGTTGAACCACAGCAACCCGTAGTCGTCGGCGCCTACGTAGGCGAACCAGCGAACCATCTTGGAGGCGACGACCCACCCCACGGCCGTGTGGGCGACGACCACCGCACACCCACCGACGATCCACCACGCCCCCGCGGCCGAGCGACGGACGATGAGCACCGCGCCCACGATCAACGCCAGACCCCCGAGAATCGACAACGCCGCCTCACCGTAGAGCCACAGATAGAAGTTGTGGAAGGTCATCGGATAGTGCGAATGCCCTTGGACCAGGAACCCGATCCCCGTCGAGTAGATCGACGCGATCTGCCAATGCCGGCTGGCGAACCAGAGCTGGTAGGCGCCGACGGGTACTGCCAGGAACGCGGCCGCGCGTGGCAACGATCGCCTCATGAACCCGATCCAACGACAGTCCGAATGACCGGTCAATTCAGCGCGCTCGGTACCGGTGACTGGCAGAGCCTGCCGCGGCGCCACTAATCTCTGACCGTAAATCCGGCCCGGGGGGCGCCTAAAGGTGGGAAGTTGTAAGTGAGACTGCGATTCGCGCCCGAAAGTGTGGAAGCAGTGACTCAAGTGTCCAGTGAGGACACGTGGATCAATTTTGCGAGGAAGATTAGTTGGCTGACCCGCTGACAACGCAGGCGCTCGCGGCTTTGTCGCGGGGCCACAACTTGTTCGCCGGCGGCGTAACCGACGACCGAATCGGCGATACGCCGGTGAAGGTTCGCGACCGTGCCGAGCGCCTGGGGAGACTGAACTCCGTGCCGGCGGCCGGCGGCGCCGTGCAACAGCTGCATCTGCTCGCCGACAACGATCTGGCGCTGGCGCAGGTGGTTGCCGCGGCGCGGTACAACCGCGAGCACGCACGCGCGGCGACCCGGGCCGTCTACGAGTCCGCCAGGGCCGACGCCTCGTCGGCCCTCGATACTCCGATCGGACACCGTGAGGCGATGGCGCGCATGGCGAGTCGCCTGCGCGCTCAGCATGCCCACATCGTCCGGTCACAATCCCGTGCCAGGATCCTGGCCACCCGCCTGCGCCGCCTGCACTATCACGGCCGGCGCCCGGCGAGATCCGGCCGCGCCGCGATTGTCTCAGCGATTCGCAAAGCCCTCGACCTCAAAGGAATTCACGACCCGGAGGCGCGAGCACGCTGGGAGCGGGGGATGGACCTGGTAGCGCGCCGCGAATCGAATTACAACGCCGACGCCGTCAACGGCTGGGACTCGAACGCGGCACGCGGCACTCCCAGCAAGGGTGCATGGCAATTCATTGCGCCAACGTTCGCGGCCTACCACCAGCCCGGGACCTCGCCCAACATTTACGACCTGGTGGCCCAGGCGTGCGCGTTCATCAACTACGCGCGGGGCCACTACGGCGTCGCCGCCGACGCGTCGAACCTGGCAGCACGGATTCAACAGGCCGATCCCCACCGCGGTCCCAGGGGGTACTGACCAATGCCACTGAGTTTGTCCAACCGCGACCAGAATTCGGGCCACCTGTTCTACAACCGGCGGCTACGCGCTGCGACAACGCGATTCTCGGTCCGCATGAAACACGACGATCGCAAGCAGACCGCCGCCCTCATCCTCTCGATGGTGTTGGTGGCCATTGCCGGCGGCTGGATGCTGCTGCTCAACGTCCTGAAACCGACCGGCATTGTGGGGGATTCGGCGATCATTGGCGACCGTGATTCCGGGGCGCTCTATGCGCGCATCGACGGCCGTCTCTACCCAGCCCTGAATCTGACGTCGGCCCGGCTGGCGACCGGGACCGCGGGAACCCCGACGTGGGTCAAGCCCGCGGAGATCGCGAAGTATCCGACCGGGCCGCTGATGGGGATTCCCGGCGCACCGGCGGCGATGCCGGTCAACCGGGGTGCTCCCTCGGCGTGGGCGGTGTGTGACACGGCGGGACGGCCGCGTAGCGGCGAGAAACCGGTGGTGACCTCGATCGCCGGCGGGCTCAGCGGCGGCGGCCGCGCGGAGCCGTTGCGTGGCGACGCGGGGCTGTTGGTGAAGTTCGAGGGGAACACGTACGTGATTTGGGGCGGGAAGCGCTCGCAGATCGACCCGGCCAACCGGGCGATCACCTTGAGCCTGGGCCTCGACCCGGGAGTGACGTCCCCGGTGGAGATTTCGCGCGCCCTGTTCGACGGCCTACCCGCGACCGAACCGCTGCGGGTGCCGCAGGTGCCCGAGGCCGGGGCACCGGCGAAATGGGTCCCGGGCTCGCAGGTCGGCGCCGTGTTGCAATCGCAAACCGCGGGCGGGAGCAGCCAGTTTTACGTCCTGCTCCCCGAAGGCGTGCAGAAGATCACGACGTTCGTCGCCGACCTGTTGCGCAGCGCCAACTCCTACGGGTCCACCGCGCCCCGCGCGGTGACGCCCGACGTGCTGGTCAACATCCCGGATGTCACGCCCCTCGCGCTGGACTACTACCCCACGGGTCGATTGACTTTCATTGACACCGCCGCGAATCCGACGACCTGCGTCGGCTGGGAGAAGTGGTCGACGGACCCGCAGGCCCGTGTCGTCGTCTACAACGGACGGGGCCTGCCCGTGTCGCCGGCCATGGACAATCGGATCGTGCGCCTGGTGCGCGACGACCGCGACCCCGCATCGGTGGTCGCCAACCAAGTTCTGGTGCTGCCGGGGGCGGCAAACTTCGTCGCTTCCACCAGCGGCGTGGTCACCGCCGATTCGCGCGAATCCCTGTTCTGGGTCTCCGATAACGGGGTGCGCTTCGGGATCGCCCCCGACGACTCGACCATGCGTGCGCTCGGGCTGGACGCGGCGTCGGCGGTGCAGGCGCCCTGGCCGCTGTTGCGGACCTTTGCCGCGGGACCGGCCCTGTCGCAGCAGGCGGCCCTCGTGGCCCGGGACACGGTGCCGACGCTCGGTCCGGTGGCCGTGGTGACGACGTCGGCGAAGGCTGGAGGTTAGTGAATGTCGAAGAGGGCCTTCCCCATCAACCGCGTGAAACTCGAACCGCCGAAACCGGTCCGGGTGGCGCCGAGTGCGCCGATAGCCCTGCCGGAACGCGAGCCCCGCAACATCTGGGTGATGATCGGTGTGCCCGCGCTCATCGTGGCGCTCATCGGCACCGTCGTCATGCTCTACGTCTCGGGCGTGCGCAGCCTGACCACCGGATTCTTTCCGCTCATGGGCATCGGTGCGTTCAGCATGCTGGCGTTCTCGGGGCGGTTCGGTCGGGCGCGCAAGATCACCTGGGGCGAGATGGAGCGGGGCCGTCGGCGTTACCTCCGCGACCTCGACGTGAATCGCGACGAGATCCAGAACGCCGTTTGCGCGCAGCGTGATTGGCAGCATTCGGTGCACTCCGACCCGCGCGGCCTGGGCGCCATCATCGGCGGCCCGCGCATGTGGGAGCGGGGGCGCGGCGATGTCGACTTCCTGGAAGTTCGGGTGGGGACCGGCGTGCAGCACGCCCCGGATTCGGTGTTGTCGGTGACATGGCCCGACATCGCCTCGGACGAAGAACTCGAGCCCGTCACCGGGCAAGCCCTGCGCGATTTCATCCTGGAGCAGCGCAAGATTCGCGACATCGCCAAGGTGGTGAACCTGCGGTCGGCCCCGGGGTTCAGCTTCGTGGGCGAGGACCTGGACCGGCTGCGATCGCTAATGCGTTCGGTGCTGTGTTCGCTGGCGGTGTTCCACAACCCCCGGGACGTGAAGCTGATGGTCGTCACGCGCAATCCCGAGGCGTGGTCGTGGATGGTGTGGCTGCCGCATAACCTGCATGACGAGCTGTTCGATGCATGCGGCTGGCGCCGACTGATTTTCGCGACGCCCGAGGAGCTGGAAGAAGCGCTGGGCGCCGAGCTGCACATGAAGGGAAAGCGCGGCGCCTGGACGCCGGTGGCGGCGGCCAGCCCGACGGCGATGGGTTCGGCGCTGGAGACGGGTCACGGCGCCGACACTGTTGATCTGGGCCCCCACTTGGTGATCGTCGACGACAACACGGGCAGCCCGGACGCCTGGGAGAGCGTCGTCGGCCAGGTCGGCAAGGCCGGGATCACGGTGCTTCGCGTCGCCTCGAGGGTGGGCACCGGCGTCGGCTTCGGCGCGGACCAGGTGTTCGAGATGTCCGAACGCCACGCCGCCCCAGCCGTCTCCAGTAACGGCAAAACCGGCGCCCGAACCGTCGGCGCGGACGGCGACGGCGAGGATGACCGCCCCGCGCCGCTACTGCGGGTGCGGGGCAAGTTCTTCGCTCACGCCGACCAACTGTCCGTACATCGGGCGTACCGGTATGCGCGGGCCATGGCACGGTGGTCCCCGACCAGCCGCAGCGAGATATCCGATTCGACCAGCGGGGCGGCCGAACTGCTTCGGGCCCTCGGCATCGGTGACCCGCGTGAGCTGGACGTCGACCGGCTGTGGGCCGAACGCCGTGGCCGCGGCGACGAGCGATGGTGCGAGATCCCGGTGGGGGCCAAGCCGAACGGCGACCTGCAGAATGTCATCATCCGAGCCAAAGACTTCGGCGGCTTCGGTTTTCACTCGGTCGTGATCGGCACGAGCGGCTCGGGCAAGTCGGAATTCTTCCTGTCGCTTGTCTACGGCATCGCCCTGACCCACTCGCCCGAAGCGTTCAACGTCATCTTCGTCGACATGAAGTTCGAGTCGGCGGCCCAGGACATCCTCGGCATCCCGCACGTCGTGGCGGCGTTGTCGAACCTCGGCAAGGACGAGCGGCACCTGGCCGAACGCATGCGCCGGGTGATCGACGGCGAGATCAAGCAGCGTTACGAGCTTTTCACGTCGGTGGGCGCCCGCGACGCCAATGACTACGAGGAGATTAGGCTCGCCGGACGTGACTTGCCGCCGGTGCCGGTGCTGCTGGTCATCGTCGACGAATACCTCGAACTGTTCGCCAACCACGAGAAGTGGATCAACCTGATCATTCACATCGGTCAGGAGGGGCGTGGCGCCAACGTCTTCTTCATGCTGGGCGGCCAGCGACTCGACTTGTCGTCGCTGCAGAAGGTCAAGTCCAACATTGCGTTTCGCATCGCGCTGCGCGCGGAGTCCGGCGACGACAGCCGTGAAGTGATCGGTTCCGACGCGGCCTACCACCTGCCGTCGAAGGAGAACGGTTTCGCGCTGCTGAAGGTCGGCCCGCGCGACCTGGAACCGTTCCGCTGCTTCTACCTCTCGGCCCCGTTCGTGGTGCCGAAGACGAAGGAAGTGGCCACGACCGTCGACATGACGCTGACCAAGCCGCGGCTGTACAACTGGCAATACCAGCCCCTCGACGCGGCCGACGCCGTGGCCCTGGAGTCGGCCGCCGCCGCGGACGCCGAGCCCGACGAATTCCTCTATCACGAGGACGGTTTCAAGCGAAAGAAGATCGTCGACGTGCTGCGCGAGTCGCTGCACGAAGTGCCACATCGCTCGCCGCGCAGGCCGTGGCTGGAGCCGCTGGAAACCCCGGAACCGGTCGACGTCCTGGTCGCGCGGTACCGGGGCAAGCCCTGGCATGTCGACTACGGGCGTAACTCCGGCCTGACGTTCCCGATCGGCATCATTGACATCCCCGAGGAGTCCCGGCAGATCGTGCACGCAGTCGACGCGCTGCGCAGCAACATCATCGTCGTGGGCGCCAAACAGCGCGGCAAGACGACGACGCTGATGACGCTGATGTGTTCGGCCGCAACGATGTACAGCCCGGCACGGGTCACGTTCTTCTGCATCGGCGGGGCGACCCTGGCGCAGGTGGCCTCCTTGCCGCACGTCACCGATATCGTGTCGCCGAAGGATCGGGAAGGCGCCGAACGGATCCTCAGCACCATGGATGCCCTGATCGACGCGCGCGAGGATTCCTTCCGGCGGCTGCGGATCGACCTCGACGGCTTCCGCGAGCGGCGGTTCGGGATGGGCAGCGACGGCCTTGGCGGCACCGACGCCAACGACCCGTTCGGCGACGTCTTCGTTGTCGTCGACGACTACGACGACCTGTACTCGAAGGACAATTTGCTGGGCGACCGGATCATCTCCTTGAGCAGCCGCGGCCCCGAGTACGGCGTGCACGTGATCTGCAGCGCCGGCGGCTGGATTCACGGTCAGCGCCAGAGCCTGCTGCAGAACGCGACGTCGCGGATTCAGCTGCGGTTGGCGGACCCCAGCGAGAGCCAGATGGGTCATTCGTCGATCGAGTCGAGGGAAGCGGCGCGGCGCACGTTGCACCGCCCGGGTTTCGGGTTGACGGACAGCTTGCACGAGCTCCTGGTCGGCGTCCCGGCGCTGTCCCATCCCGCGACCGGTGCCCTGGTGGGCATCGCCGACGTCGGCGCGCGCGTCGCCGAGGTCGCCGGGGTGACCAAGCACGCCAGCCTGCAGCGACTGCCGCAGCGCGTCGCGCTCGAGTCGATCCTCGAGCGGGCGGCCGCGGATCTGGGCGATGACGACCTGTCCATCTCCTTCGCAATCGGGGAACGGCATGGGCTCGGTCCCGTCCCGCTGAGGCTGCGGGACAGCCCGGGGCTGACGATTCTGGGCAGGCAGGGCTGCGGAAAGACGACGGCGCTGGTGGCCATCGGCCAGGCGGTGATGAACCGCTTCAGCCCCGAAGAGGCCCAGCTGACGCTGATCGACCCCAAAACCGCCCCACACGGCCTGCGCGATCTGCACGCGCCGGGCTACGTGCGCGCGTACGCCTACGACCAGGACCAGATCGACGAGGTCATCACCGAACTGGCCCAGCAGATCCTGCTGCCCCGGCTACCGCCCAAAGGCTTGAGCCAGGAGGAGCTGCGCGAGCTCAAGCCGTGGGAGGGATGCCGGCACTTCGTGCTCATCGACGACGTACAGGACCTGCGCCCCGATCAGGGCTATCCGCCCAAGCCCCCGGTGGGGGCGGCGCTTTGGAAGCTGATGGAACGCGCGCGGCAGATCGGGCTGCACGTCTTCACCACCCGCAACAGCGCCAACTGGGCGCCGCTGACGATGGATCCGTGGATGAGGTTCCAGACGGCGGCGAAAGTCGGCCAGCTGTTCATGGACAACGACCCGGAGAACAAGATCAATAGGTTCGTCCGTGCCCAGGCGCTGCCCCCGGGGCGGGGGCTGCTCGTGGGCGTCGACGGTGACGTGGAAGGAATTTTGGTCGGCCAGCCGGCTTCTTCAACAAATGCGCAATAAGCCAACAATTCCCGCGCCTTACTTGACCAATTCCAGATAGCGGTGGGCCGCCGGATGCAACTGAATAGCGGATCTTTCAAACAGCACTAGACTCGCCCATTAAGCGCGTCTTGTTGCTCGAGACGAATCGGAGGGAAATATGTCCTGGTTTGTGCAGCCCGAGGCGGTTCTGGCCTCGGCCAGCGCGGAGTCGGCGATCAGCGCGGAGACCGAGGCGGCCGCGTCTGCGGCGGCGCCGGTCCTGCTCGGAGTGCTGCCGATGGGTGGTGACCCCGACTCGGCGATGTTCGCGGCGGCGCTCAACGCCTGCGGCGCCGGCTACCTGGGGGTGGTGGCCGAGCATGCGGCGCAGCGCGGGCTCTTTGCCGGGACGCAGGGGATGGCCTCGGCGGTCTACGACGCCACCGAGGTCGCGCGCGCTGCGGCGATAGGCCTCTAGGGCAGCGCACATGGCTGACCCCGGGTGGGCCGCGCGCACGCCTGAGGACAACGATCTGCTGCTCAAGGCGGGGGCCGGGGTGGCCACTCACGTGGCAAACCAAGCGGCCTGGACCGCACTGGGCGCAACCCACCACGCCTCTGGCATCGCGTCAGCCATCAACACCGCCGCCACCTCCGCAAGCTGGATGGGCGCCGGGTCGGCGGCCTCCGCCGTGAACGCCACCATGCTCAACGTCTCGCTGCACGGCCTGGCCGGCTGGGTCGACGTCAAGCCGGCCGTCGTCGCGGCCGCAGTGTCCGCCTACGAGACCGCCAACGCCGGCATGAGGCCGGCTCCCGAATGCATCGCCAACCGCGTCGAAACCGCGACGGACTACGGCATCAACCCGAGTGTGCTGTGGACCCTCACTCCCCGGATCACCTCGCTGGAGTTCGAGTACTACGGAAACATGTGGCCGACCAACTCCGCCGTCGGCGCCACGTATGGCGCGGTCCTCACGGCGCTCGCCGAGAGCCTGGCCATCGCGCCTCCCGTCGCCAGCATGGGCGCGTCGCCGGCAGCTCCGGCCGAGGCGGCGTCGACGATCGGGCAGGCGGCGGCCGAGGCCGCGGCCGGTGACGGCATGCGCGCCGCTTACCAGGGCGTGCAAACGGGCACGTCGGGCGCCGGGCAGGCCGCGTCCGGCGGGGACGGCATGAATCAGCTCGGGTCGCTCATGCAGCCGATGCAGACCCTGATGGGCGCGGTTCCGCAGGCCCTGCAGGCCCCCACCCAGCTGATGCAGGCGCCGATGAGCGCGATGCAGCCGCTCCAGTCGATGGTCGGCATGTTCGCCAACCCCGGCGCACTCGGGATGGGTGGCGCGGCCCCGGGGGTTTCCGCGGCGTCGGCGGTGGGGGGAGTTTCCGCCGCGGAGGCGGGGGCGGTCGGCGGCGGGGGCGCCGCCATGGGCGGGGCGGGAGTGCCCGCGACCACCTTCACGCGGCCCGTCAGCGCCTTCGAACCCGCCACCGGGGGACGCCCGGTGGGGCTGCGGCCCAGCGGGGCGCTCGGTGCCGAGGCGGTCCGCCCGCCAACCACGATGAGCGTCGGAGGCAGCGGAGTCGGCGGCATGCCCGTCGGCCACGCGGCGGGGGGCCAGCGCGGCTCCCACGGCAAGTCGGAACAGCCCGCGACGGTGCGGGTCGTTGATGACCGCGTGTAGTAATTCGCCCGTTCACAGGGTGAATCGACACATCTGAATAGTCCCCATACACTGCCTCGCATACCCCGGATGATCAAGGGGAGCGACCAGCCGGAAAAGGAGAAATAAGTGCCCAGCAAAATTGTGGTCGACGCGAACTTATTGCGGTCGACGAGCGACAAAATCCAGGCCAACATGGAGCACGCGATCGCGATCGCGAAGGGATATCTGTCGAATCACGAGAACGTGATGAGCCCCGCCACCTGGTCGGGCGCCGGCGTGGTGGCGTCGCATGCGACCGCCACCGAGGTCGCCAACGATTTGAACAAGGTGCTGACGGGCGGCACGCGTCTCGCCGAGGGTCTCAAGCAGGCGGCCGCGCTGATGGAGCACCACGAAGCCGACTCCCAGGCGGCCTTCCAGGGGTTGTTCGGCGGCGGCGCCCACAACGTCTAATTCACGTTTCCTGAAAGGACATTCACATCATGGACAAGCCCATTGCTTACGACCCTTCGGTGGTCGGTGACTTCGCCACCGACGTCGGCTCCCGCGCCGGTCAGCTCGAGGGGTTGCACCACGACACCGCCCAGCTGACCAATGCGCTGCAGGAATTCTTCGAAGGCCACGGCGCTGCCGGCTTCTTCGACGCGCAGTACCAGATGCTGTCGGGGCTGCAAGGCCTCGTGGACACCGTCCGCCAGCACGGCATCACCACCAGCCATGTGCTCGGCAATGCCATCAGCGTCGACCAGCAGATGCCGGGTCTATTCTGGACCTGAAACGCGCTGTGCCCCAGGTGCATTCGCGAGCTAGGTAGGACGTCATGCTGACGACGACGGTCGACGGGCTATGGGTCCTGCAAGCGGTGACCGGGGTGGAGCAGACGTGCCCCGAACTCGGCCTGCGGCCGCTGTTGCCCCGACTGGACACCCCAGAGCGCGCGCTGCAGCACCCGGTGGCCGCCGAGTTGCGCGCCGCCGGGGCGCTGGACGGGGCGGGCAATGCCGACCCGATGATCCGCGAGTGGCTGACGGTCCTCTTACGCCGCGATCTGGGCTTGCTGGTGAACATCGCGGTGCCGGGGCGCGAGCCAACGCGCGCGTCCATCAGCCGGTTCGCCTCGTGGTGGGTGGTGCTGGAACGTCACGGCGAACTGGTCCGCCTCTATCCGGCCGGTTCCGCCAGCGACGAGTCCGCGGCCAGCGACCTCGTCGTGGGCCAGGTCGAGCGCCTCTGCGGTGTGGCCGAGGCGGCACCGCTGCGGCCGGTCACCATCGACACCGAGCAATTACTGGAGTCGGTGCGCGACGCGTCAAGCCTCCGCGAATTTCTGCTGAGCCAGCGGCTCGACATCGACCAACTCCAAATCGTCACCCTGGCAGCCGATCCCGCACGTTCGGCGGCGGCGTCCATCGTGGCGCTGCAGGCCGGCGTCGGGCCGGAGAAAACCGGTCGCGTCGCCGTTGGCGATTCGACCGTGGCCGTCGTCGACACCCCCGCTGGGCGCCTCTGCGTGGAGGGCCTGGTGTCCGGGCGTCGCCGGTACCAGATCGTGTCGCCCGGTTCGCGTAGCGACATCGCCGGTGCGGTGCAGCGGCTCATCCGCCGGTTGCCCGCGGGCGACGAGTGGTATTCGTACCGGCGCGTGGTGTGAGCGGGCGACCGAACCAACTAACGCTGTAAGCCAATGCCGTGGAATGGCAACGGCTTTACGCGTTTGACTGCCAACTGATCACGTAAACGTGGCATCGGAAATCGTGTTAGCATCGCGAACGTGACGAGCCCTTGGAATGACCCGAATATGGCCGACGAAGGGGCGCTCGGGCGGGGGGATCCGTCGGCGGGGCGCGACTTCCGGGATTCGGTATCCGACACCATGCGGATTACCGATCTGGCTGCGCCACGAAAGATTCCACCGGGGTCCGGCTGGCGTAAATTCATCTACAACACGTCATTTCACAAAATAAACCTGGGTGAATCGCCGAGTGAACGCCACTACCGCGATTTGCAGAACCGCATCAGGCGCCACATCCGTCGCCAGTACGTCATCACCGTCGTCTCCGGCAAGGGTGGCGTCGGGGTGACCACGCTGGCCGCCTGCATCGGCGGCGTCTTCCGCGAATGCCGGCCGCAGAACGTCATCGCGATCGACGCCGTGCCGGGCTTCGGGACCCTGGCGGACCGCATCGACGAATCCCCGCCCGGTGACTACAGCGCCATCATCAACGACACCGACGTCCAGGGTTACGCGGACATCCGGGAACACTTGGGGCAGAACGCCGTCGGGCTCGACGTGCTCGCCGGAAACCGCACGTCGGACCAGCCGAGGCCGCTGGTGCCGGCCATGTTCTCGGGGGTGCTGTCGCGGCTGCGGCGGACCCACACCGTGATGATCGTCGACACCTCCCCGGATCTCGAACACGAAGTGATGAAGCCGGTCCTGGAGAACACCGACACCCTCGTCTTCGTTTCGGGGATCACCGCGGACCGCTCCAAGCCGGTGCTCAGGGCCGTGGACTATCTCCGGTCCCAGGGCTACCACGAGTTGGTGTCGCGCAGCACCGTGATCATCAACCACACCGATCACATCACCGACAAAGACGCCCTGGCCTACTTGACAGAACGGTTCACCAAAGTGGGCGCAATCGTGGAAGTGATGCCGTTCGATCCGCACCTTGCCAAAGGCGGGATCATCGACACCGTTCATGAACTGAAGAAGAAGTCGCGATTGCGGCTGTTCGAAATCACCGCGGGCCTTGCCGACAAATACATTCCGGATGCCGAGCGGATGGCGCCGTGACATCGGCCCATAAGGTCGCCTTCCCGGCGCGTTGTGCGGTCAACATTTCCTACGACAAACATCTGTGTTCCCAGGTGTTTCCGGCGGGAATTCCGGTGGAGGGTTTCTTCGAGGGAATGGTCGAGCTGTTCGACGCCGACCTGAAGCGCAAAGGTTTTGAGGGCGTTGCACTTCCGGCGGGCAGCTACGAGCTCCACAAGATCAATGGGGTGCGGCTCGATATCAACAAAAGCCTCGACGAGCTCGGTGTGCAGGATGGGGACACCCTCGTGCTCGTGCCGAGGGTGGCCGGCGAGTCCTTCGAGCCGCAATACGAATCGCTGTCGAGCGGCCTGGCGGCCATGGGCAGATGGCTGGGGCGCGAAGGCGGAGACCGGATGTTCGCACCGGTGACGCCCCTGACCGCCGCGCACACCGCGATCGCAGTGATCGCGATGGCGGCGGCGGTGGTCGCTGCCCTGACGTTGCGGGCCCGCACCTTCACCGACGGCCCCATCCCGGCCGCGGTGGCCGGCGCGACGGGTGTGCTCCTGGTGGTCGGGACCGCGGTGGTGTGGTGGGGCTGGCGGGAGCGGCGCGACCTGTTCAGCGGGTTCGCGTGGCTGGCGGTGGTGTCGCTGGCCGTCGCCGGCGCCTGCACCCCCCCGGGCCGGCTCGGCGCGCCGCACGCGCTCATCGGCCTGGTCGCGCTCATCCTGGGCGCCATCGGGATCGCCGTCTTGACGCAGCAGCGCTGGCAGACCGCCGTGGTCACCGCCGTGGTGACGGTGTGCGGCATCGTCGCGGCGGTCGCCGCCGTCCGCATGTTTCGACCGGCCTCGCCACAGGTTTTGGCGATCTGCGTGTTGGTGTCGCTGCTTTTCCTGGTTCGGATGGCGCCGCTGCTCGCGCTGTGGGTGGCCCGCGTCCGGCCCCCGCACTTTGGGTCGATCACGGGCCGGGACCTCTTCGCACGCCGTGAGGGGATGCCCGTCGACACCGTGTCCCCGGTGAGCGAGGAGGAGACCGAGGACGAGGACAACGAATTGACCGACATCACCGCGCGCGGCGCCGCGATCGCCGCCTCGGCGCGGTTGGTCAATGCCGTGCAAGTCGGTGTGTGCGTGGGCGTTTCGGCGGTGTTGCCCGTTGCGGTGTGGGGCGTCCTGGCACCGGGAAGCCCCCTCGAATGGTTGGCGCTGCTGGTCGCCGGCCTGGTGGTGGGAATCTTCATCACCCAGGGCCGCGGATTCGCCGCCAAGTACCAGGCGGTCGCGCTCGTGTGCGGCGCCTCGGCGGCGGTGTGTGCCGGTGTCGTCAAGTACGCGATCGCGGAACCGAGAAATCCGGTGCCCGGACTGCTGTGGCCGGCGGTCGCCATGGCCGCTTTCGCGGCGTTGGGTTTGGCGGCCGCACTCTTGGTGCCGGCGATGCGCTTCAGGCCGATAATCCGGCTGACGGTGGAATGGGCTGAGGTGCTGGCGCTCATCGTGCTGCTGCCCGCGGCGGCAGCCCTGGGAGGGCTGTTCTCGTGGCTGCGTTCCTGAGCGTAGTGGGTCGGCGGACCGCCGCCGTCTGTGCCGCCGTCACGCTGGTCGCTCTGTCGGCTAATCCGCCTGCGGCGGAAGCTATTACACCGCCCATGATCGACCCGGGCATGGTGCCTCCCGACGGACCGCCGAGGCCCGACCAGCCGATGCGCCGGGCCAACAGCTGCTCGACCCCGATCACCGTGAAGAATCCGGACGTCGCGCAGCTGGCGCCGGGATTCAACCTGCTCAACATCAGCAAGGCATGGCAGTACAGCACCGGCAACGGTGTTTCGGTGGCGGTGATCGACACGGGCGTCACCCCGAACCCGCGGCTTCCCGTGGTGCCGGGCGGGGACTACATCATGGGGGAGGACGGGCTGTCGGACTGCGACGCCCACGGCACGGTCGTCAGCTCCATCATCGCCGCTGCGCCGCAAGGGATTCTGCCGATGCCGCGGCCGATGCCGCCGGCGCCCGCGTTCCCGCCGCCGGCAGCGCCGCCGCCGAGCATGGGAGCCCCGCCGCCCCCGGTCGAGGTACCACCGCCGTTGCCGCCACCGCCGCCGCCGAGCCCGGTGACGATCACCCAAACCGTTCCGCCGCCGCCACCCCCGCCACCTCCGCCGCCCGAGGGTGGGGGTGCCACGGCCGCGTCCAACGGGCCGCCGGATCCGCAGACCGAAGACGAGCCCGCGGTGCCGCCGCTGCCGCCGGGTGCGCCCGACGGCGTGGTCGGTGTCGCCCCGCATGCGACTGTTATCTCGATCCGCCAGTCGTCACGGGCCTTCGAGCCGGTCAATCCGTCGCCGGCCGACCCGAATTCGGACGAGAAGGTCAAAGCCGGCACGCTCAACACCGTGGCGCGGGCGGTCGTGCACGCCGCGAACCTGGGCGCCAAGGTGATCAACATTTCCGTGACGGCATGCCTGCCGGCGGTGGCGCCCGCCGACCAGCGCGCGCTGGGCGCCGCGCTCTGGTACGCGGCCACCGTCAAGGACGCGGTGATCGTCGCTGCGGCCGGCAACGACGGGGAAGCCGGGTGTGACAACAACCCGATGTTCGATCCGCTCGACCCGGCCGATCCGCGGGACTGGCATCAGGTCAAGACCGTCTCTTCGCCGTCGTGGTTCTCCGACTATGTGTTGTCGGTGGGTGCCGTCGACGCCGCCGGCGCGGCGATCGACAAGAGCATGTCGGGCCCTTGGGTCGGCGTTGCGGCGCCGGGGACACACATCATGGGTTTGTCACCGCAGGGCGGCGGTCCGGTCAACGCCTACCCGCCCACGCGACCGGGTGAGAAGAACATGCCGTTCTGGGGCACCAGCTTCTCCGCGGCCTATGTCAGTGGCGTCGCCGCGTTGGTGCGCGCGAAGTTTCCCGAGCTGAGCTCGCACCAGGCGATCAACAGGATCATGCAGTCGGCCCACAACCCACCCGCGGGCGTGGACAACAAGGTTGGCTACGGGCTGGTAGATCCGGTCGCCGCGCTGACTTTCAACATCCCGCCCGGGGACCGGCTGCCCCCGGGTGCGCACAGCCGGGTCATCACCCCCGCCCCGCCGGCCCCGCCGCCGGACCATCGCGCCCGCGACATCGCCATCGGGTTCCTCGGCGCGGTGGCGGCCGGGGTGCTGGTGGTGGTGGTTGCGGCACGGTTGCGGAGGGCGCGATGACAACCAGCCTCACCGGGTTCGGCCGGGACAGCGATCGCCGGGTCATCGGCGTCGCGGTCGTGTTCCTGCTCGCGCTCGCGAGTTGGGCGTTGGCGGGTTACATCGGGGCGGCGGTCGCCGTCGTGGCCGGCGGCGCGGCGGTCTTCGCGCGATGGTGGGGCCAGCCGGCATGGTCGTGGGCGGTGCTGGCGGTGCGGGGGCGTCGCCCGATCAGCTGGGACGCGCCGATCACCGTGGCCAACAACCGTTCCGGCGGCGGAGTCCGCATGCAGGACGGCGTCGCCGTCGTGGCGGTGCAACTGCTCGGAAGGGGCCACCGGGCGACCAGGGTGACCGGTTCGGTCACCGTCGAAAGCGAAAACGCAATCGACATCGTCGAATTGGTCCCGATGCTGCGGCACGCGCTGGGCCTGCAGCTCGAGTCGATCAGCGCCGTCACGATCGGGTCGCGGCACGGCAATGTCGGTGATTACCCGCGCGTGTACGACTCCGAGATCGGCACCCCTCCCTATGCGGGCCGGCGCGAAACGTGGTTGATCATGCGCCTTCCGGTGCTCGACAACACCCAGGCGTTGCAATGGCGCACAACCGTTGGCGCGGCAGCGGTTTCGGTCGCGCAGCGCATCGCCGGCCTGTTGCGCTGTCAGGGGCTGCGGGCAAAGGTCGCCACGGCCACCGACCTGGTCGAGCTCGACCGTCGGCTGGGATCGGATGCCGTGGCCGGAGACGTACAGCGCTGGAAGGCGATTCGCGGCGAGGCCGGCTGGATGACCACCTACGCCTACTCGGCCGAAGCGATCACGTCGCGCACCCTGGCGCAGGCGTGGACCCTGCGCGCCGACGAGGTCATCCAGAACGTGACGGTCTATCCGGACGCGACATGCACCGTGACCATCAGCGTGCGCACCCCCACGCCCGCGCCCACGCCGCCCAGCGTGATCCTGCGCCGGCTCAACGGTGAGCAAGCCGCCGCGGCCGCCGCCAACATGTGCGGCCCGCGGCCGCGTCTGCGCGGATTGCGGCGTAGCCCGCTGCCCGCGCAATTGATCACCGAGATCGGTCCCTCGGGGGTGCTGATCGGTAAGCTCAGCAACGGCGACCGGCTGATGATCCCGGTCACCGACGCCGGCGAGCTGTCCCGCGTGTTCGTGGCCGCCGACGACCCGATCGCCAAACGGATCGTCATTCGCACCGCCGGGGCCGGCGAGCGGGTCTCGGTGCACACTCGTGACATGGCGCGCTGGGCGAGCGTCCGGATGCCGGAAATCACCGTCGTCGGCACGTCCCGGCCGGCGCCGCGGACCACCGTCAGCGTCGTGGAGTACGCCGTGCGGCGCCGGCGGGATGACGACTGGGCGGGCGAGTCGGGCGCCGCCGATATCGCGGACATCGCGATCTCGCCGACCCCGCGGCCGGCCACCGTGATGACGATCGCCCCGGCGGGTACGGCGCTGGCCGAGTCTCAACGGCATAATTTCGAGGTGATCATCTCCCAGCTCGGTCCCGCGACGGTGAATGTCTCTGCGGCAGGCCGGGATTGGCTGGTCGAGATGGACATGTTCCGCGCGGAGAACCGCTACGTCAGCCTTGAACCGGTCAGCATGTCGGTCGCCAACTAGAACGTCCGTGAGGCAACGATTCATGAGCGCGCGCACGACCTGCGACAATGGCACCAGCGATGGGTGACTTGCAGACTGCCCGTAGGTATTTCGACCGGGCGATGGGGGTAAGGAGTCGGGAAGGCCGGGCGGCGGCGTTGCCGGAGTTCGTCGCCGCCACCGACGCCGACCCGTCGATGGCCGATGCCTGGCTGGGGCGTGTCGCCGGTGGCGACCACGCCCTGGCCTCGCTCAAGCAGCTCTACGCCACCAGCGAATGGCTGCACCGGGAGACCACCCGGATCGGTCAGACCCTGGCCGCCGAGATTCAGCTGGGTCCCTATATCGGAATCACCGTGACCGACGCGTCGCAGGTCGGACTGGCGCTCGCATCGGCCCTGACGATCGCGGGGGAGTATTCCGAGGCCGAGAAGCTGCTAGCCAACCGCGAGCTGCTGGATTCGTGGGCCAACTTCCAGTGGCACCAGCTGGCCCGCACCTTCCTGATGTTCACCACGCAGCGCTGGCCGGACGTCTTGCTGGCGGCTGCCGAGGAGCTGCCGCCGCAGGCGATCGTCATGCCCGCTGTCACGGCGTCCATCTGCGCTTTGGCCGCGCACGCCGCCGCCCATCTCGGGCAGGGCCGGGTGGCGCTGGACTGGCTGGACCGCGTCGACGTGATCGGGCAGAGCCCGTCGTCCGGCCGGTTCGACGCCCGCGTGCTGACCGCCGCGATCGGCCCGGCGGACATTCCGCTGCTGGTCGCCGATCTGGCCTATGTGCGCGGGATGGTCCACCGGCAGCTGCGCGAGGAGGAGAAGGCCCAGATCTGGCTGTCGAAGGCGACCATCAACGGCGTGCTGACCGAGGCGGCCAAGGAGGCATTGGCGGACCCCAACCTGCAATTGGTCGTGACCGACGAGCAGACGATCTCGAGTCGCACCGACCGGTGGGATGCTTCGACGGCGAAGAGCCGCGCGCAGCTCGACGACGACGATGCGACGGAGCGGCGCGCGGAGCTGTTGGCCGAGGGACGCGCGCTGCTGGCCAAGCAGGTGGGCCTGGCGGCGGTCAAGCAGGCGGTGGCGGCCCTCGAGGACCAGCTCGAGGTGCGGATGATGCGACTCGAGCACGGGCTGCCGGTCGAGGGGCAGACCAACCACATGCTGCTGGTGGGTCCGCCCGGCACGGGCAAGACCACCACCGCAGAAGCGCTCGGCAAGATCTACGCCGGCATGGGAATCGTGCGGCACCCCGAGATTCGGGAGGTGCGCCGATCCGACTTCTGTGGTCACTATATCGGCGAATCCGGTCCCAAGACGAACCAGCTCATCGAAAGTTCCCTTGGCCGAATCATTTTCATGGACGAGTTTTACTCGCTGGTCGAACGTCATCAGGACGGCACTCCGGACATGATCGGCATGGAGGCCGTCAACCAGCTGCTGGTGGCGCTGGAGGCGCACCGGTTCGACTTCTGTTTCATCGGCGCCGGCTACGAGGATCAGGTGGACCAGTTCCTCACCGTCAACCCGGGTTTGGCCGGCCGGTTCAACCGCAAACTGCGGTTCGAGTCGTACTCGGCGGCCGAGATCGTCGAGATCGGTCAGCGCTACGCGACGCCGCGCGCCAGCATGCTCGACGACGCGGCGCGCGAGGCGTTCCTCGACGCGGCCACCACCGTCCGCAACTACACCACCCCCGGCGGTCGGCATGGCATCGACGCCATGCAGAACGGCCGGTTCGCCCGCAACGTGATCGAGCGGGCGGAGGGGTTCCGTGACACTCGGGTGGTCGCGCAGAAACGGTCGGGCCAGCCGGTCACCATCGAGGATTTGCAGATCATCACGGCCGCAGACATCCAGACCGCGGTGCGCAGCGTTTGCTCGGACAACCGCGACATGGCCGCCATCGTCTGGTAGCCGGTGGCGGTAGGGCCGGCCCGCGAAGTCGCCCGGATGCGCGCGGATCCGAACTCAGGACTCTGGCATGCGCACACCGCCACCTACCCCTGCCGCGCAACGACGCGGTTCTGACGAACTCGCTGGCGTGGCCAGCCCTCACCAGCCCGCGTGTCCACCGGCGGGCTCGATTCCCAAGCACCCCCAGCTCTCGATGCATTTCGGCCGCCGATATTAGTAGTGCGCTTGGGGTACCTCGGCGTGCGTTAGGTTTGATCGGATAATTCGACTCGACAGGAGCTCTGGATGCCCTCGTATGTCAATGTCGTCCCTGAGATGTTGGGCACGGCGTCGGCGGAGCTCAGTCAGCTTGGTCAGACCGTTAGGGCAGCCAACGCGACGGCCGCGCAGTCCACCACGCGGATGTTAGCCGCAGCCAGCGACGAGGTGTCCACGGCAATTGCTGAACTATTTAGCAGCCAGGCGGAAGAATTCCAGGCACTGAGCAGGCAGACGGCCGCGTTCCACGACCAGTTTGTGGCGGCGCTGCAACGAACGAGCGCGGAATATGGCGCGTCCGAGTTTGCAGCTGCTGCATCGGTGCAAACGCTGGAACAGGATCTGCTGAACATCGTGAACGCGCCTACCGAGCAGCTGTTTGGACGGCCGCTGATTGCTAACGGCGTCAATGGAGCGCCCGGTACCGGGCAAGCAGGCGGACCGGGCGGGCTGTTGTGGGGTAACGGCGGCGACGGGGGGTCGGGGGCAGCCGGTCAAGCCGGCGGCGCGGGCGGGTCTGCCGGACTGATCGGCAACGGGGGCGCCGGGGGCGCAGGGGGGGCGGCCCTCCTCCCCGGCGGAACCGGTGCGGCCGGCGGTGCTGGTGGAGCTGGTGGATTGCTGGCCGGCTGGGGTGGGTCCGGAGGCTCCGGCGGGACCGGCGGGGCGGCTGGGGTAGTCGGCGGCGTCGCGGTGCCTGCCGGCACCGGCGGAGCTGGCGGCGCGGGCGGGGCAGATCGAGCGCCCCTGTTCTTCTCCGGGGGGACAGGCGGGACCGGTGGCGCGGGTGGCGCCGGCAGCCTGGGTGCAGACAGCCTGGTGAACGGCGGGGAGGGCGCGGCGGGGACCGCGGGCGGTGCGGGAGGTGCCGGCGGCGCTGGCGGGTCCAACGCCGGACCGCTCGGCATCGGCGGTCTGTTCGGCGCCGGCGGAGCCGGCGGGGCCGGCGGCCACGGTGGGCTGGGCGGTGACGGTGGGAGCGGCGCCGCCGGGGTGGGAACCACCGGTGGTGCCGGTGGTATCGGTGGCGACGGTGGTGCAGCAGGTGCCGGCGGCGCTGGCGGGTCGGGTGGTTTTCTCGGGTTTGGCGGCCATGCGGGTGCATCAGGCATTGGCGGTACGGGTGGCGCAGGTGGTCAAGGTGCTCAAGGTGGCAACGGCGCTGCCGGATCGGCAGGTAACGCGGGCAACGCAGGGTTCAGCGGTGGCGCCGGCGGTCAGGGTGGTAATGGGGGTGCCGCGGGCCCGGGTGGAATCAACGGTGACGGTGGTGTCGGTGGTCACGCTGGAGACGGGGGTACCGGTGGGAATGGTGGCGCTGGCGTAGGCGCCAACGGCGGTCGGGGCGGCGACGGCGGCGAGGGCGGCATCGCGGGTGCCGGAGGAGCCGCTGGCAATGGTGCGGGTGCAGCGGGCCATGCGGGCGCCGCAGGCACCGGTGGCAACGGCGGCCACGGTGGCCAAGGTGGGCAAGGCGGCCCTGGCAACCCCGCGGTCTCTGGCAGCGCCGGGTATGACGGCGGTGCCGGCGGTCAGGGCGGTCGCGGGGGCGCTGCCGGCGCTGGGGGAACCGGCGGTCAAGGAGGCATCGGGGGAACCGGGGGTACTGGCGGGACCGGTAGCGACGGGGCCACCGGTCTGGGCGCGCCTGGCGGCGCTGGCGGCCGAGGTGGCCAAGCCGGCCAAGGCGGCGCCGGGGGGTCCGCCGCGGCAGGTGGGACGAACGGCGGTGGCGGCCAGGGCGGCAGTGGCGGCGTCGGCGGCCAGGGCGGTAATGGCTTTTCGGGTGGGGGGGCCGTCAACGGCGGCGTCGGCGGCGATGGCGGTCAAGGCGGAGATGGCGGAATTGGCGGCGACCCCGGCGCGGGTGCAGGGGCTTCCGGCACCTTCGGTGGCGCCGGCACCGGCGGCCAAGGTGGCGCTGGCGGAAAGGGCGGTGCCGTTAATTCGGCTCCATTCGGTCCACTCACCGGCGGCGCGGGGGGTAACGGTGGCGCCGGTGGCGCCGGTGGCGCCGGGGCGGTGAGCACCACGCCTGGCGGGACGGGCTTGCCGGGCGGCGGTGGAGGGGCGGGCGGCCAGGCCGGCGCTGGCGGTGACGCAAGCACTGGCAACACTTCTGGCGCCGGCGGAAACGGCGGTGCCGGGGGCGAAGGCGGCCGGGGTGGCACCGGGTACAACGACGATGGGCGAAACAACGCAGGTACCGGCGGGACTGGGGGCGATGGCGGCCAAGGAGGCACTGCGGGCCCGGCCGGCGATGCGCCGGTCAATCGGGGTCCCGACGGCTCGGCAGGCGTTGGTGGCGCCGGCGGCGCCGGCGGGACGGGCGGCAGCACGACCTCCCCAGGCGGGGATGCCGGCACGGGTGGCACGGGCGGACGAGGAGGGGAAGGCGGGACAGGCGTCACAGACTCACGTGGCATCGGAACACAGGGTGGATTGGGGGGAGCCGGCGGCGCTGGCGGGACCGGTGGTGCGAGCACGACCTCACCTGCCGGCGCTGGCGGCAGCGGCGGTGACGGCGGTGATGGCGGTACCGGCGGTGACGGCTTGAACAACCTTCCCGGCGGCAAAGGCGGGACGGGCGGGACCGGTGGTCAGGGAGGCACCGGCGGCAGCTCTGATGCCGGTCCCGGCGGAAGCGGCCTAGACGGCGCTGGGGGCGCGGAAGGGCGCGTGTCCTTTGGTTCGCCCGGGGGGGCCGGCGGTTCCGGTGGCACGGGAGGCGCTGGCGGGGCCGGCGGTCCGTAGCTCGTTTGAGGAGGTCCGGCCTCTCGTTGCTCCCGAGCTGGAGGCGATTCGACCGACAGGCCTCAACACATACCGACGACCGACTCCCGGCATACCCAGCGACCGTCCGAGCGCACCCCGAGCTGCCTGCCGCGGGGGCTAGCGAGGCCGACCGTCAAACCGTGCACGCCACCGGCCTGCTGCATGATGGCGTCCGCGCCGCCATGGGAGCAATCTCCGCCGACCGTGCAATCTCTAGTTGAACTCGGGTTTGACCCCTACCCGAGCAGCCTATTCACCTGACGATGCGGGTCGAAATCGCAGTCGGCGGGACGATTCAAGGACGATTGCGGCGTGCACGTCCCCGGCTATGAGCCGGAGCTGAGGTCCTCCATCGCCCACAGCACCTGGTCCACCGTAATTTCCGCCATCCCGGCCATATCGACGTGCCGGTGCGGTCCGAACCTGAACCCCCAAGTCGCGGCGCGCGTCGGACCGAACAGCCCTACACCCGGTACCCGAGCCAGATCGGCGGCGTGGAGCATGGATGAATCGATTCCCACGAACAAATCGGCGGCACCCACCATGCCCACGGCCAAGTCGAGCGGAAGCCCAAGATACGGAAAGATCCGGTCGCGCTCTCTTCCGACATTCAATTCTTCGTGTCCCATGCCGACAATCCAGGCGATAAAATCGCGGTGGCGAGACAAAAACCGGTCCAGCAAGTCAATGAACCGGGTAACGGGCCAACGTTTCTCTGTCCAGTCGCTATCGGCGTGTACGACAAGCACTTTCGTCCCTGTAGGCAGGCTGGCTCGCATTGAATGCGCCTGTCGGCGGACTGACGGTGGAATAGGCACCGAGTCCGCGTATGTTTCGATCCGGATTGACGAATCGAACAGGCGCGCGAGATTGAACGTCATGTCAGCTGCGTGGTGCGGCCCTCTGGGAACCACGAAATCGTATTGAGAGTCGGTCGAGAACCCGACGGTAGTAGTGGGCGCGAGGCGTTGTACCAGAGGGCGAATGACGGTGCTCGACAAAGAGCTCCAGCTCAAGGTGTCAATAAAGAGGTCTACGGAGCCGATTTCTGATGCGAGGGTGTCATAGTCTCGAGATCGGTGTGGTGCATGTGGCAATAAACGCGGCCCCGTCATCGGCAGCCCCGTGGTGTCCACGTGGCGGTCGGTTACCTCGTGAAAACACAGATCGAAAGCGATCTTGGGGCAGATCAAAGTCAATGGGGCGGTGAACATTGTGCTGAGCGCCCGCAATGTCGGCAGCGTCAGGATGGAATCCCCGATATTGGATACGAAGCAAACCGCGGGATTTTTGGCGTGCCGCAGATCGCTGATCGCGCATTCGTTCGTAGAGTCTGCCATCCTGTGCTAAAGGCTAGCTTGGTCTAGAGCATGATGTCCAATGAGTAGTCGAGCTAAGGGTTCTGGCACCCCTATCCACACCGACGCGGTACTAGCTGATCAACCCGCGTCGGCAAGCACGGACGGCTACTGCCAAAACAGCGACGAGCGCTACAGCGACGAGCGGTACACTGGTCTCAGTGGCGATCAGTCTTCCGATTTAGATCCGCGTGCCCGCACCATCGCAGTGCAGCGGTCCTCCAATCGTGGCTGACCCACCGTTGTATCGCGACCCGTCCTGCCTTGCTAAAACGAACTGTCGGGCAGGAACAGTCGAGATATTGTCGACCGGGCTAAGCTGCCCAACCGAATGCCACAGGTCGCAAGACGTTGTGGCATCGTCGTAAACTGGCGCGGACAGTGGTGACCGTCAAGCAGTACGCCCGCCCCCGGACGTTGAGGATCGATATATGGCCGCAGAGATGCACCCGCAGGTGGCCGCAGCGCTGCAACACGCTCAGGAGTTTCAGTCGGCCATCCAGGACCAACTGCACCGCACGGAGACCGGCACGTTCACCGGAACGGACGAGGCAGGATCAGTTGAGGTTGTCCTCGACGGGCGCCGCTGGTTGAACGGCCTTTACATCGAGGAAGGCCTGCTGCGGTTGGGCGCGGAGGCGGTGCAGCAGCGGATCAACGAGGCGCTGCAGAACGCTGACGCCACCGCGGCCGCAGCCGTTGAGGCAGAGTACGAGCAGCTCATCGCTTCTCTAGCCGACATCACTAATGCTCTAAGGAAGTCATTGGAGTTGCCTTAGCGGCTGTCGACGACGGTCCAAGTAGGCGCGGCTGTCGTGGTTTCTGTGTCCAACGTGATTGGTCGCAATTTCGCGAGGATTCAGGTGAAGCGCCCTCGCCAGCAGTGAGTTATCCGCCCGGCGCCACTTGTTGGACGCACTCCTGGTCCGGGACCGGCGCGCTTTGGTTGCTCCGTTGTTCGCCGAAAGTATCGAAATCTCGCGGTCGACTTCCTGGGCGAAGTCGGTGGCCGCAACTACGACGCTGGTTAGGCCTTGACCGTCCCAGAGGCGCGGGCTTCTTAAATGTCTTTCGGGATTCTATTTCACTCTTCCCGTTGCCCTGGAGCGGAGAAGCGTCTAAGCGGAATTTCGTCGCTGTCGCGCACTGTTCCTGAAATTAAATATGTCGGTCTCGGTGACGCCGCAGGAAGGAAGTCGCGACGGTAGGCGTCGAGTCGTTCGGCGAGCAATAGATAATCGAAGATGTGTCGAGAAAGAAACGATAGGTCGGTCTTATCGAGCTGGTTGGCTTTAAACAATGGGTAGACGAACTCGAACGCGTTGAAATAGCCGCGGCTTTCGATGTCGTTCACAATGCTGATGACATCCGATGCGACGAACGCTGACAGGTCGAGAATTTCTCGATTCACACGGCGGGCGCGGTCCATATGATACTGAATCGCGTCGAGCAAGGGGGCGTGCGCAGCTGGGGAAGCCGACGCAATTAGCATGTTAGTAGGAGTTGCTGGTCCAATCCTGCGGCAGGTCTCTTGGACATTCGCCAATGTGTTCTCCCGACGGCTATCGAAGCCCGCCGCTTGATGCAACGTGCTCATGAGACTGGTTGCCTCGCCGACGACGCGAGATATCAACGGTTCTAGATTCTTATAGATGTTTCGGCGATCTCGGCGCAACGGCAGGCGCACTATCAGCAGGTAGAAAATAAATGCTGTCACGTATTCGAGTGCGAGATGGAAAAGAAGGTCACCGAGGTGCTCAGCGCCTGGGAAGACTTCGGGATAGTCGGCAAGCACAACATGCTCAGCTACGGAGTAGAGCAACGCAATCCACGCCAGACCCCAGAGCAACCGATTGAGCCTGCGTTCGAAAGTGCTGAGATAAGTGAGCTGAGTTGCACGTTGCCAGAGGCGCTGGAGTCGTTCACCCATGTGGATGATTATCACTCAGATTCGCCCACCGGCTGACCTCACGCCAGGTTAGTAGCGGCGTGCTTCGGAGACGACGACCTGGACGCTCCCGTTACTGCGCCGTACGTCATCACGGATGAGTCTGACCGACAAGTCCCAATGTGCGCCGGTTGGGCTCACCGTTCTTCTTGGCGACGCCACACTGATCGGCGGTGCGGTACGCGGTGGGCGGGTTCGCCACCGCATGGTCTGTTCCTCAACTGCCAACACAATCAACAACAGGAAAGGGTCGGGACGCTGGACGGTGACCGTACCCCTGGTTGGTCGCCCGTGTTGCTCTACAGATCACCTGTCTAGCGGCAGTCACGTCGCCTAATCGCGCAGCCCAACAACGATGGCATCCCGACCAGACCCAAGCGCGCCTGGTTGGCAATTGGCAGACTGTTCCTATGGCACAGATAACCTTGAGCGGAACTCCCATCAACACCGTCGGCGAACTGCCAGCCGTCGGATCCACAGCCCCCAACTTCAATTTGACCGGCCATGACCTATGGGTCGTCGGCATCGAGCAGTTCCGCGGCAAGCCTTTGGTGCTTAACATTTTCCCGTCTGTCGACATGCCGGTTTGCGCGGCGACCGTACGGAACTTCAACGAGCGTGCCGCAGCCAGCGGTGTGTGCGTACTCTGTGTGTCAAAAGATCTGCCTTTTACCTTTCAAAGATTCTGCAGCGCAGAGGGCATCGAGCACGTCAAGACAGCGTCGGCCTTCCAAGGCAGCTTCGGCGAGGACTACGGCGTCACGATGGTCAACGGCGCGATGGCTGGGCTCCTTGCTCGGGCCGTGGTCGTGATTAATGCCGAAGGCAACGTCGCGTACACCGAGTTGGTGCCAGAGCTCGAGCAAGAGCCTGACTACGACTCCGCGCTGGCCGCGCTGGGATGAGCGTTGAGCGCGGGTAACGCCCGCCGGGTGGGTGTCACCGCAAACGTGAGCGAATGAGTTCGGTGCGCTTTCTCAGGAACGATTAACTGTGCCAACCGCTAGACACCAGCAAGTTGGACCAGCGGTGGCTTCGTGGTCGATCGTTGAACGAGCACGAGCGCGGCTCATGGTGGCCCCGCCAGACGGACGGGCCTGCAGCGTGGATGATGACGCTTGGATAGGCTGCCCCTCATGGGAGCGCGCACCGGGTACGCGGAGGGGACGTTCAGCTGGGTCGACCTTGCCACGACCGAGCCGGCTGCGGCCACAGAGTTCTACGGAACGCTCTTCGGCTGGACCCCGGATGAGCGTCGGATGGCCGACGGGCGCGCTTACACGGTCTTTCGTCGAGGGCAGGAGGAGGTCGCCGGGCTCTATTCCCTCCCCGCGGCCGACCCCGCCGGCAACGAGACACGCTGGAACTCGCACGTCTCGGTCGCCGACGTCGAAGCGGCGGCCGCCCGCGCTCGTGCATTGGGCGGCACCGTCCTCGCCGGGCCACTAGATTTCGCCGATCGAGGGAGGTTGGTGGTGGTGCGCGATCCGCAGGGGTCCGTGATCCACCTTTGTGAGCCTGGTCGGCACTTCGGCGCGACACGCGTGAACGAGCCGGGATATCTGACGTGGAATGAGCTGGCTACCCCGGATGTCGATGCCGCGATCACCTTCTACTCGCGGCTATTCGGCTGGCACATCGAGTTCCTCGCCGGCATGCCGGTGCCCTACTGGGTGATTCGTGTCGGCACACGCGATAACGGCGGGCTGCGCGATCTGCCGGCGACGGACGCCGACATTCTGTCGCGCTGGCTGCCCTATTTCGTCGTGACCGACGTCGCCGAGACCGGCGCCGCCGCCGTCGCAGCCGGCGGCGCGGTTCTGGTGGGGCCGACCGAGCAGCCGAAGGGCATATTCAGCCTGCTACGCGACCCCCAGGGCGCGAGCTTCCTGGTCTTCGAAAGCGACAAGCTTGACCCGTGAACCGCGGAGCCAGATGTGATGCTGGCCAAGACGTTGGTGTTCGGCTCCGGTCCTGAATGCCCGACCGAACTGCTCTGCCTGCCCCTGCTGCGCGCGCGGTACGGGCTCACCTTCAGGGAATTTCGTGTCACCGATGCCGGCGGGCCGCGCACCGTCGACGCGCTCAAAACCGGGGAGATTCAGGTCGGCGTGCTCTTCACGACCGATCCACGCCTCCTCGCCGGCGACATCGTCCTGCTCGAAGATGACCTGCACGCTCAGCCTGCCGAGAGCGTAGTGCCGATCCTGCGTGACGAGTTGCGCGTGGGGCACGGAGAGGGGATAGCCGCGACCATCGCTGCCGTGAGCGCGGAACTCACGACCAAGCGCCTCGCCGAGCTCAATGACCGCGTCCTTCGCGTGTCATCTCCCGCGGCAGCGGCTGCTGCGTTCCTCGCTGAGCAGCCGCGCGGCCTGCCGCCGCGCGCGCCGCGGCCGGACCGACCGGCGATTGTCATCGGCTCCGCCAATTTCGCCGAGAGCGTGACCGTGGCCGAACTTTACGCGCACGCGCTGGTGGACGCTGGCTTCCCGGTCGAGCGGCGCCTCGGGATCGGCAACCGAGACACATACTTTCCCCTGCTCCGCGACGGCACAATCGGCCTAGTCCCCGAGTACGTAGGCAGCCTGCTCGCATACCTCGACGGTGGCCGGGGCGCAATCTCTGATCCGCAGCAGGCCTATGCGGTGCTCGACGAGGCGCTGCAGGGAACGGGTCTCGTGGCTCTGCGGCCGGCGCCAGCCGAAAACAAGAACGGCGTCGTCGTGACTGCCGCGACCGCGGCCCGCTATGGCCTGACGAGGATCAGCGATCTCGGCCGGACGATCGGTGACCCCGACGAGAATGACTGACCGTCGTCGGCTGCTCAGCGTCCGCGCGCGACGGTCGCACGGCATAGCAGCCAATTAGATGGGGTGCAATGGTCAGATCAGTGGTCGGTGGGCGGCACTGTTCTGATGCGGGTTTTCGTATGTGAGGGCCGAAGCCGATGCGCTCTGCGGTGCCGCCTGTCGCGGACGCAGCAGTGAGCGCGTCAATGAGCCCAATGGATATCGTCAACGCCAATTCGACACTTGCGCCGACACATTGGATCCGACGATCCCCAAGCTCAAGCCGCGATCGGATGTTCGCGCGCCGGGGGCTGAGCTGATTTGGGTGCTCATGTGAGTGGGGCGTGGCCGGTATCCTTAATTGGGTGATTGGGGTGCGGTGCTGTGCCGTTATTTCGTCCTGGACGTGGATTTATTTGATGCAGTGCACGTCAAGCACCCCACCAACGGGAAGGCCAGCCGATGACACAGCTCCCCTCGGCAAGACGCGCCGAAGCCGATCGCTTGGCAAGATTGTATTACGACGTACTTACAACGGAAATTGAAAACACGGACCCTGACCCAGTCAGTCTTGTCGATTGGGGGCGTTTGCCGAGCACGATTGTGTATTCGGCGTTGGCTAATATCTTGACTTTGCAGCAGCTCACCGGGCTGGCGATCCCCTTCG
>NZ_JAZGLV010000022.1:0-90730 GCF_036409085.1 Mycobacterium sp. 050134
CTACCCGCTACGACAAACTCGCCATCGTCTACCGCGGCGCAGCCGTTCTCAACGCCATCGTCGCCTGGACCCGACGTTTGTCAGACATGCCCTAGCCCGCGAACGTCGAGTTGTCGTACCGATCAGGTCATTTTTTCGACAAGAAGCCGACTCTGGCGGCCCCGCCCGGTCATGCCGACGCGACCGCCAGGACGGCGCCGACCCCGACCCCCGCGGCGCGCAGGACCCGGACCGACTCGCGGGCCGTGGCCCCCGTGGTGACGACGTCGTCGACCACCACCACTTCGCCGTCCGGCCGGGGACCACGCAGCACCACACGGCCGGCGATGTTGCGCTCGCGGGCGGCGGTCCCCAGACCCACCGAGTCGCGGGCCAGCGCCCGCATCCGCAAGGCCTGCACGACGACGATGTCCGGATGTCGTTCCACCGCGGCGCGCGCCAGCCGGGTGACGGGGTCGCCGCCGCGCCGGCGCGCGGCCGATCGGCGTGTCGGCGCGGGAACGACGGTCAGCGGGGCGTCGACGAGGCCCCAGGTCAGCAGCCGGTGCATCCCGACGGCCAGCGCGTGCGCGAGCGGCCCGAGCAGGTCGCCGCGACCACGCTCCTTCATCGCCAGGATCGCCGCGCGCCGCGCGCCGGCGTAGCGGCCCAGCGCAAACACCGGCACGCCGGGATCGACGCGGGGGTCGACCACGTGCGGGGCGTCGGCGGCCACCGACAATTCCCGGGCACACGCTTGGCACCAGCGGGTGGCCGGTGCCCCGCAGCCGCCGCATTCGAGGGGCAGGATGAGGTCGAGCACAGGCCCAGTGTGGCGGCCGGGACCGACAGCGCCGCGGGGTGAACCCCGGACGACGGCCGGTCGTCTGCCCATGGTGCCTACCCGTCCGATCCGCTTGGGCATCGGCTTCGATTGGCAGGCCCCGGTCGACCGGCTCGTCGCGGGTTTCCTCGTTGCGAAGGCTAGGACTTGCGGGACTTCTCCGAGGCGCGGGGCCAGCGTCCGACGGGGGCCGCGAATTCGGATCTACGCGGCCGACGCCATCGTCTCGACCGGTTTCGCACCGGGTGCGGCGGCGACGAAACGCGCCCGCGTGGGCTTCAACACGAACACGGCCAGCGCCGCGGTCAGCAGATCGAACGCAATGGCGCACCCGAACACTGGGATCCAGCTGCCCGCCCGCTGATGCAGCAGCGCGGCGAGCGGACCGCCGAAGATCGACCCGATCCCGAACGAGATGTACAGCCAACCGTAGTTCGCTGTGGCGTAACGGGTCCCGAAGGTATCGGTCAACGTGGAGGGAAACAGGGAGAAGATCTCGCCCCAGCCGAAGAACACCAGGCCGGACAAGAGGACGAACAGCGCGGCGTCGGCGCGGGTCAGCAACCAGAGCGTCATCGCTATGCCCTCCAGCGCGAAGGCGAAACCCATGGTGTTCTCCCGGCCCAATCGATCCGATACCCAACCGAACAAGGGTCGCGTCAGGCCGTTCGTGAATCGGTCGATCGTCAGCGCCAGCGGCACGGCCGCGAGGCCGAACACCAACACCTTGCTTACGCCGAAGTCCGCCGCGAACGTCGCCATCTGGGAGGTGACCATGAGGCCCGAGGTGGCCATCATCGTCATCATCAGGAACATCAGCCAGAACACGGGCCGCTTGAGCATCTCGGACGGCCGATAATCTCGCCGGGTGCCGTGCGCGCGGGCGCCGGGAACGCTCCGCGCGAAATCCGGCGGCGGCATCCGTAGCCCCTGCGCGGCCGCGAATCCGACGGCGCCGAAGACCAACCCGAACAGCCACAGCGTCGACTCCACCCCGCGGGCGGCAAGCGACGAAGCAATCGGAAAGGTCGTCAGGATTGCGCCCATGCCGTACCCGGCCGCCACCACGCCGGCGGCGAAACCCCGCCGGTCGGGAAACCACTGGACCATGAGGCCGACGACGCCGACGTAGACGATCCCCGTGCCGACGCCGCCGACGCCGCCATAGGTGAGGTACAGCGCCGGCACGCTGTGCGCGTGGGCGGCCAGCGCCCAGCTCGCGCCCGCCAGCAGCGTGCCAAACGAGATCAACCGGCGCGGCCCGAAGCGGTCGATCAGCGCACCCTGGAAGGGCGACAAGAAGGCCTGCAACACGACGAGGATCGAGAAGGTGACCTGCAATTCCGGCAGGGCGATGCCCAGCTTGGCGGCGAGCGGCTTGGTCATCAGCGTCCACACGTACTGCGGACTCGATATCGTCATCATGCACACCAGACCGAGCCCGAGCTGAAGCCAGCGGCTGCGCGCGATGGCCGGCGCGATCGCCGCGGCCGCGCCGTCCAATGTGTCCGTGTGAGCAGTCACTATGGTCCTCCGTTTCGATTTGACCCTGGGCGACCGCTCCGTCTGGGGTCCCGCGGTCCGCACCGACCCGTCCGGTGGTGACACCGCAAGATCCAACCGGCGAGCGTACGGATGCGACTGATCCAGCCGTCTTTTCGGTTGATGGAATTCGATGCGATGCCAATGTGCGTCGCCAACAGTAAATTTCGCGTGTTACCCGGAGATTAACCTCGGTGGCGGGCGTGTCACCATCCACTCACAGGTAATGTGTAATCGCCATGTAATGCCAACTGCACCAATGTCTTTCACTCTCTCCGCGGACGGTGTGGGCGCGATGATAGATTGCGTGGATTACGCGTAGACAACGCCCGATGTCACCGCCTGCGCATTACCGGCGTTAACCTATCCGGCGTTATTTCCCGGCGCTCCGATGGATATCGAAAAGGCTGTTTGTCCGCCCGCGCGGCCTCCGCAAAGCGACGGCATGGCGGTTCCGCACGCACAGCTACACCGGTGGCCCGGCGCTGGCCGGCGACACCTTGCACTACGAGTGGCCGCACGGGCTGGGTGAGGTGGTGACCGCCGTCGCTCGGGCCGAAATGTCCGTCGAAAGGCTCACCGAGACAGACGAATTGCCGTGGCAGCGGCGGCCGCAAATGGGGCGAACCGACGGCGGTTGGTGGGTGATGCCGGCGAGTGAGCCCCGGTTCCCGATCATCTACGCGCTCAAAGCCACCAAACGCTCGTGATTCACCGGCTCAATGGTGTGCGAGGAACGCCGTGATCGCGGCCACGACTTGCGCGCTGCTCTCCAGTTGCAGCCCGTGACCGCCATCCATCGGCCGCAGGGTCGCGCCGGCAATCCGTTGCGCGGCCCGCTCGGAATGTGACGGGGCGACGAAGTTGTCGTCGCCGCCCGCGATGAGCAGGGTCGGGGCGGTTATCGACTCGAGGTCCTTCTCCACGTCGATCGTGTAGGCGAGGACGATCTGTTCGCGCGTGCCGGGGGCCAGGTTCGATCCGAGCCGCGCGGCGAGGCCGGTCAGCGCGTCGCCGGGGAGGGTCGACAAGGTTGTCTCAGTCAGGCCGAAGATGAGCAGCAGCCGGCCGATGGTGGTGGCGTCCAGGCCCAAGACCGCTTCGAAGACCTGCTCGCGGATCCGCAGGCTCGCGCGCGCCTTGGCGTACCCGCACACCGACACCAGATGGGTGACGCGGTCGGGGTACGTCGCCGCGACCTTCATCGCGATCGGGCCGCCCAGCGATGCGCCGGCAACGGCGAAGCGGGGCAAGCCGGCGCGCGCCGTGACCGCGACGATCTGCTCGGCCAC
Organism: Mycobacterium sp. 050134; assembly: GCF_036409085.1. Taxonomy (NCBI): domain Bacteria; kingdom Bacillati; phylum Actinomycetota; class Actinomycetes; order Mycobacteriales; family Mycobacteriaceae; genus Mycobacterium; species Mycobacterium sp. 050134. The sequence continues at coordinate 3,658 of NZ_JAZGLV010000022.1, forward strand.
AGCATCGGCCGCAAGCGGTCCAGCGGGCAACGGACTGTCTCCCGAACCGGGTAAATACGGCAGGACGACCGTGTGCGATTTCGCCAGTTCATCCACGCACGAACCCCACGTTCCGGCCGGTGTGCTGCCGGTCCCGTGGATCAACACCAAACCGGGCCCCGAGCCCTTCAACTCAAAAGCAAGTTCCCGCAACGTCATTTCGACGCGCCCAGGTGCAAGACGAAGAAGTCGCGGGCCGCGGCCTTGGCCACTTCGCTGTCCGGACCCGAGTAGACCCCGAAGTGCCCGCAGTCGATGGTCACCAGCTGTTTGGGCTGGGCGGCGCGCTCGTAGGCCGCCAGCGCGAGCGCCGGGTCCGTCAGGCTGTCCCGCAGGGCCACGACCATCAGGACCGGCGTGGGGGCGATGTGCGGCAGATACCAGCCCGGCTCGTAGCCGAAGCAGTTCTCGATGCTCCGCGCGGTGATGCGGTTGGTAAAGGACGAGTCTCTTTCGGCCACCCCGCCTGGACCCATGAAGTATTGGTAGGCGTCGGGATTGGGGAACGTCGACGTCGCCAGGGGATCCTTGTCGACGATCGGCAGGTACGTCGGTTCTTCACCGAGCGCCCTGGCGCGCCGATCGGCCGCGAACAGCGCGTGCACCGAGTCGCGCATGTCGACCCGGGTCAAGTCACCGAACGTACGGCTGCCGCTGACGAACGGTGACTGCCCCACAACGGCCTTCACGCGCCGGTCGATCGCTCCCAGGACGTAGACGTGACCGGCGGACAGGCTGGTACCCCAGGCCCCTACCCGCTCGGCGTACACGTCCGGGCGGTTCTGCACATACGTCACCGCGTGCTGGTAGTCCCTGATCTGCTGGAATGGTTCGCTTTCGTTTCGCGGCGCCCCGGGCGCTGTATCGGACAGACCCCAGTTGCGGTGGTCGTACACCAGCGCGGAAATACCTTCGGCGGCAAGCACTTCGGCATATTCGGTGATGAAGTGCGCCACCTCACCGCCAAGCCCGTGTGCCATGACGACCGCCGCGGCTGGGCTATCCGACGCCGGGAAAAACAGCCCGCGCAGCTTGACCCCCTCGGCGTCGAACTCGACCTGTTCTGCCACGCTCATTCCGTCCTTTCGGTGTGGGCAATCGGTTCCGCGCCGCATTCGGCGATCGCGAGCTGCGCGCAACCGGCCAGGGCGCGGACGTCCTCGTCGGCGAAAGCATCCTCGAGTTGCAGGGCGAGTGGTCGATGTCGATTTTCCCGACGGGCCGCCCCCTGGCGCTCGATATCGTGCCGAACCGCCGAAGGCCCCGCCCCGTTGGCATCATCGGCGGCGACGTTGCGGCGACACGTGAAGGCGCCCCAAGCCATGTGGCGGCGCGCGTCGTCGCCGATGCAGCGGATCAGTTTCTGCATGCCGGGCAGGATCCCGTGGCGAACGCAGATGCTGTTCCAGGCATGGTAGCCGGTCAGCGCCAACATGCCCTCGACGACGTGGTTGTATGTCACCGAAGCGCGAACTTGGTTCGCCGGTGCGGCATCGACCGCCAACACGCCGAGTGAGTCCGGTAGCTGTTCGTTGAAAATGCGGTTATAGCTTGGCGTTTCGTCGACGTAGCCGTGCAGGTCGTCGGTGACGCCGACGGCATCGAGCCACCGGCGGAACCGCTGGGTGTGCTTGGCCTCCTCGTAGGCGAACTGCGTGAGGAACATTTCGTCCCCGAGCCGGCCCTCTGCGCGATTCCAACTTTTCGCATTGCCCCCGGCGAACAACCTGAGCGGCAAGCTGTCCCAATTGAGGCCGGTGGCGGCGAGCGAGCCGTAGCGGGTGCGCGGCATGGGGTTCCTTCCTGAGGGTGCGACCATGCGGTCACGTGGATGGCGGTCGGGAGTCACCCGTTACAAGCCGCCCGCCCCCAATCCGCTCACACGCCGCACCCAGCGCCGCCCCCACCGGCAGAGTCCGGCCCCCTCATCCGGGCCGGCGGCTGGTCACGCTCGGCCGGCACCGCCACCGCTTTGGTGATCAGGGTGGCGCAGACGTCGCCGCGTCCCGACGCGGCGTACCGCGCGGATTCCGAATGGCGTTGCGCCACATGGTCCGGGAAACCGGTTCCGCTCGGGCTTGTCGGGCTGCGCACACCGCTAAAGCTATGCATGCCGGCCGCGACGATCTAGCCGAGCCGCGCGCCGCCCTAGCCGAATTGCGCACGGCGGGCGCTCTCAGCCCGGGAGCACCGGCGCCGCACCGGGCATCGTCAGCCCGGTAACCTCCGCCCACCCCTGGCCCTCGGCCGCCGACGCCGAGTACTGCACCACGCCCTGCGGCGCCGTGACGTAGATGGTCGACGGGTTCGCCGCAACCGTCGACACCGGCAGCTGCACGCCGTGCGAGGGTGCGTCGGAGTTGACCCCGTCGAGGTTGACATACGACACCGGGTGACCGCCGTCGGTCCGGGTCACCACGATGTCGTCACCGGTCCGCCAGGACAACGACACCACGGACGTGCCGAGCCCGAAGCCCAGCCGCCGCGGATAGGTCAGGGCGTACTGCCCGGCCTGGGTCTGTTCGACGCTGGCGAGGATCACCTGGCCGTTGATCACCATTGCGGCGCGGGTGCTGTCACGGGACAGCTGCAGGTCGGTGATCGCACCGGGGAACCGGCTGGCCACCGCCACGGAATCCACCGGGATGCGCGCGGGTTGCCCCGACGCTGGTTCCTGAATGGCGCGCAGGACGTTGTTGCCGTCCACCACCGTCCAGACGGCGTCGTCCAGCGACCAACTCGGCCGCGTCAGGCTGTGCCCGTCGGCCGACTGGATCGCCTCGCCGCCCAGGTCCCCGATCCATAGCGACGCCGCCTGGTCCGGGGCGCCGCGGCGCAGGGTCACGACGGACGCCACCTGCCGTCCGCTTCGGGACAGGGCGGCGCCCGTCTGATCGCCCATCCGGCCGAAGGCCCCCGGCACCGTGGTGATGCGCTGCCCGTCCAGTCCGACCAGTGACCCGTTGACGAGGGCGTGCAGCCCGGCGCCGGCGCCGTCGGCCGCGCCGGGGTCGGTGGCGGCGACATCGGACGTCGTCCACCCGTCGGCGAACCTGTCGTCCAGCGGAGCGCCGTCAGCGTTGATCACGTACGGGCCGCGGATGTCGGCACGTGCCAGCGTCCAAATGATCTGCGCCGCAACCAAAGCCCGGCTGTGCGGGTCGGTGGTGGACAGCTTCTCCAGCTCGACCCGTGCGCCGCCGTACCCGCGCCCGATCCCGTTCTTGCCACCGTCGGCCCGCGTCACCGGCCCGCGCAGCCGTAGCGGCGGGGCGAGCAGGTTGCGCACCGTGTGGGCCATCTCGGGCCGGGGGCCGGCGATCAGCTTGGAGATCAGCTCGGTGGCCAGCTGGTCGTGGTCGGGCACCGCGACGTAGCGCGGGTCGGGAACCACCGTCTTGCCGGTCGGATCGGCGAAGTACAGCGTGTTGCGCTTGTATGTCGCCTGGAACTGTTGCCAGTCCAGGAACACCCCGTTGGGCAGCCGGTCGATGCGCCAGCCTCCGGAGGTCTTGACCAGTTCGATCGGGCCCGGGTCGGGCAACACGCCCTCGGCGGTCTCGAACACGCCCACGTCGGACAGCGAGCCGAGGATGTCCGCACGCATGGTCGCCGAAACCCTTTCGGAGCCACGGGTTTCCACGAACACGACGTGGTCGATGAGCAACGCGCTGCCGGCGTCATCCCAGGAATTGGACGCCGACTGGGTGAGGAACTGCCGCGCCGCCAGGTGGCGGTTCGCCGGATCGGCCGTGGCCTTGAGGAATTCGCGCAGCAACACATCGGGGTCCATGCCGGGGGTTGGCTTGGGCAGGTTCGACGGGGCCGGTCGCTCGACGGTGCCGATCGCTTGCGGGGCGGAAGAATTGGGCACACCCGCGCAGCCGGCCAGCACGACGGCGAGCAACAGCAGGCTCAGCAGTCGCCGCACGCTACCCGCTCCTCTCGGCGTGCTCACGCGGACGCTGCCGTTCCTTGCCGTGTTGCGGCGCGGCCGGGGGCGCCGCCGGCGGCTGCAGAACCGGCTTGAGCGGTAGCGGGCTGGTGGTGACCTTGTGGCCACGGACCAGCGGAAGGGTCAGCCGGAAGCACGCCCCCTGGCCGGGCTCGCCCCACGCCTCCAGCCGCCCCTGGTGCAGGCGGGCGTCCTCGATGCTGATCGCCAAACCCAGCCCGGTGCCGCCCGAGCGCCGCACCCGGGACGGGTCCGACCGCCAGAACCGGCTGAACACCAGCTTCTCCTCGCCAGGCCGCAGCCCCACGCCGTAGTCCCGGACGGTGACTGCGACGGTGTCCTCGTCGGCGCCCATCCGGATGTCCACGGGCTTGTGCTCGGCGTGGTCGATGGCGTTGGCGATCAGGTTGCGCAGGATCCGCTCGACCCGGCGCGCGTCGACCTCGGCGATCACCTCGTGCCCGGGCATGTCGACCTGCAGCTCGATGCCGGCCTCCTCGGCCAGGTGGCCGACGTTGCCGAGCGCGCTCTGCACGGTGGTGCGCAGGTCCACCGCCTCGACGGACAGCTCGGCCACACCGGCGTCATGCCGGGAGATTTCCAGCAGGTCGTTGAGCAGGGTCTCGAAGCGGTCCAGCTCGTTGACCATCAGCTCGGTGGACCGGCGCAGGGTGGGGTCGAGGTCCTCGCTGTGGTCATAGATCAGGTCGGCCGCCATCCGCACCGTGGTCAACGGCGTGCGCAGCTCGTGGCTGACGTCAGAGGTGAAGCGGCGCTGCAGGTTACCGAACTCTTCGAGCTGGGTGATCTGCCGGGACAGGCTCTCGGCCATGTCGTTGAACGACACCGCGAGCCGAGCCATGTCGTCCTCCCCGCGCACCGGCATGCGTTCGGACAGGTGCCCCTCGGCGAACCGCTCGGCGATCCGGGACGCCGAGCGCACCGGCACCACCACCTGGCGCGACACCAGCAACGCGATCCCGGCGAGCAGCACGAGCAGCACGGCGCCGCCGGTGATCATCGTGCCACGCACCAGCGTGATGGTCGCCTGCTCGTTCTTCAGCGGGAAGATCAGGTACAGCTCCAGGTTGGCGACCTGCGCGGATGCCGGCGTGCCGATGATCAGCGCTGGGCCCGAGAACCCGTCGGTGTGCACGGCGGCGTACTGGTAGGCCGCCTGACCCGCCTTGATGAAGCCGCGCAGCGAGTTGGGCACCTGGTCGACGGGCCCGGCCGTGGTCGCGGCGCGCGGCCCGTCGCCCGGCACCATCAGCACCGCGTCGAAAGCGCCCGCCAGCCCCGCCCCCGAGGCCGGGTCGGTCTTGGACGTCAGCGTGTTGCGGGCCAGCTGGAGACTGCTGTCCAGCGAGCGGGTCTCCTCGCCGTTGACGATGCCGCCGACGGTGGTGCGCGCCCGCTCGATCTGCTCGATTGCGGCCTTGACCTTGACGTCCAGCACGCGGTTGGTGACCTGGCTGGTCAGCACGAAGCCGAGCGCGAGGATCACCGCGAGCGACAGCCCGAGGGTGAGTGCGACGACTCGCAGCTGCAACGAGCGCCGCCAGGCCGTGCCCACGACGCGACTCACCGCACCCATGCCGCGAGTCATGGGACCCGAGCGCCCCCAGCGACTCCTAGTACGTTGCCGCGAGCCCCAGATCAATGCCGCCCCACCTCAGCATCGCTGCGCGCTGCATCGTTGCCGGCGGTCACCTACACCGTCCGGTCACGGGGGTCCGGCCTTGTATCCCACTCCTCGAACGGTCAACACCACTGTCGGGTTCTCCGGGTCCTTCTCGACCTTGGCCCGCAGGCGCTGGACATGCACGTTCACCAAACGGGTGTCGGCGGGGTGACGGTATCCCCACACCTGTTCGAGCAGCACATCACGAGTAAACACCTGCCGCGGTTTGCGCGCCAACGCGACGAGGAGGTCGAACTCCAGCGGCGTCAGCGAGATCTGCTCCCCGTTGCGGGTGACTTTGTGCGCCGGCACGTCGATCTCCACGTCGGCGATCGACAGCATCTCGGCGGGCTCGTCGTCGTTGCGCCGCAGCCGGGCCCGGACCCGGGCGACCAGCTCCTTCGGCTTGAACGGCTTCATGATGTAGTCGTCGGCGCCGGACTCCAGGCCGAGCACCACGTCCACGGTGTCGGTCTTGGCCGTCAGCATGACGATCGGAACGCCGGAGTCGGAGCGCAGCACGCGGCAGACGTCGATGCCGTTCATGCCGGGCAGCATCAGGTCCAGCAGCACCAAGTCGGGGCGCAGCTCGCGCACCGCGGTCAGGGCCTGGGTGCCGTCCCCGATGACTGCGGTGTCGAAACCCTCCCCACGCAGCACGATGGTGAGCATCTCGGCCAGCGAAGCGTCGTCATCGACGACCAGAATCCTTTGCCTCATGGCGTCCATGGTGTCACCAGATCGGGATAAAACTCCGACACCACACGGGCGTTTCTTGCCACAAGGGCCGAATCTGGGTCAAAATGCCCCCTTCGGGGCCGTCAAGGTGGCCGCCAGCCGGGCCGGGTCGACGTCCGCGTCGGCCACCAGCCACCGTCCGCCCCAGCCCTCGGCGGCCAGCCCGGCATACACCGCGCCGGTCCGCCGCTGCAGCCCGTCGTCGCGTTCGTAGCTGTCGCGGGCCCGGTCGGGCTCGGTCTCGGCGCGATGGCGGGCCCGTTGGCCGGCCAGCTCGGCCGGCACCGCCAGCAGCACCTGGAAGTCGGGCCGCGGCAGCCCGAGCCGCTCGAACTCGAGGTGGCCGATCCAGTCGACGGCCGGCCCGGCCGCGTCCTCGTGCAGACGTGCGGCACTGTATGCCGCGTTGGAGGCGACGTAGCGATCCAGGATCACGACGTCGTGGGTGCGGCTCAATTCCTCGATCTCCCCGACCGCGGCGGCGCGGTCGAGCGCGAAGAGCAGCGCCATCGCATACACCGACGACGCGAGGTCGCCGTGCGCACCGTGCAGGGCCTCGGCGGCGACGTCGGCCGTCACCGAGCGCCCGTAGCGCGGGAAGGCCAGCGTGGCCACCGACTTCCCGGCCCCGTCAAACGCCGAGCGCAGGCCTTCGGACAGCGTCCGCTTGCCCGCTCCGTCGACCCCTTCGATCGCGATCAGCACGGCGCGAAGCCTAGCCCGTCGTCGAGCGCCCGGCTGGCCGGGCGCTCGGTGCCGAGCGCCCGGCTGGCCGGGCGTTCGGCACAAACCCAACTCAGTAGCGGTAGTGGTCGGCCTTGAAAGGGCCGTCGACGTCGACGCCGATGTACTCGGCCTGCTCCTTGGTGAGCTTGGTCAGCTTGCCGCCGAGCGCCTCCACGTGGATGCGGGCCACCTTCTCGTCGAGGTGCTTGGGCAGCCGGTACACCTCGTTGTCGTACTCGTCGTTCTTGGTCCACAGCTCGATCTGGGCGATCACCTGGTTGGAGAAGCTGTTGCTCATCACGAACGACGGGTGGCCGGTGGCGTTGCCCAGGTTCAGCAGCCGGCCCTCCGACAGCAGGATGATCGACTTGCCGCTGTCTTTGAACGTCCACACGTCGACCTGCGGCCGGATGTTCGTCTTGGTGGCACCGGAGCGCTCCAGCGCGGCGACCTGGATCTCATTGTCGAAGTGCCCGATGTTGCCCAGGACGGCGTAGTCCTTCATCGCCTTCATGTGCTCGAGCGTGATGATGTCCTTGTTGCCGGTGGCGGTGATGACGATGTCCGCCTCGCCGATCGCGTCCTCGACGGTCTCGACGTCGAACCCCTCCATCAGGGCCTGCAGCGCGTTAATCGGGTCGATCTCGGTCACGACGACGCGCGCACCCTGGCCCTTCACCGACTCGGCGCAGCCCTTACCCACGTCGCCGTAGCCGCAGACCAGCACCTTCTTGCCGCCGATCAGCACGTCGGTGCCGCGGTTGATGCCGTCGATGAGCGAGTGGCGGCAGCCGTACTTGTTGTCGAACTTAGACTTGGTGACCGAGTCGTTGACGTTGATGGCCGGGAAGGCCAGGTCACCGGCCGCGGCGAACTGGTAGAGCCGCAGCACGCCGGTGGTGGTCTCCTCAGTGACGCCCTTGACCGATTCCGCGATCTTGGTCCACTTGTCCTTGTCGGTCTCGAAGCGCTTGCGCAGCAGCTCCAGGAAGACCTTCCACTCCGTGGGGTCTTCGTCCTCGGCCGGGGGCACGACGCCGGCCTTCTCGTACTGCGCGCCGCGCAACACCAGCATGGTCGCGTCGCCACCGTCGTCGAGGATCATGTTCGCCGGCTCGTCCGGCCACGTGAGCATCTGCTCGGCGGCCCACCAGTACTCCTCCAGCGTCTCGCCCTTCCAGGCGAACACCGGGACTCCCTTGGGCTCCTCGGGGGTGCCGTGCGGGCCGACGACCACCGCGGCGGCGGCGTGGTCCTGGGTGGAGAAGATGTTGCAGGACGCCCAACGGACCTGGGCGCCCAGCGAGACGAGGGTCTCGATGAGCACCGCGGTCTGCACCGTCATGTGCAGCGAGCCGGAGATCCGGGCGCCCTTCAGGGGCTGCACCTCGGCGTATTCGCGGCGCAGGGACATCAGGCCCGGCATCTCCTGCTCGGAGAGCTCGATGTCCCGGCGACCGTAGTCCGCCAGCGACAGGTCGGCGACCTTGAAGTCGATGCCGTTGCGGACGTCGGGTGTCAGCGATTGTTCGGTCGTCGTCATGCGTGTTTCATCCTTTTCAGGGCTCACCGGATCGTGCGGTACTTAGCTTAGGTATGTTCTGCGCCACTGTAGTCGCCGGTCCGCGCGCCCCGGGCGTCGGGAACGCTCAGGAGACGTCGGCGACGCCATGTCGCTCGGCGAACGGCGTCATCAATCGTGCCAGATCCGCCGCGACGTCATGATCGGCCTCCGGTGGCATCGACACGTAGCTCAGGCACAACCGCACGATGGCGCGCGCGAGCACACCGGCGTCTTCGTCGCTGGTGGCCACCCACGTCTGGGTCAACGCCGACGAGAGCCTGACCGAGGCACGCGTGATGAGCGGTCCGCTGTCGGTGGTGATGAGCTGCAGCAGGTCCGGCTTGGCCACCCCGGTCAGCAGCGAGATGACCAGCGGGTCGGCCGCCGATTCTGCGAAGAAGTCGCGAAAACCCTGCAGGAACGCCTGGTAGATGTCCCCCACGTTCGCGTCCAGGGCGGCATGTACGGTGTCGACCAGGCGATCGGCCAGGCGCAGGGCGTACCCCTGCGCCAGGCCCTGCCGCGAGCCGAACTCGTTGTAGATGGTCTGCCGGCTGACGCCCGCGACACGCGCGACGTCCGACAGCGTGATGGCCGACCAGTCGCGGCTGCCCAGTAGCTCCCGCATCGCGTCCAGCACGGAGTCGCGGAGCAGGGCCCGCGACGCCTCGGCGTACGGCATCCGCTTCATAGGCGCGACGATAGCGTTTCTCGGCGTGCGGGCGTTGCTCACCGCGGCGCGGCCGCGATCACGGCCGCGCCACCTCCACCATCTCGAAGTCGGACTTCGCCGCACCGCAGTCCGGGCAGCTCCAATCGTCGGGGATGTCGTCCCAGCGGGTGCCGGGCGCGATGCCGTCCTCGGGCCAGCCCTTGGCCTCGTCGTACTCGAAGCCGCACTGAACACACACGAAGAGCCGGTAGTCGCTCATTGATTCATTCCTATCCAATGGTCCGGCTTCTCCTCATCGCTTCGCTCTGCATCGTCGCCGGACGTCCAATGGTCCGGCTTCTCCCTCATCGCTTCGCTCTGCATCGTCGCCGGACGTCCAATGGTCCGGCTTCTCCTCATCGCTTCGCTCTGCATCGTCGCCGGACGTCCAATGGTCCGGATATCACCCGCTTGCGCGGCCGAACCATCGCGGGACGTCTCCTGGAAGTCGACCTTTTCACGCACCGCGCAATCGGGGCAGCACCAATCGTCGGGGATGTCCGCGAAGGCCGTACCCGGGGGAAAGCCTTCCCGGGGGGCGCCTCGCGATTCGTCGTAGGTGTAGTCGCAGCCGGGGCAGCGGTAGGCGGTCATGCCGGCACCCCGTACTTGGCCAGTATCTTGCCGCGCAGCCGGGGCTGCACGTTGACCTTGGTGATGTCGCCGTCGTAGTGCTCGAGCACCCGGTGATCCATCACCCTGCGCCACAGCGGCGGGAAGTAGGTCAGCGAGATCATCGACGCGTACCCGCTCGGCAGGTTCGGCGCGCCTTCCATGCTGCGCAGCGTCTGGTAGCGGCGGGTGGGGTTGGCGTGGTGGTCGCTGTGCCGCTGCAGGTGGTAGAGGAACAGGTTGGTGACCAGATGGTCGGAGTTCCAGCTGTGCACCGGAGCGCAACGCTCGTAGCGCGCTTTCCCGGAAGGCGAGTCGAGCTTCTGCCGCAGCAGCCCGTAGTGCTCGAGGTAGTTGACGGCCTCCAGGAGGGAGAAGCCGAAGACCGCCTGGACGACGACGAATGGGATCAGGCCGGGGCCGAAGACCGCGATCAGCACGCCCCACAGGACGACCGACATCGCCCACGCGTTAAGCACGTCGTTGGACAGGTAGGTGGTCGGGTTCCATGGGCTCTTGCCCAGCCTGCGCACCCGCTGCGCCTCGAGCCGCAGCGCGCTGCGTAGGCTGCCGAACACGCTGCGCGGCAGGAATTCCCAGAAGGTCTCCCCGAAGCGGGCCGAAGCCGGGTCTTCCGGCGTGGACACCCGCACGTGGTGGCCGCGGTTGTGCTCGATGTAGAAGTGCCCGTAGCAGGTCTGCGCGAGCGTGATCTTGGACAGCCACCGCTCCAGCGAGTCCTTCTTGTGGCCCATCTCGTGCGCGGTGTTGATGCCGACTCCGCCGAGAACGCCGACCGATAGCGCCAACCCGAGCTTGCCCACCCAGCTCAGCCCGCCGTCGAACCCGAGCCAGCCCAGATGGGCGGCGGTGAACAGGTAGGCCCCAAGCACGACGCTCAGGTACTGGAACGGGATGTAGACGTAGGTGCAGTACCGGTAGTACTTGTCGTTTTCCAGCCGCTCCATCACCTCGTCGGGCGGGTTCTGCCCGTCGGGGCCGAAACGCAGGTCCAGGATCGGCAACAGGACGTAGACCAGGATTGGTCCGATCCATAGGGGCGCCTGCGCCGCCGCGTGCCAGCCGAGACGGTTGAGCCCCCAGATCACCGGCAGCATCACGAACAACGCCGTCGGGGCGATGAGCCCCATGAGCCACAGATGCCGTTTCTTGTCTCGCCAGACCGGCGCCTCGGTCGGCTGGGGCTTCAATGTGGTCATATGCCAAACCTCCTTGTGAGTCACACCACGTTGGTGGTTGGACATTACTGCCGTTTGCGTCTCGTGTCTAGACACGGCAGGTCATTTTGTAAAGACGCGTTACGGCGCCGGTTCGGCGGGGCTGGCGGAAATCAGGCCCGCCTCCCGGCGGCCCTGCACCGAGTGCCGGTAGCCGTAGCCGACGTAGATCGCGGTGCCGATCACCAGCCAGATGGCGAATCGGACCCAGGTCAGCGCGGTCAGGTTCACCATCAGCCACAGGCACGCGCAGATCGAGGCGATGGGGAGCACCGGCACCCAGGGGGCCCGGAAACCGCGCTCCAGGTCCGGGCGGGTGCGGCGCAGAACCATGACTCCGGCCGAGACCAGGATGAAGGCGAACAGCGTCCCGACGTTCACCATCTCCTCGAGCTTGTCGATCGGAAACACCGATGCCGTGGCCCCCACCAGCACCGCGACGAGCACGGTGATGCGCACGGGAGTGCCGCGCGAACCGGTCTTGGCCAGCCGTCGCGGCAGCAGGCCGTCGCGCGCCATCGCGAACAGAATGCGGCACTGCCCCAGCATCAACACCATCACCACCGTCGTCAGCCCGGCCAGCGCGCCGACCGAGATGATCTCGCTGGCCCACCCGATCCCGTTGTCCCGGAACGCGGTCGCCAGGTTCGCGTGGCCGCGCCCTGGCTCCGTCTTGAGCTTCGTGTAGGACACCATCCCGGACAGCACCACCGAGACCGCCACGTAGAGCACGGTCACGACGGTCAGCGACAGCAGAATCCCGCGCGGGACGTCACGCTGCGGGCGCTTGGTCTCCTCGGCCATGGTGGCGACGATGTCGAAGCCGATGAACGCGAAGAAGACGATCGACGCCCCCGCCAGCACGCCGTACCAGCCGTAGTGGCTGCTGTGCGCACCGGTCAACAGCGACAGGACTGACTGATTGATGCCCGATGCCTCGTTCCCGGCCTCGGGTGGCGGGATGAATGGAGAGTAATTGGAGCCCTTGATGTAGAACGCGCCGACGATGACGACGAGCAACACCACCGACACCTTGATGCCGGTGACCACGGCCGAGAACCTCGACGACAGCTTGGTGCCCTGGGCGATCAGCGTCGCCACCGCCGCGACGATCAGCAGAGCGCCCCAGTCCAACTGGGCGGACCCGAACCTCAGCGTGCCGCCGGCGAACCCGAACACCGAGCCGAGGTAACTCGACCAGCCCTTGGCGACGACGGCGGCGCCGATGACCAATTCCAGCAGCAGGTTCCAGCCGATGATCCAGGCGAGGAACTCGCCGAAGGTTGCATAGGAGAAGGTGTAGGCGCTGCCGGCCACCGGGAGCGTCGAGGCGAACTCGGCGTAACACAACGCCGCCAGCGCGCAGGTCACAGCGGCGATCACGAAGGAGATCCAGATGGCCGGGCCGGTGATGTCGCCGGCCGTCGACGCGGTGACGGTGAAGATACCGGCACCGATCACCACCGAAACCCCGAACACGACGAGGTCGCGCCAGGTCAGCTCCTTGCGGAGGCGGGTGTCGGGCTCGTCGGTATCGGCGATCGACTGCTCGACCGACTTTGTGCGCCATCGATTGGCCATGCGGCCCACCACCTTAATCCGTAGCAGACCGCACCGTACTGGGTACTCTGCGGAGATGCCGTCCAGCAAAGAGAACACGAGGGACCACGCCGTGGTCATCGGGGGGAGCATCGCCGGGCTGTGCGCTGCTCGGGTCTTGTCGGACACTTTCTCCCGGGTGACGATCTACGAACGCGACCAGTTGCCGGCCACCCCGACGAACCGGGCCGCGGTGCCCCAGGACCAACACTTGCACATGCTGATGGCCCGCGGAGCAGCAGAGTTCGACGGCCTGTTCCCCGGTCTGCTGAAGGACATGGTGGCCGCGGGCGTGCCGATGCTGGAGAACCGGCCGGACTGCATTTACCTGGGCGCCGCCGGCCACGTCCTCGGCACTGGGCACACGCTGCGCGACGAGTTCACCGCCTACGTGCCCAGTCGGCCGTATCTGGAATGGCAGCTACGCACGCGGGTGCAACAGATCGACAACGTCGACATCGTGCGGCGACCCGTCTCCGAGCCGCGTTACGACGCCGCGCGCCGGCGGGTGACCGGGGTTTTGTTGGACCCGCCGGAGGGCGGCGGGCCGGAGTTCGTGCCGGCCGACCTCGTCGTGGACGCGGCGGGCCGGGGCACCCGGCTGCCGGTCTGGCTGGAGCAGTGGGGGTTCGAGCGGCCCGCCGAGGAGACCATCGACATCGGCATCCACTACGCCACCCACCGGTTCCGCATGCCCGAGGGCTTGATCGCGGAGAAAGTGGTGGTCGCCGGGGCCTCCCACGACCAGTCCCTCGGCTTGGGCATGCTGTTCTACGAGGATGGCACCTGGGTGCTGACGACGTTCGGGGTGGCGAACGCCAAGCCGCCCAGGACGTTTCCCGAGATGCTGGCGCTGGCCGGGGAGCTGCTGCCCGACCACTTCACGGCCGCGCTGGCGCGAGCCGAAGCCATCGGCAAGCCGGCGTATCACGCGTTCCCGGCCAGCAGGTGGCGCCGCTACCACAAGCTGAGGCAATTCCCCGCGGGCATCGTCCCCTTCGGCGACGCCGTCGCCAGCTTCAACCCCACCTTCGGGCAGGGCATGACGATGACCTCGCTGCAGGCCGGCCACCTGAAGTGGGCGCTGCGGTTCCCGGACGACCAGCTGGCCGCGGCGCTGAACGGCGCGACCGCCAGGACCACCTACCCGGTGTGGATGATGAACGGCATCGCCGACGTCAACTTCCACCACGCCGGCACCAAGGCGCCCGTGCCGTGGTGGTGGCGGCCGTCGGCCACGCTGTTCGACCAGTTCCTCGGGGCGGCCGAGACGGAACCCGTCCTGGCCGAATGGTTTCTGCGCCGGTTCTCGCTGCTCGACAGCCTCTACATGGTCCCGCCGCCGGGAATCGTCGGCCGCGCCATGGGCCACAACATGCGCGCGTGGCTGCGCGAGCGCCGGGAGGCCACCCGAGACCGGCGGGTCATGGCGGTCGCCGAGTAGCTACAGCCCGACCGTCGCCCTGAACAGCTTGGTGGGCTCGTGCGCGACCAGCCGGATCGGGCCGTCGTCGGCGCCCACCCAGGCGGCCATCCCCCGTTCCAGGGTGAGCGAGCCGGACTTCCCGTGAACCGTCGTGCCACCCTGGGTGCACAGCAGGATCTGCGGGCCCTCGTGGCTGCACGACGCGTCGACCTCGTGGCCGAGGTAGTCGCCGTCGAGCGCGAGCAGCGCGACGGCGAACTCCTCGGCGGGGGTCTCGTAGATCAGGGCGAATCCCTCCCGGCGCACATGCGGCCGCAGTTGCGCCTCGGCGCTCGGGTTGAAGTCGAGCACCCGCAGCAGCTCGGGCACGTCGACGTGCTTGGGCGTCAGCCCGCCGCGTAACACGTTGTCCGAGTTGGCCATCACCTCGACGGCGAACCCGCGCAGGTAGGTGTGCAGGTTGCCGGCCGGCACGAAGATCGCCTCGCCGGGTTCCAGGGTGATGCGGTTGAGCAGCAGGGCGGCCAGCACCCCGGCGTCGCCGGGATACCGCTCGCCCAGTTCGAGCACGGTCTTGGCCTCGGCGGCGAATTCGGTTGCCCCGGAGGTGATGTAGTGGATCGCGCCGTCGAGCACCGCGGACACCAGGACGTCGATGTCGGGCTGCGGCGCGGTGATCCAGGTGGTGAACAGGGCGCGCAGCCCGTCGGCGTCGGACTGGTCGCCGAGCAGCTCGATGAAGGGATCGAGGTCGGAGACAGCCAGCGACCGCAGCAGCTCCGTGGTCCGCGCCGCCTGCCGGAAGCCGGCGAGCGCCTCGAACGGCTGCAGCGCCACCAGCAATTCCGGCTTGTGCGACGTGTCGCGGTAGTTGCGGATCGGCGAGTTCACCGGGATGCCGAGCCGCTCCTCCCGGAGGTAACCCTCGAGCGCCTGCTCGGCACTCGGATGCGCCTGCAACGACAGCGGTTCGTCGGCCGCCAGCACCTTGAGCAGGAACGGCAGCACATCACCGAACCGGGTGCGCGAGCCGGGACCCAGTTGCCCTTCGGGGTCGGCGACCAGCGCCTCCAGCAACGAAATCTCGCCCTCGTCGGTCTCCAGCCAGGCGGGGTCGCCGGGGTGGGCGCCGAACCAGAGTTCAGCCTCCGGGTGCGCCGCCGGCACCGGCCGCCCGGTGAACTCGGCGATCGCGGTGCGCGATCCCCATGCGTACGTCCTCAAGGCCCCGCGAAGCAGTTCCACTGTGAATGTCTATCCCCGCACCAGTCGCATGTAAACAGCGGCCATCTCCACCCGAACGGCCAATATTGCCAGTTGCTGCTCCGCGCTGATAGGGCCCCCCGGCGCCGGTGAGAGCTCGGCTCCGGTCGAGCCCCCCGGCCCGTCGGTCTCGTCCTGCGCGGCGATCAGGTGGGCGTCGTCGAGTCCGGCGACGCGGGCGGCGACCACCGTGCGCTCGTCGGCCAGCGTCAGCACCAGCACGCGCAGCCGCTCCGGCAGCGGGCCGTCGATCTCCTCGTCGTGGAACAGCGCGTCGACCGAAGAACCGGCGGCCGCCCCCCGCAGCGCCATCGCGGCGTCCGCGAGCCCGGAGGCGGCGACCACTTCGTGCGCGATTCGCAGCAACACCGAGCTGCCGTGGCGCGCCAGCGCCAGCGTCGCGGCGCCGTCGCCGGCCAGCGCCACCCGGCGGCCGGTCATCCGCGCCGCCATCGTCTTGGCCGGGTTGGTGAACAGGTCGCGGCCCGCGCTGTTGCTCAGCGCCTCGGCGTCCAGCCCGTCGGCGAGGGAGGGCAGGTCCACGGTCGGCCGCGGGTCGACGGCCTGCAACGTCGCCAGCCCGGCGGCCAGGTAACGGCACAACCCGAATTCGTCGGAAATCCTCAGCCGCGGGGCCAGGACCGCCACGCGGCCGGCCGTGGAATCCCGCAGCGGCCCCTCATAGGGAGCCACGATCACCACGCGGGCACCGCGTCGCACCCCGGTCGCGGCCGCGCTCACCAGGGCCGGGTCACCGGGGTCGTCGCCGGCGACGACCAGCACGTCCAGCGGGCCGATCCAGGGCGGCGCCTCGGCGAGGAGCGCGATGGGCTGCGAGGCCGCGCCACCCGACGTCGCGGCCAGGATGGCCCCGGCCGTCTCGGCGGTGCCCCGCCCGGCCACCCAGATCACGCTGCGGGGGCGGTCGTCGCTCCGCAGCGACTCGAGCGCGCCCTCCTCGACCGCGGCGGCGATCGCGCGCACTTGCGCACCCGCCGACGACGCCGCCCGCAGCAGTCCCTCCCGGTCGGCGGCCAGCAGGCCCTCGGCGTCTTCCAGGTCGATCGACCGCGTGGCGCTCATGGTGCCGCTTCCGCGTGGGCCGTCTGCGCGGCGATCTCGCCGCTGATCTCGGCGACCAGCGCCTCGACGTCCTCGGCGGTGCGGGCCTCGACGTTGAGCCGCAGGAGCGGCTCGGTGTTGGAGCTGCGCAGGTTGAACCAGCTGCCGTCGCCGAGGTCGGCCGTCACCCCGTCGATGTGGTCGATGGAGTGCACCCGGCCACCGAAGGACCTCAGCACCGCGTCCACGCACCCCGGTGCATCCGCCACCGTGAAATTGATCTCGCCTGACGACTCGTAACGCTGGTAGTCGGCGGTCAGCTCGGAAAGCGGCCGCTCCTGCTCGCCGAGGGCGGCCAGAACATGAAGTGCGGCCAGCATCCCGGAGTCGGCGCCCCAGAAGTCGCGGAAGTAGTAGTGCGCCGAATGCTCCCCGCCGAAGATCGCGCCGGTCTCGGCCATCAGCGCCTTGATATAGGAGTGCCCTACCCGGGATCGCAGCGGTGTGCCGCCCCGCTCGGCAACCAGTTCGGGCACCGCACGCGACGTAATCACGTTGTGGATGATCGTGGCGCCGATCTCGCGGCCCAGTTCGCGGGCGGCCACCAGGCTGGTCACCGTCGATGGCGACACGGGCCGGCCTCGTTCGTCGACCACGAAGCACCGGTCGGCGTCGCCGTCGAAGGCCAGGCCGATGTCGGCACCGGTGTCGCGGACGTACTTCTGCAGGTCCACGAGGTTGGCCGGCTCCAGCGGGTTGGCTTCGTGGTTGGGGAAGGAGCCGTCGAGTTCGAAGAACAACGGCAACAGGGTGATCGCGCCGATCGGCCCGAGCACCGCGGGCGCGGTGTGGCCGGCCATCCCATTGCCGGCGTCGACGGCCACCCGCAGCGCGCGCAGACCGGACGTGTCGACCAGCGAACGCAGGAACGCGCCGTAGTCGTCGAGCACATCGCGGTCGGTGACGGTCCCCGGTTCTCCCCGATATTGCTCGACCCCGGCGATCACGTCGTCACTGATGGTGCGCAGGCCGCTCTCGGCGCCGACGGGCTTGGCCCCGGCCCGGCACAGCTTGATCCCGTTGTAGGCCGCCGGGTTGTGGCTCGCGGTGAACATCGCGCCCGGGCAGCCCAGCAACCCCGACGCGAAGTACAGCTCGTCGGTGGACGCCAGCCCGATCCGCACGACGTCGAGGCCCTGTCTTGTCACCCCGGCGGCGAACGCGGCGGCCAGCGTCGGCGAGCTGTCGCGCATGTCGTGGCCGATCACCACCTGCGCGGCGCCCTCGCCGCGCATCAGCTTGGCGAACGCGGCGCCCAGGTCGGTGACGAGCGGCTCGTCGAGCTCTGCGCCGACCAGCCCGCGCACGTCATACGCCTTGACGACACGGTGGACGATCGCGGCGGGCCGAGACATACGTGGGGCCTCCTGACGCCTGGGATCCTTAATCTCTTGGCAGTCAGCCTATCGGCCCGCGGAAAACACGCGGAGCGTCAGTCGGCAGGATCGGGCAGCACGCGCAGATGCCCGCGGCGGCGTCCCGAGCGGTGCTCGGGCGGCGCGAGCACGCCGCCGCTCGGCGCGGCGGCGTGGGCGCCGGTGGCGTGCAGGCGTGGATCGGCGAAGCCTTCGAAACTTTTGAGCGGCGAGCCCGTGCCGCCATGGGCAACGGCCCGTTCGACGGGGGCGCCTTCGCGCACCGCGTCCGCCAGCGCGACGAGGTCGTCCTCGTCGGGATTGCTGGGGATCGGCAGCGGGCCGGCGTGCCGCACCAGATCCCACCCTCGGGGAGCGGTGATCCGGCCGGCGTGGCCGACGCACAGGTCCCACGAATGGGGCTCGCGCGCGGTGGCGAGTGGGCCCACGACCGCCGTCGAGTCCGAGTAGACGAACGTCAAGGTCGCCACGGCGTAGTGCGGACACCCGGGCCGGCAACAGCGACGAGGAACGTTCACGCCGAAAGGCTATCGTGCGCAAACGCCGCCGAAGCGCCGGACACGCGCATCTGTTCGACCGGCGATGTGCAACCGTTACCATCGGCGCGTGGGCGATTCGCGCAGCTCTCCCCGGGGGGATCGATCGGCCTTCGGCCGGCCGGCGGAGTTCAGGTCGTCCCGGAGGCGCCGAGAGATGCGCGGCCCACTGCTTCCGCCGACCGTGCCGGGATGGCGCAGCCGCGCGGAGCGTTTCGACATGGCGGTGCTCGAAGCCTACGAACCCATCGAGCGCGATTGGCGGGACCGGCTGACCGAACTCGACGTGGCGGTGGATGAGATCCCGCGGATCGCGGCGAAGGATCCCAATAGCGTGCAGTGGCCGCCCGAGGTCGTCGCCGACGGGCCGATCGCCCTGGCGCGGCTGATCCCGGCGGGCGTTGATGTCCGAGGGAACTCCACCCGGGCACGAATTGTGTTGTTCCGCAAGCCAATCGAGCGGCGGGCTAAGGACACCGTCGAACTCGGCGACTTGCTGCACGAGATATTGGTGGCGCAGGTGGCCATTTACCTGGACGTCGACCCTTCGGTCATCGACCCAACGATCGACGACGACTGAACGCTCTTCCGCGGGCGCGTGTCAGATGATGCCGCGCTTGAGGCGCCGACGCTCGCGCTCGGAGAGCCCGCCCCAGATGCCGAAGCGCTCGTCGTGCTCGAGGGCGTACTCGAGGCATTCGTGGCGCACCTCGCAGCCCAGGCAAATCTTCTTGGCCTCGCGGGTGGACCCGCCCTTCTCGGGAAAGAAAGCCTCGGGATCTGTTTGCGCGCACAGGGCGCGGTCCTGCCATTGGTCGGCGGGTACCGACTCCAGCTCGGGCTCGAAATCGGCTGGGACATCAGGGACCACCGTCAAGTGCGGTCGAGAAAGCGCGACGGGCGCTGGGCCCATGGTCGTCAGGGGTGTGTTTGCCATCACACCCCGAAGGTGCTCGTAAGACATGCGGTCGTCCGCCTCCTCAGGTGGGTGGAGAGAGTGAGTTGAGTCGCTCTGTTCTGATGTACAGACAATTCGAACAAGTGATCGAATCTCGGCCTGCGACACCGGAATCGGCCGGCCAACCGGGAAATGACACTGCTGTGATTAGACACGGGTTGACCTGCCGGGTCAAGCTCTTCAGCGCATTTCCATATCATCTCGTGATCGATTTTCGGCGTTTCCGTTGTTTTACAACTTCGGCGTGTCCCTCACACCGGCCGCGTGCCCTCGCGACGTTGCCGGAACGGCCCACCGCTCGGTGTGGCCGAGCGGTGGCGAACGGTACTCTCATCCGGTGTGAAGGTCACTGTTCTGGTCGGCGGCGTCGGCGGCGCCCGTTTCCTGCTGGGTGTTCAACAGCTGCTCGGACTGGGGCAGTTCGCCGAGCAGCAGGGTCCAGACACGGTAGCCCACGACCACGAGCTGACAGCAATCGTCAACATCGGCGACGACGCCTGGATACACGGGCTGCGGGTCTGCCCGGATCTGGACACCTGCATGTACACCTTAGGTGGAGGTGTCGATCCACAGCGAGGGTGGGGGCACTGTGACGAAACCTGGCACGCCAAAGAGGAATTGGTGCGCTATGGTGTACAGCCGGATTGGTTCCAGTTGGGCGACCGCGACCTCGGCACCCACCTGGTGCGCACGCAGATGCTCAACGCCGGCTATCCGCTGTCGCAGATCACCGCAGCGCTCTGCGACCGCTGGCAGCCGGGCGCACGGTTGCTGCCGGCAAGCGACGACCGCTGCGAGACGCACGTAGTGATCACTGACCCGGCCGACGGCGGCCGGCGGGCGATCCACTTCCAGGAGTGGTGGGTGCGCTACCGCGCGCAGGTGCCGACTCATAGCTTCGCGTTCGTTGGCGCCGAAAAGGCCAGGGCCACAACCGAAGCGCTGACCGCCATCGCCGAAGCCGATGTGATCATGCTGGCCCCGTCGAACCCGGTGGTGAGCGTCGGGGCCATCCTCGCGGTCCCCGGGATCCGCGGCGCGCTGCGCGCCGCCGCCGCCCCAATCGTGGGCTACTCCCCCATCATCGGCGGAAAGCCGTTGCGTGGCATGGCCGATGAGTGCCTCACGGTCATCGGCGTCGAGTCCACCGCGGAGGCGGTTGGCCGGCACTACGGCGCGCGCCGCGTCACCGGGATCCTGGACTGCTGGTTGGTGCACGAGGGCGACCACGCCGAGATCGAGGGCGTCGCCGTTCGCGCGGTGCCGTTGCTGATGACCGACCCCAAGGCGACGGCCGAGATGGTCAGCGCCGGGCTCGACCTTGCCGGAGTGACGGCGTGACCGGTCCGACGACAGCGCCGGGCAGCGAACACGGTACCGCCGCGGCGATCGAGATCCTGCCCGTGCCTGGGCTGCCCGAATTCCGGCCCGGTGACGACCTGGGCGCGGCCCTCGCCGAGGCCGTGCCGTGGCTGCGCGACGGGGATGTCGTGGTGGTGACCAGCAAGGTGGTGTCCAAGTGCGAGGGCCGGCTGGTCCGGGCGCCGCGCGACGCCGAGGAGCGGGACGCCCTGCGGCGCAAGCTGGTCGCCGATGAGGCGGTGCGGGTGTTGGCCCGCAAGGGTAAGACCCTGATCACCGAGAACCGGCTGGGGCTGATCCAGGCCGCCGCCGGCGTGGACGGATCGAACGTGGACCGCGACGAGCTGGCGCTGCTGCCGGTCGATCCCGATGCGAGCGCCGCGGCGCTGCGCGATGGGCTACGTGAACGGCTGGGCGTGCAGGTGGCCGTAGTCGTCACCGACACGATGGGCCGGGCGTGGCGCAACGGTCAGATCGACGCCGCAGTCGGCGCCGCCGGTTTGGCTGTGCTGCACGGCTATTCGGGGACCGTGGACCGGCACGGCAACGAACTGCTCGTCACCGAAGTGGCGATCGCAGACGAGATCGCGGCGGCCGCCGACCTGGTGAAGGGGAAGTTGACGGGCGTGCCGGTGGCCGTGGTGCGCGGCCTCGCCGTGACCGACGACGGCACCACGGCCCGGCACTTGTCGCGACCCGGCTCCGAGGACCTGTTCTGGCTCGGCACCGCCGAGGCGGTCGACCTGGGCCGCCGGCAGGCCCAGCTGTTGCGCCGTTCGGTGCGCCGGTTCGGCGACGAGCCGGTCCCGCCTGAGCTCATCACGGGCGCGGTCGCCGAGGCCCTGACGGCGCCGGCGCCCCACCACACCCGGCCCGTCCGGTTCGTCTGGCTGCAAAACCCCGCGACCCGCGCCCGGCTGCTGGACCGCATGAAGGACAAGTGGCGCGCCGACCTCGCCGGCGACGGCCGTCCCGCCGACGCCGTGGAACGGCGGGTGGCGCGCGGCCAGATCCTCTACGACGCGCCCGAGGTCGTCATCCCGTTCCTCGTGCCCGACGGCGCCCACGCCTATCCCGACCCGGCGCGCACCGCCGCCGAACACACGATGTTCACCGTCGCGGTAGGAGCCGCCGTGCAGGCCCTGTTGGTCGCCCTGGCGGTGCGCGGGGTGGGCAGCTGCTGGATCGGCTCGACGATCTTCGCCGCCGACCTGGTGCGCGCGGAGCTCGGACTGCCCGCCGATTGGGAGCCGTTGGGCGCCATCGCCATCGGTTACGCCGCCGAACCGGCGGGCCCCCGCGACCCGGCCGGCCCCACCGAACTGCTGATCCGGAAATAGGCATGACGGCGTTCGCGGGCGAAGCGACGGCTTCCACCGGCTGGCGCGGCACGCGCCGCGGGGTCGCCCGAAAAGGAGGCGCGCCCGGTGAGCGTCCGTGACTCGGCGATCTCGCTCCTCACCGGCTGGGCCGCCCCGGGCCCGGCGCAAGATTCGTTGCGGCACGCCGTCCTGGCCTTCGTGCATGCGCGCCCCGATGCCTGCCGCCGAGACTGCGTGCCCGGCCACGTCACCGCGTCGACGCTCGTCCTCGACCACACCGGCACCCGGGTGCTGCTGACTCTGCATCCACGCGTGGGCCGCTGGGTGCAACTCGGTGGGCACTGCGATGACGGGGACCGCGACATCGTCGCCACCGCGCTGCGCGAGGGCACCGAGGAGTCGGGGATCGACGGCCTGCGGATCGACCCGGGATTGGCTGCCGTGCACGTGCACCCCGTCACCTGCTCGCTGGGCGTGCCGACCCGCCACCTGGACCTGCAATTCGTGGCGCACGCGCCGGCCGGGGCGCGGATCGCGATCAGCGACGAGTCGGACGACCTGCGGTGGTGGCCGGCCGGCGCGCTGCCGCCCGGCACCGATCACGCGCTGGAGTATCTGGTGGGCCGGGCGACGCGTCGTTAGGCGCCGAAATCGACGGCAGCGCGGAAAAGTGCGAGTGGGTCACGCGCTAACGCAGATCTCGGCGGTAGCCGCGGCGGGCGAGGGCCTGTTCGGCGCGTCGGATGATGCCGTCGGGTCGGTGCTCGGCGACCACCCGGATCACGACCCACCCGAGGTCCTCCAGCTTCCCCAGCCGGCCGATATCTTTGACGAACTGCCTTCGGTCGGTGCGGTGTTGGTCACCGTCGTACTCGAGGGCGACCTGGTAGTCCTCCCAACCCAAGTCGAGGACACCGATGGTTCGCCACCCATCGTTGACCGATATCTGCGTCACCGGTCTCGGCAGACCGGCGTCGATGAGCAGCAGGCGCAGCCAGCTTTCCTTCGGTGACGCTGCGCCGCCGTCCACCAACGGCAGCACCTCCGCGAGCCGACGCACACCCCGCGCACCGCGGTGCCGCTTCGCCAGTAGCGCAACGTCCTCGAACGAGAATGGCGTTGCCCGCATGAGCGCGTCGAGCCGCGCCAACGCCTGGCCGCGCGGCTGGTGGCGGCCGAGGTCGAACGCGGTGCGCGCCACCGATGTCACGGGTAGCCCGCTGGTAGAGGCGATTTCGTCTGCGTCCAGCGTTTCGTTGCGGACGAGCAGCCCGCGCTGCGGTCGGGCGCTTTTCGCGACGAGTTCGACGGTCGCGTCGGCGTCGACCCATCGCGCGCCATGCAATGCGGAAGCCGCAAGGCCCGCGATTACCGCCCCTCTCCTCGCCCACAGCCAGGCACCGCGGATGCGGTCGTCGAGCGACGGCTCTTCGAACTTTCGGGTGTACACGTCGCGGAAGACCTTTCGGTACCACCGGCGCAGCTCGTATTCGCTCAGTACGCCGGCCGCGATCGCTTCGCTGCCTATCAAGATCTCACCCATGCGGAGATACTGAGCCGCGCCACCGACATGGTCACCGAAATCGACGGCAGCGCGGGAAAGTGCGAGTGGGCGTCGCGGTGGCGTCGATCTCGGCGCCAGAAGGGCGTAAAGCGCCAGAAGGGCGAAGGCGCCAGACCCTACACGTCGCTCGAGTAGCGGATGCCACCGTCGGGAATGGACACGCCCGGCCACACGCGGGCGCCGCGGAGCAGCTCGCAGCGGGCGCCGATATCGGCGCCGTCGCCGATCACGCCGTCCCGGATCAGCGCCCGCGGGCCGATGCGGACGCCGAAGCCGATGATCGAGCGCTCGATCACGCTGCCCGCCTCGACCTTGACGCCATCGAAGATCACCGCGCCGTCCAGCCGGACGCCGGGCCCGATCTCGGCGCCGCGCCCGACGACCGTCCCGCCGATCAGCACCGCCCCGGGCGCCACCGCCGCGCCGTCGTGCACCAGCTGTTCGCCGCGGTGGCCGTGCAGGGCGGGCGACGGGGCGATCCCGCGGACCAGGTCGGCCGATCCGCGCACGAAGTCCTCCGGCGTGCCCATGTCGCGCCAGTACGTGGCGTCGACGTAGCCGCAGATCTTGACGTCGGGGTCGGACAGCAGGGCCGGGAAGACCTCGCGCTCGACCGACACCTCGCGGCCGCACGGGATGCGGTCGATGATCTCGCGCTGGAAGACGTAGCAGCCGGCGTTGATCTGGTCGGTCGGCGGGTCCTGCGTCTTCTCCAGGAAGGCGGTGACGCGGCCGTCTTCGTCGGTGGGCACGCAGCCGAAGGCCCGCGGGTCGCCCACGCGCACGAGGTGCAGCGTGACATCGGCCCGATGGTCCCGGTGGAAGTCCAGCAGCTGGCCCAGGTCGGCGCCGGAGAGCACGTCGCCGTTGAACACCATCACGGTGTCGTGGCGCAGGTGGTCGGCCACGTTGGCGATGCCGCCGCCGGTGCCCAGCGGGCGCTCCTCGGTGACGTATTCGATCTGCAGGCCCAGCTTCGACCCGTCGCCGAACTCGGCCTCGAACACCTGGGCCTGGTACGAGGTGCTCAGGACGACGTGCTCGATGCCGGCCGCGGCGATCCGCGACAGCAGGTGGGTGAGGAACGGCAGGCCGGCCGTGGGCAGCATCGGCTTGGGCGCCGACAGCGTCAGCGGCCGCAGCCTGGTGCCCTTGCCGCCGACCAGGATCACCGCATCGACTTGGTCGGTTGCCAACTCAGTGCCGCCCTTCTGCCAGTTTCTGCCTTTCCGACGCGCGCAGTGCGCTGCGCACCATCAGGCGGGACCGTGCCGCCAGCGAGCCCCGCAGCGTCCAGCGCAGCGGGGCCCGCCACCACCCGGTGTGCCGGTCGGCGAGAAAGAGATAGGTGCTCCGGTGGTGGGCGGCCAGGTGGCTGGCCGGGTCGTCTCCGGTGGAGTGCCCCTTGTGGTGCAATACCTCCGCCGACGGCACGTAGACGTTCTGCCAGCCGGCCCGGCCGAGCCGGTCACCGAGGTCGACGTCCTCCATATACATGAAGTAGCGCTCGTCGAAGCCGCCGATCTGGGCGAAGGCCGACCGGCGCACCAGCAGGCACGACCCGGACAGCCAGCCCACCGGCCGCTCGGTCGGCTCGAGCCGCTCCTGTCGGTATGCCGCGGTCCACGGGTTGCGCTTCCAGACCGGCCCGAGGATGGCGTGCATGCCGCCGCGGACCAGGCTCGGCAGCTGGCGTGCCGACGGGTACACCGACCCGTCGGGGTCGCGGATGAGGGGGCCCAGCGCGCCGGCGCGCGGCCAGCGGCCGGCCGCGTCCAGCAGTGCATCAATGCTGCCGGGGCCCCATTGCACGTCCGGGTTGGCGACGATCACCCAGTCCCCCCCGTCTTCCAGGCCCTGGTCGAGCTGCTCCACCGCACGGTTCACCGCGGTGCCGTATCCAAGGTTGGATCCCGTCTCGAAGAGACGCACGTTGGGATACCGCTCGACCGCCGCCTGCGGCGTCCCGTCGGTGGACCCGTTGTCGGCGAGCAGCACGCTCACCGAGCGGTCGGTGGCCAGCGACAGCGACGCCAGGAACCGCTCCAGGTGTGGGCCCGGCGAGTAGGTCACCGTCACGACCGGCAGGACGTCAGTCACGCGTTGAGGGTAACGGTCGGTTGGATGCGACGTTGACGTCAGATGGCGTGAGTCTCGGTCAGCGCGGCGGTAAGCGCGGTGCGCCAGTCCCTCAGCGGCGTCAGGCCGGCCGCCGCCGACTCGCGGCTGCCCAGCGCGGAATAGGTCGGCCGCGGCGCCGGCCGCGGGAATTGCGCGGTGCTCACCGGGCGCACCCGCGCCGGGTCGGCGCCGCACTGCTCGAAGACCGCGCGGGCCAGGTCGAAGCGGGACACCGCCCCCTCGTTGGCGGCATGCAGGATCGGACCCGGCACGTTCGCGTCGGCGGCCTGCAGCAACGCGACGGCCAGGTCGCCGACGTAGGTGGGCGACCCGACCTGGTCGTCCACGACGTCGACCGGCCCGTCCCCCGCGGCCAGGCGGCGCATGATGGCGACGAAGTCCCGCCCGGTGCCGCCGGTGTAGACCCAGGCCGTGCGCACCACGACCGCCTCGGGTGACGCCTCCACGACGGCCCGTTCGCCGGCGAGCTTGCTCTGCGCGTACACGCCGCGAGCGTCGGTGTCGTCGCTCGGTTCGAAGGGGCGGGGCTCGGCGCCGGCGCCGCTGAACACGAAGTCGGTGGAGACGTGGATCAGCCGGGCCCCGACGCGGTCGCACGCCTTGGCGAGGTGTTCGGGCCCGGTGGCGTTGACGGCGTACGCGGCCGACTGGTCGCTCTCGGCGGCGTCGACGTTCGTGTAGGCCGCGCAGTTGATCACCACGTCACCGCGCTCGATCAGCCGCTCCGCGGCGGCCTGGTCGGTGATGTCCCACTGCGACGAAGTGAACGTTCGCGCATCCCGCCCCTGCTCGGCGGTCAGCTCCGCGAGGCGTCCGCCCAGCTGACCGCCCGCGCCCGTGATCACGATCCTGGCCGACATGGTGAGAGTGTGGCATGGCCGGGGCACGCCGGACCTCGCTACCCGCGAAGCGCATGTGCCGCAAGTAACCTATTGGGATGCCTGTGCAACGTGTGGTTCGTGTGGTTGCCACTGCGCTGACGCTCGCGATCGTGCTCGGCACCGGGCTGGCGTGGAGCAACGTCCGGTCGTTCGAGGACGGCATCTTCCACATGTCCGCGCCATCGCTGGGCAAGGGCGGCGACGACGGCGCGATCGACATTCTGCTGGTGGGCCTGGACAGCCGCACCGACGCGCACGGCAACCCGCTGTCGGCCGAGGAGCTGGCGACGCTGCGCGCCGGCGACGAGGAAGCGACCAACACCGACACGATCATCCTCATCCGGATCCCCAACAACGGAAAGTCGGCGACCGCGATCTCGATCCCGCGCGATTCCTATGTCTCCGCGCCCGGCCTGGGCAAGACCAAGATCAACGGCGTCTACGGCCAGACCCGCGAGGCCAAGCGCGTCAACCTGGTCAAGGCCGGTGACTCCGCCGAGCACGCCGCGGCCGAGGGCACCGAGGCCGGGCGCGAGGCGCTGATCAAGACCGTCGCCGACCTCACCGGTGTCACCGTCGACCACTACGCCGAGATCGGCCTGCTCGGCTTCTCGCTGATCACCGACGCGCTCGGCGGCGTGGACGTCTGCCTGAAAGAACCGGTGTTCGAGCCGCTTTCCGGCGCCGACTTCCCGGCGGGGCCGCAACGCCTCGACGGCCCGGAGGCGCTCAGCTTCGTCCGGCAGCGCCACGAGCTCCCCCGCGGCGACCTCGACCGGGTGGTCCGCCAGCAGGTGGTGATGGCATCGCTCGCCCACCGCGTCATCTCGGGCAAGACATTGTCGAGCCCCACCATGGTCAAGCGGCTGGAGGCGGCCGTGCAGCGCTCGGTCGTGATCTCGTCCGGCTGGGACGTGATGGATTTCGTGCAGCAGATGCAGAAGCTGGCCGGCGGCAACGTCGCGTTCGCCACCATCCCAGTGCTGGACGGGGCCGGCTGGAGCGACGACGGCATGCAGAGCGTGGTCCGGGTGGACCCGCACCAGGTCCAGGACTGGGTGGCCGGCCTCCTGCACGACCAGGATCAGGGCAAGACCGAGCAGCTGGCCTACGCGCCGGCCAAGACCATCGCCAGCGTCGCGAACGACACCGACATCAACGGCCTGGCGACGGCCGTGTCAGAGGTGTTGACCGCCAAGGGCTTCGGCGCCGGCACCGTGGGCAACAACGAGGGCGGGCACGTGAAGGGCAGCCAGGTGCGCGCCGCCAAGACCGACGACATGGGCGCCCAGCAGGTCGCCAAGGAACTGGGCGGGCTGCCCGTCGTCGCCGACCCGTCGCTCGCGGCGGGTGCGGTGCGCGTGGTGCTCGCCAACGACTACACCGGCCCGGGCTCGGGCCTGTCCGGCGGCGGCACCGTGGCGGCCGCCCGGGCGTCGAACCCCGGATCGGGCGCCGACCCGAACGTTCCGCCGCCCTCGCCGATCCTGACCGCCGGCTCCGACAAGCCGGAGTGCATCAACTGAGCACGCTGTCCGGGGCCATCCTCGATCCGATGCTGCGGGCGGACCCGGTCGGGCCCCGCATCACCTACTACGACGACGCGACCGGCGAGCGCATCGAGCTGTCGGCCGTCACACTGGCCAATTGGGCCGCCAAGACGGGCAACCTGCTGCGCGACGAGTTGGGCGCCGGCGCGGCCAGCCGGGTGGCCATCCTGCTGCCGGCGCATTGGCAGACGGCGGCGGTCCTGTTCGGCGTGTGGTGGATCGGCGCCGAGGTCGTCCTCGGGCCGGAGCCGGCCGACTTGGCGCTGTGCACGGCCGAGCGGCTCGACGAGGCCGACGCGGCCGGCGGCGAGGTGGCGGTGCTGTCGCTGGACCCGTTCGGCCGCCCGGTCCCCGACCTGCCGATCGGGGTGACCGACTACGCGACCGCGGTCCGGGTGCACGGCGACCAGATCGTGCCCGAGCGGCGGGCGGGGCCCGCGCTTGCCGGCCGTTCGGTCGACCAGGTGCTGGCCGAGTGTCGAACCTCGGCCGCGGCAAAGGGTCTGACATCGGCCGACCGGGTGCTCTCCAGTGCGTCGTGGGATCGGCCCGGCGAGCTGGTGGACGGCCTGCTGTCGATCATGGCGGTCGGCGCGTCGCTGGTGCAGGTGGCTAATCCAGACCCCGGGGCGCTGCAGCGCCGGATCCAGATCGAGAAGGTCACCCGGGTTCTCTGAGCCGCGTTGGCCGCCAATACATATTGATATCGCAATATTTCGATGTTAACGTCGGGCAAACACGACCGAGCGGGAGGGCGAGAAATGGCGGCGTACGGGCTCCTGGGCAAGGCGGCGACGACGGTGGTCACCGGGCTGGCCGGGGTGACGGCCTACGAAATCCTGCGCAAGGCCGTGGGCAAGGCGCCGCTGCACCAGACCGCAGTGTCGGCGGCCGAGCTCGGGCTCCGCGGAACCCGCAAGGCCGAAGAGGCCGCCGAATCGGCGCGGCTGCGGATCGCCGACGTGATGGCGGAGGCCCGCGAGCGCATCGGCGAAGAAGCACCCACGCCGTCGGTCACCCCGGTTCACGACCACGAGCACTGATCGGGTGGGCGTGTCCCCCGACCAGGTCGTGTCGGACGCGGCCGGGCGCATGCGCGTTTGCGTCGCGTGGGTTCGCGGCGACTCCCGCCGCGCCGTGGCGGTCGAAGAAGCCGTCGCCAAGCAGGCCGGTGTGCGCGCCGTGCACGCCTACCCGCGCACCGGCTCGGTCGTGGTCTGGTACTCGCCCCGGCGGTGCGACCGAACCAAGGTGCTCGACGCCATCGGCGCCGCCGCCCACGTCGCGGCCGAGCTGATCCCGGCGCGCGCGCCGCATTCCGCCGAGATCCGCAACACCGACGTGCTGCGCATGGTGGTCGGCGGTGCGGCGCTGGCCCTGCTCGGCGTGCGGCGCTACGTGTTCGCGCGGCCGCCGCTGCTCGGGCCGAGCGGCCGGCTCTTCGCCACCGGTGTCACGGTCTTCACCGGCTACCCGTTCCTGCGGGGGGCGCTGCGGTCTTTGCGCTCCGGCCGTGCCGGTACCGATGCGCTGGTCTCGGCCGCGACCGTGGCGAGCCTGGTGTTGCGCGAGAACGTGGTCGCCCTGACCGTGCTGTGGCTGCTGAACATCGGCGAGTACCTGCAGGACCTGACCCTGCGGCGGACCCGGCGGGCCATTTCCGAGCTGCTGCGCGGCAACCAGGACACCGCCTGGATCCGCTTGCAGGACAGCGAAATTCAGATCCCCATCGACAGCGTCGAGATCGGCGACGAGGTGATCATCCACGATCACGTCGCGATACCGGTGGACGGGGAGGTGGTCGACGGCGAGGCGATCGTCGACCAGTCGGCGATCACCGGCGAGAACCTGCCGGTCAGCATCGCCGTCGGATCGCGCGTGCACGCCGGGTCTGTCGTCGTGCGTGGGCGCCTGGTGGTGCGCGCCCAGGCCGTCGGCAACCAGACCACAATCGGGCGCATCATCAGCCGCGTCGAAGAAGCGCAGCACGACCGGGCACCCATTCAGACGGTCGGTGAAAACTTCTCCCGGCGGTTCGTTCCCACCTCTTTCGTCGTCTCGGCACTCACCCTGCTGGTCACCGGGGACGTCCGCCGCGCGATGACCATGCTGCTGATCGCCTGTCCGTGCGCGGTGGGCCTGGCCACCCCGACGGCAATCAGCGCCGCGATCGGCAACGGCGCGCGCCGCGGCATCCTGATCAAGGGCGGTTCACACCTCGAGCAGGCGGGCCAGGTGGACGCGATCGTGTTCGACAAGACCAGGACGCTGACCGTCGGCCGTCCGGTGGTCACCAACATCGTTGCGATGCACAAGGATTGGGAACCCGAGCAGGTGCTCGCGTACGCGGCCAGCTCCGAGATCCACTCCCGCCATCCGCTGGCCGAGGCGGTCATCCGATCGACCGAGGAGCGCCACATCAGCATCCCTCCACACGAGGAGTGCGAGGTGCTGGTGGGTCTGGGGATGCGCACCTGGGCCGACGGGCGCACCCTGCTGCTGGGCAGCCCGTCGCTGCTGCGCGCCGAGAAGGTCAGGGTCTCCAAGAGGGCGCAGGAGTGGGTGCACAGGCTGCGGCGCCAGGCCGAGACACCGCTGCTGCTGGCCGTGGACGGCAAGCTGGTGGGGCTGATCAGCCTGCGCGACGAGGTGCGGCCCGAGGCGGCCGAAGTGCTGAACGAATTGCGCGCCAACGGGATTCGGCGGATCGTGATGCTCACCGGCGACCACCCCGAGATCGCCGAGGTGGTGGCCGCCGAGCTCGGCATCGACGAGTGGCGCGCCGAGGTGATGCCGGAGGACAAGCTCGAGGTGGTGCGCGAGCTGCAGGGCGAGGGCTTCGTGGTCGGCATGGTCGGCGACGGCATCAACGACGCCCCGGCGCTGGCCGCCGCGGACATCGGGATCGCTATGGGCCTGGCCGGGACCGACGTCGCCGTCGAGACCGCGGACGTGGCGCTGGCCAACGACGACCTGCACCGCCTGCTCGACGTGCGCGACCTGGGCGCCCGCGCCGTCGACGTCATCCGTGAGAACTACGGCATGTCCATCGCCGTCAACGCCGCCGGGCTGCTGATCGGCGCGGGCGGCGCGCTGTCCCCCGTGCTGGCCGCGATCCTGCACAACGCGTCGTCGGTGGCGGTGGTGGCCAACAGCTCACGGTTGATTCGCTACCGGCTGGATTAGACTGACCTCCAAGCCCACGTCGCGTGCCCACCGTTAGGGATTGACCAGCATGCCGCGGATCTTCCTGAGCCACTCCAGCAAGGACAACGCCGAAGCGGCGGCGCTACGCCAGTGGCTGATCGACCAGCGGCCCGAGCTGGTGAGCGAGATCTTCCTCGACATCGCCGAAGACACCGGACTGGCGCCGGGCCATCGGTGGAAGGACGCGCTGCGCCAGGCCAACGAGCGCTGCGAGGCCGTCATCTGCCTGGTGTCCCAGTCCTGGGGCAGCTCGCCCGAATGCAAGACCGAATACCGCACCGCCGAGACCCTGGGCAAGCAGATCCTCGTCGCGCGGCTCGAGGACACCGGCGACTCCGACATCACCGCCGAGTGGCAGCGCTGTGACCTGTTCGCCCCCGGCCCGGCAACCGAGATCACGACGGCGTCGGGCGCTTCGGTGCGGTTCAACGCCGCGTCGCTCGACCAGCTCAAGAAGGCGATCGAGGGCACCGGGATCGGTCCGGAGAACTTCGTCTGGCCCCCGCACACCGACCCCGACCGCGCCCCCTATCGCGGCTGGGAGCCCTTCGAGGACATCGACGCCGGCGTCTTCTTTGGCCGCAACGCCGCGATCATGCGCGGCACCGACGAGCTGCGCAAGATCCGCTTCGCCGGGGTCAAGTCGTTCTTCGTCGTCCTGGGCCCCTCGGGCAGCGGCAAGTCGTCATTCCTGCGCGCCGGGCTGATCCCCCGCCTGCAGCGTGACGACCGCAACTTCGCGGTGCTGGGCATCGTGCGCCCGCAGCGCAGCGCGATCACCGGTGAGAGCGGCCTCGCCGCGGCGATTCACACGGCGCGCCGCGCGCTGGGCCTGCCCGGCTCCCCGACGTTCGGCGAGCTCAAGACGATCTGCCGGGAGTCGGACGCGGATCGGGTCTGCGAGCTGTTGCTCGAGGTGCGCGACGCCGCCGCCGCGCGGCTGGCCTACAACGCCAACGCCAAGCGTCAGGCGCCGACGCTGGTGCTGCCGCTGGACCAGGCCGAGGAACTCTTCTCGGCCGAATCCGTGTCCGCCCAGGCCGCCCAGGAGGCGGCCGGCTTCCTTGAGCTGGTGGCCGCCGTGATCGCCCGCATCAACGCCGACGACGCACGGCTCGTCGTCGCTGCCACCATCCGCACCGACCGCTACGAGGCGATGCAGAGCCATCCGGTCCTCGACGGCATCGGCACCGAGCTGTTCAACGACCTCAAAACGATGCCGCAGCACCACTTTCCGGGCGTCATCCGGGGTCCCGCCGCCCGCGCCTCCGAGGCGGGCGATCGGCTCGTCATCGCCGATGACCTGGTCGATCGGCTGGTGACCGATGCCGGCGGGGGCGCCGACACGTTGCCCCTGCTGGCCCTCACCCTGCAGCGGCTCTACACCGATTACGGCACCGCCGAGGAGATCACCTCCGACCATTACCAGGCGATGGGCGGGATGCCCAACGTCGTCAACAACCAGATCGAGGAGATCCTCTCGGCCGACCCCCGCGATCGCGACACCGCTCTGGAATTGCTACGGGCGGCGTTCATCCCCTGGCTCGCCTCCATCAACCCCGACAACGATAAAGCGCTGCGCCGGGTGGCGCTGGAATCCGAGCTGCCCGCCGAAAGCCGTTCCCTGATCGACGCCTTCGTGGAGAAGCGGCTGCTGGTGCGCGACCGCCGGGGCAGCGAGGTGGTTGTGGAGGTCGCGCTGGAAAGCCTGCTACGCCAGTGGGACGAGTTGTCCCACTGGCTGGAGGACGAGCGTCAGAATCTTGCGGCCGCAACCGATCTCGAACGTTCGGCCGCCGCATGGGACAGGCACGGACGCGACGAATCCTGGCTACTCGGCGGGTCACGGCTCGCGGCGGCGGAAATGGTGGCCGCCAGACCGGGTTTCGCCGAACGGCTCGCTTCCGCGGCCGAGTACCTCGCCGCCTCCCGGCAACGCGAGGAGGACAAGCTTGAGATCGAGCGACGCCGCCACTACGACGCGGTCGCGCGCCGGCTCGTCGTCGAGGCGAAAGCGATGATGGCGCAGACCATCCCGGGCGGCGATGTGGGCGCCTTCCAGCAGCTGCTCGCCGCCCGCGCCATCGCCGCGGAGCCCGATGACGGGCCGATCGCCGAGGCGTTGGCGCTGCGGCCCCGAACGCTGAAGATCATGGATGCCCGTAAGCCATTGCTGGGGATGGCGATCCGGCCCGACGGGCTGCGCATCGCCGCCGCCGGCGAGGACAAACTGGTATGGATCTGGGACGCGGAAACCGGTCAGCCGATCGGCCGGCCACTGGCCGGCCACGACGTGCGGGTGCGCCATGTGGCGTACAGCCCGGACGGGCGGCGGCTGGCCAGCGCGGGCGGGGACCGGACGGTGCGACTGTGGGACGCGGAAACCGGCGAGCCGGTCGGCAAGCCGCTGACCGGCCACACCGGCGTCGTCAACAGCGTCGAATTCAGCCCCGACGGGCGCTGGGTGGCCAGCGCCGGCGACGACTTGACCGTGCGGGCCTGGGACGTGGCGACCGGTGAACCGGTCGGCAAGCCGATGACGGGCCACACCGGCGTCGCCTACAGCGTCGCATTCAGCCCGGACGGGCGGATGCTGGCCAGCGGCGGTGCCGACAAGGCGGTGCGGCTCTGGGACCCGGCCACCGGGACCGCCTTCGGCAGGCCCCTGACCGGGCACGCCGACACGGTGTGGGTGGTGGCGTTCAGCCCCGACGGCCGGCTGGCAAGCGGGAGCCGCGACCAGACGGTGCGCTTCTGGGATCCGCTCACCGGCGAGCCGCTCGGGGACCCGCTCACCGGGCACACCGGCGTGGTGTGCGATATGTCGTTCAGTGCCGACGGGCAGCGCCTGGCCACCGCCAGCTACGACGGCACGGTGCGCATCTGGGCGGGGGCCGCCTGCGAAACGCTGCGCGGGCACGCCGACGCGGTGCACGGCGTGGCGTTCAGCCCGGACGGCCGGCGCCTGGCCTCGGCCAGCCAGGACGGCACCGCGCGGCTGTGGTCCGCCTCCGACGTGCCCGAGGACCGGCCCTCGAACCCGGCCGACGCGCTGTGCGCCATATTGACCACCAACATGAGCAAAGAGCAATGGCGCGTGTGGGTTTCGCCCGACATCGACTACATCCCGGCTTGCCCGGACCTGCCCATCCCCTAGCGGCCGTGCGGCATTGGCCCGCCGCGGCGCGCGTCGAATTTGCCGCCAGGGTCGCGAAATACGCCCGGCCGCGACCGCTGCGGCTATCTTGAGCGGCGGGACCCGCGACCGTGCGATAAGCCGGCGGCGACAGCAACCGTAGGCGACAGCCTTGAACGTGCGGACGCGGTCGATGACCCGATTCTGCACAGACGCACGGTGACAAACACCATCTTGGTGCCGCAAGATAGCCGAGGCTACGATGATCCAGGGGGTTTCCCGAACGAGACCTTCGAAGGTCTTGGCGGCGCGGTGTCGACATCGGCTATGCCTTATCACGAGGCCCTATCACGAGCTTGAGCAACGAGCTCAGGCCGCGATGGTCTCGTCGATCCCGTTCCACCGTCTGGGCCGGGCGAGCACAGATTCAACGACGCTGATTCCAGCTCCAGTGGGGTGCGAGCGGCCGATCAGGAGAAACTGCTTGTGAGAACAGGTATTTGGAATTCGCGACGGTTGGCGAAGGCCGAGAGACTGCGGTCTGCGGAGTCGTTCGTCGACGGCAAAGTCATCGCGGCGGCACAGCTGAGGCAAGCACTGACGGCGCTGCTGCGGTGCGGCGACAAGGTCGCCCTGGAGGGCGATAACCAGAAACAGGCAGACTTCTTGTCCCGGACGCTGGCAGATGTCGATCCTGCCGAGATCAACTCCCTGCACATGCTGATCTCGTCTGTGTCACGCCAGGAGCACCTGGATCTGTTCGAGAAGGGCATCGCAAACAAGCTGGACCTTGCGTACGCCGGGCCGCAGAGCGTGCGGATCGCGCAGCTTGTCGAGGACGGAACCGTCTCGATCGGGGCGATCCACACCTACGTGGAGCTCTATGCGCGCATGCTGATCGATCTCTCTCCCGACGTGGCATTGCTCGTCGGGGCGCAAGCCGACCGCCACGGCAACCTCTACACCGGTCCGAACACCGAGGACACCCCCACCATTGCCGAGGCGACGGCATTCCGCGACGGAGTCGTGGTCGTGCAGGTCGACAAGATCGTGGACAACACCGAGCAGCTGCCCCGTATCGACATCCCGGGTGACTGGGTAGACCTGGTCGTGGAAGCTGACCGGCCGTTTGCCATCGAGCCGCTGTTCACCAGAGACCCCCGACAGATCGGCGACGTGGAAATCCTCAAGGCGATGCTGGCCATCCGCGGCATCTACGAGCGCCATCAAGTGGTTTCGCTCAACCACGGTGTCGGTTTCGACACTGCCGCAATCGAACTCATCCTACCCACCTACGGCGAGTCGCTGGGCTTGAGGGGCAAGATTGCCAAACATTGGGCGCTCAATCCCCATCCGACGCTCATCCCGGCGATCGAATCCGGCTGGGTTGAGTCGATTCACTCCTTCGGAGGAGAGTCGGGCATGGAGCACTACACGGCGGCACGCCCCGATGTCTTCTTCACCGGCAGGGACGGTTCGTTGCGCTCTAACCGGGTGTTGTGCCAGCTCGCCGGGCAGTATGCCATCGACATGTTCATCGGTTCGTCGCTGCAGATCGACCGGGATGGCAACTCCTCCACTGTGACCGACGGCAGATTGTCCGGATTTGGCGGAGCACCCAACATGGGCCACGATCCGCACGGCCGCCGCCACTCGTCGCCGGCATGGTTGGCGTTGCAGCACGGTGAGGGAGCTGGGATACGCGGCCGCAAGCTGGTCGTGCAGATGGTTCAGACCTTCCACGCCGGCGGCATCCCGACATTCGTCGAATCCCTTGATGCGGTCGAGGTCGGCCGGAAAGCGGGGCTGCCGATCCCGCCGGTGATGATCTACGGGGACGACGTGACTCACATCGTGACCGAAGAGGGCGTGGCTTATCTGTACAAGACGGACAGCGTGGAGGAGCGCCGCGACGCGATCGCCGCCATCGCGGGCGTCACTCGGATCGGCGAACGGGTAGACGCGCGTGCCATTGCGAATCTGCGCAGAGACGGGCTGGTGGCCTACCCGACGGATCTGGGTGTGGACGTATCGGCGGCAAACCGATCATTGCTGGCCGCCAAGAGTATCGGCGACCTGGTGGCCTGGTCCGGGGGCCTTTACAACCCGCCCGCCAGATTCCGGGATTGGTGAGCGCGATGACGGCGATCGGGAACCCCGGCGATCTCGTGCACGTCACCTCAACACCGCTGAGCCTCGCCGGCGGGGCCGTCGCTGCTCTCATCGATGAAGCGGCTTTGGCGCCGAAGCCCGGATTGGTTGACCCGCGCGCTATGTCTGCGCACGACGATATGGACATGGACACCCTGAACGCGTCAGCCCGTGCGCTGGGGCCAATCTTCGCTGAACTCGCCGAGATGGCCCAGGCCAGGGCTCCTGATTTGCGGCTTCGGGCCGACGTCGGTGCGGCGGGTAGACGTGGTGAACAGCAAATGCTGGCAGCCACCCGCGGTGTGAACACTCATCGGGGCGCGCTGTGGGCGCTCGGTCTGCTGATCTGCGGCGCAGTCAATGCTGATGGGGCGGACGGGATCACCGAATACGGCGCAGAGTTGGCCAGATTGCCGGACCCGATGTTGACTGCGCCCCGCGAGCATTCGCATGGTGCGGTGGCCGAACGGCGATACCACGTCTCGGGGGCACGCGGTGAAGCCCAGAGCGGCTTTCCTCACGTACGGCTGGCACTAAACGTCCTGCGCGACGCAAGGATGGCTGGGCTCGCCCCGGTACAGGCAAGGCTCCAAGCGCTGATCGAGTTGATCGCCCGGCTCGACGACACTTGCCTGTTATACCGGGGTGGCATAGCCGGTCTCACCGCCATGCAGCAGGCGGCGCGCGCGGTGCTGGCCGAAGGCGGGCCGAACACGCCGCGCGGCGCTCGAGCGTTGGCAAAGATGGATCGTCAAGCCCGCCGCGGGCGACTTTCCCCGGGCGGCAGCGGCGATCTGCTCGCCGCGGCAATGTTCCTCGACGAACTCACCCGACTCTGAGCGAATGCCCCTGAAATGACGGAGATCTGATGCGAACACTGAATTACAACTTCGAGGCGGACACGGCACTGCGACGATCCGCACACGTCGGTGTGGTGGCGTCCGGCGATCTGGAAATTCTCGTCGACTCTGAGCCGCACGGCAATGCGGCACGCGTCCGGGTGCGCACCAGCGTCGACGGATTCGACGCGGCGTGGGAGAAGGTCCTACGCCGCTTCTTTTCGCGGGAGCGCCTGATGGGGCGTTGGGAGATCAATGACTTCGGCGCAACACCGGCGGTCGTGAGCCTCCGACTGCAGCAAGCCGCCGAGGCAGCGACCCGCGGAGAATCACAGTGAGCCAGCCGCTGCAGGAGCCCCAGTACTTCGCCGCCACGGATTGGCAACAGATTATGGGCCGCGATAGCTTCGTGGAGCGTGACGCCCTGGCCCGTGCGCAGGCGCTGCTGGATCCCGGCTCGATGAGGGTCCTGCTGGGTCCCTTCGATCGACTCGAATCGCCATGGCTGCCTTTGCAGGGGATCGTCCCGCAGTCCGATGACGGAGTCATCATTGCCAGAGGCATGATCGACTCCCGCCCCGCCGTGATCGCGTCCATCGAGCAGAGATTCCAGGGCGGTGCAACCGGAGAGGTGTCCGGGGCCAAGATCAGCCAGGCACTGACGCTCGCCGCCGAAGAATCACGCCGAGGCACCCGCACTGCTGCCGTGATTCTCTTCGAGACGGGCGGTGTACGGCTGCAAGAAGCCAACCTGGGGCTCAACGCCGTCGCCGAAATCTGCTCAGCGGTACTCGATTTGCGCCGGTTAGCGCCTGTGATAGGCGTAGTGGCAGGTACGGTCGGCTCGTTTGGCGGAGTCAGCATCGCGGCCGGCCTGTGCAGTCAGTTGATAGTGACCCCGGAAGCACGCATCGGCCTCAACGGCCCTGCTGTTATCGAGCAGGAAGGCGGGGTGGAGGAATTCGACTCCAGCGACAAGGCACTGATCTGGGCGATCGACGGTGGAGAGCAACGCTTCAGCACCGGACTGGCCGACAAACTGGTGCTCGACGACGCCGCGGAAATCCGTGCCGCCGTCAGCGCCGCGGTCGCCGCGCCCAGCGCCCGACCGGCAACGCACCGCAGCGAACGCCTGGACGTGCTGAGCAGCCGACTTGCGGTGATCGATCCGTCAGATCCGCCCCAGCCACACGACCTCCGGACCATCTGGGGAGCAACCTACGAGCCGGTATCCGGCCGGCGGTTCGCCAGGCCCGCGCCCGCCGAACCCGCGGTCAGCCGAGGAGCAACATGGCTGCGGCTGCTGGGGGGCGAACCCACGGCACTCATCCCGTCGGTTCTGCGCGCCGACACGGCGGACGCGACGTATCTCGCCGTCGTCCCGGACCCGCACAACCCCTTCCACCGCGCCCGAGAGGGACAGCTCGGACTCACGGAGTCACTGGCGCTGGCACAGGCGGTACGGGCGGTCTGCGGCGCAGACGACGACCAGCCCGCCTCGGACAAACGGGCCATCGTCGCGATCGTCGACCTCCCAAGCCAGGCATACGGACGGATCGAAGAAATGGCCGGCCTCCATCAGGCGATCGCCGCAGCGGTCGACGCATATCACGCTGCCCGCGTCGCCGGGCACCCAGTTATCGCCCTAGTCGTCGGCAGGGCACTGTCCGGAGGCTTCCTCGCGCACGGGCTACAGGCTAATCAGATACTCGCCCTTGACGATCCGGGCGTGGAGATCCACGCGATGCACAAACCCGCGGCGGCTCGTATCACCCAGCGCACCGTGGAGGAGCTCGATGAACTCGCCAAGACCGTCAAGCCGCTCAGCTACGCGGTTCGCGATTGGGCCGAGCTGGGCTTCTGCGACGGATTACTGACGGTCTCCGACGCGGACGCGCCCACCGAAGCCGACCGAAAAGTCGTGTCAGAAGCGATCACTGGGGCGATCGACCGGGCCAGGACGAGTCCCACCGATCTGTCCAACCGGATGACCAGCAGCGCAGCGGTAGTCAGTAGGGCGGCCTCGATCGAGGTGCGCGAGAGACTGGCCCGCCAATGGACATAGCCGGTGCGACTCACACCGTGCGGGCCCATGACCTGCTGCGGTTGAAGCGTCCGGACCAACTCGCGGGCGACGCCCCGCCCTGGGCGCGACAGTCGCTGGTGCGAGCACCGTGGGCCGTGGTGCGCCGGGCCGTCGCTCCCAATGACCATATAGCTGTCGGCGTCAGGGGCTGCACGCGTGGAAAACGTTGGGGTACGACGACGGCGGCGACGAATGTCGTTGAGCTGCTCACACCCGAACAGCTCGTAGACCGGGTCGACCGGATCCGATCGCAGGTACCCGCGGCGCGCGCGCTCGTTGAGCTCCGGCGACGGCTGCGGAACCTGCCGCTGCAGTGGGGACCAACGGGCAGCGCCGGGTTCGAACTCGCGACGGGACTCGCAACTCTGGGGCCCGACAGTGACCTCGACATCGTGATCCGTGGCCGCCCCCCACAGCATCTATTCGACCGCCTGCCAAACGTCCTCGACGACCTTCCCGCCCGCGTCGACGCCCAGCTCGATCTCGAGATCGGGGCGGTGGCGCTCGCGGAAGTGTTCTGCGGCGCGCGTGAAGTGCTGGTCAAGACGCCGACCGGAATCTTCCTCGTGTCCACCAAATCGCTTGTGGCAGGGCGATGACAGCCTTCCTCTTCCCCGGTCAGGGATCACAGCACAGCGGAATGCTGGCCTTCCCAGGGCTGTGCCAGGCGAGCCTGGAAGAGGCCGGACAGTTCCTGAACGCGGAACCCGACGGGCCCAGCCTGGGCGACCTGGATACGGCGGAAAGCCTCGGGTGCACGGCCAACGCACAGCTGGCACTGCTGATCGTGGGAGTCGCGGCTGCGCGATCGCTAATTCACGCCTGGCGTGTGCCCGGACCCACCGTCGTGGCGGGCCATTCCGTCGGCGCCTTCGCCGCAGCGGTGATCTGCGGTGCACTCACCTTCACCGAGGCCCTTCAGACGGTGGCCTTGAGGGCCACAATGATGGAACGCATTTGCGCGCACGGGCATTGGGGTATGGCGGCGGTCCTCGGCATTGACGCCCGCAGCGCCGGCCAGCTTGCGCTTCAGGTGGGCACGCCGGACGACCCACTGTGGCTCGCCAATGACAACAGCCGCCGCCAGGTCGTCTTCAGCGGCACCCGGAACGCCATTCGCCGGCTGATGCCGGCGGCCGAGCACGCGGGCGCTGAGAAAGTACAGGTGCTCGATGTCGCCGTGGCCTCGCACTGCCCCCTGCAGGGACCAGTCCGCGACGCCTTGGCTGACCATCTTCGCGCCGTTCCCGATCGGCCCCTGTCCGCCGATTACCTGACCAACACCCGGGGGCGTCGAGTACGCACCGGCAAAGCGGTGTTGAGCGACTTGGTCGAATCCGTCTCGCAGCCGGTGCAATGGAGGACCATCGCGGAGATCCTGCCGGAACTGGGGGTCACCCATGCAATCGAGATGCCACCCGGCCATGTCCTGACCCGGCTCAGCGAAGGCACCGGAGTTGACGCAGTGTCGGTATCCGACGTCGGGTTCGAGGTGGCAGCCCATCGCGCGGCACCCCGCTGATGCGCCCGGCGCACTCAACCAATCACCGACTGCCACAACGATATCGATGTGGAGGAGTCACCACGAAATGACCAATTACCATAAGATTGCCGCGCTGGGCAGCTCATACGCCGCCGGCCCGGGCATCAAACCCGTCGTGAACCGCGCTGCGATGCGATCCAGCGACAATTACGCGAACTTCCTGGCCCGCGCGCTCGGCGCGGATCTCACCGACCTCACGGTCTCGGGAGCGACGACGGCGACAATTCTCGATACCACTCAGCGCGTCGGTCTAACGAAGTTCGCACCCCAGATCACATCGCTACCCGCGGACACCGACATAGTCCTGGTAACCGCCGCCGGCAACGATCTCGAATACCTGGGCTCAGCGGTAAAACTGGGTGTCTATTTCCGACTCGCCCGAGCCACGGGCGGGCTGCTGCGGCGCTGGAGACCGGAGAACATTCCGCGTGTGACCGCGGAGCAACGAGAAACCGCCACAGCCGGGTTGGCGCGCATCGTGACCGAATCACGCTCGCGCGCACCACAGGCGCGGATAATCCTGGTTGACTACCTGCCCATGGTGGGCGCCGCCACAACCCCTTTCGCCGACGTCCCGTTCGACAGGTCCGTCATCGTCGCGCTTGCGACCATTCACGACCAACTTACCGACGTGTTCACCGGCGCCGCCGAGCGAACCGGAGCCGAAGTCCTTCGGGCATCTCAACTCGGCCGCGGACACGAACTCGGCAGCCGAGACACGTGGATCCAGCCGATGCAACCTCTCTACCGCGTGGCGAGTTCGTTCCACCCGAACCGGGAAGGGATGAAAGCCGTCGCCGCGGAACTGTTCAAGACGTTGACTCAGCAATAACGGAC
Source organism: Mycobacterium sp. 050134 (assembly GCF_036409085.1). Lineage (NCBI taxonomy): Bacteria > Bacillati > Actinomycetota > Actinomycetes > Mycobacteriales > Mycobacteriaceae > Mycobacterium > Mycobacterium sp. 050134. Next base: position 45,826 of record NZ_JAZGLV010000022.1, read on the forward strand.
AACGATCGACGCGAGGCCGCTTGGCCGTCGGCTCGCGGCCGCACCGCCGCCGCGGCGCGGGGCCTGGCCGCACTGCCCGACGACGGGGCCGGCCCACCCCTGCCGACGATGCCCGCCTCGGGCTGACCCCTCAGCAGCCGCAATCGTGGCCGCGCCAGGCGCGGACGCCCTCCCAGGCCGCGACGCCGGCGATGCCCAGCCCCACGGCCGGATCCACCCACCAACCGCCCGGCCAAAACCCGGTCAGCGCAAGGGTTATCACCACACCGGCGGCCTGCGCGCCGCACAGGTAGTTCTGGATTCCCTCGGCCTCGGTGGCTCCCGAACCCAATCGCTCGCCCAGTTGACGGTTGGCCCGGCCGAGAACCGGCATGAGCAGCAACCCGCCCACCGTCAGCGCCATGCCGATCACCGACGTCCCGGCGTGGTGGGCGCCGGCGAGGTCGTGCAGGGACTCCGCGGCGATGTACGGGGCGGTCAGCCAGAACGACACCGCGACGCCGCGTTGCGCCCGCCGCTCCGCGACGGGCGACGACGTCCGGGCGCCGCTGAAGCGCCAGACCACCATCCCGCTGGCGAGGGCCTCGGACGCACCGCCGAGCGCCCATCCGGTCAGCGCGACGGACCCGACCGCCAGGCCCTGCCACAGGCCGATCACACCCTCGACGAGCACTACGGTCAGGCAGATCCAGGCCAGCCGTCGCGCGGCGCGGGCGCCGGCCTGCCAGTCGGCATTGTGCGCCCCCTCGATGGCGCGTTCGTCGTCGATGAGGGGGGAAGTGGTCATGGCGCGAGGCTAGTGGCGGCATGACGGGATTTCCGGTCGCCACGTCCCGACGTGACACAAACGTGTCCGTTTCGACTCAGCCGGCGCTGAGCGAGCGCCAAATGCCCTGGGGCACTGGCGCCGAATCATTCCCAGCCGGTGCCCGGTTGGAAACTCGCGCCGTTGCGGCCGGTGAGCGGCGCCCGCCGCAGCGCGGACATTTGCTCGGTGAACTCGGTTAGCAGGTGGCTCTGCCGGTCGGCGGCGTGGGCCGCCGCGACGCGGGCCGTGTCGGTGATGAGCTTCGCCAACGCGTCGGCCCCCCGCCGGTACGCGAAATCCGCCAGCCACAAGCCCGTCATCTGCCCCGACCCGTCGACCTCGACACTCACCGACCTGTCGCCGCTGGTGACGCGCACCGAGATGTTCCGGCAATGCTCATCCATGGCATTGAGCAGGTCACGCTGCCTCTTGATCCGGGCCAGCAACGAATCGGCAAGTCCGCCGGTCATATTGGTGTCAACCAGGTATCGGTCCGCGCATCCGGATCGCGCCCCAGCGCCGCCTCGGCGCGGGCCAGTTCGTCCTCCGTGGACAGCTGCAGCCGGCGGAGCACGGCCGGACTCACCCCCCGAGCCACCAGGGCGCGCCGGCGCGCGACCTGCGTGCGCACCGCCGACAGCCGACACAGCAAAAGGATGTCGTTCGCCAATTGCGCTGGGGACTTCGATAACTCACGCTTATCGATCTTGAGCGCAGTCGGCACGCCACGCTCGGTGGTACGGACTTCAAGCCCTCCGTTGCGCGCGACCGATGCCCCCTCCATGTGACCACCTTCGCCGAACGATAGCGCGAACTCATGAAAACCTCTGGCCCACAGCTTAGTACAATCGCAGACGACCCGGCAGTATCCGGCTGTCCCGCAAACGCGGTCGCTCACGTGTCGGCCGTTGCACGAACCCGGTTCCGTTGGCCGGGAGTTAGGGGCCACTGATGAGTGGTGACAACAGAAACGCGCAGCGTGTGTTCGACGCGGGGGTGCTCTCACTCGGGATTCAAATCGACGGGTTGGAGGTGGAGCGCGATATCGGATACGCGGCCAAGGCATTCCAACGGGCAACCGAATACGACCCGGACATGTGTGACGCGTGGCTGGGACGCGCGGCCGCCGGCGAAACCACCCCGGAGGTGATTCATCACCTGCACCGCACCGTCGCGTCGTTGGGCCGCGAGCAACGCCGGCTGGGTCTGGCGCCACGGGCGTTGTGCGGGCGCTTCGAGACGGGTCTTTACGTGGACTACACGTTGAGCTCGGCCACCGAGGTCAAACTGGCTTACGTGGCCAGCCTCATCCAAGGCAAGGATTACGACGAGGCCGAGGACATCCTCGACGACCTCGCGGCGGCGCGAGCGGCGATGCCCGACCCGGCCACCGACGAGGTGCGCGCCTACATGCGCGGCATCCTGCACTTCACCACCCAGCGGTGGCCCGATGTGCTGGCGGCACTGGCTCATTCCACGGCCTTCGTCGACGAGTACCTGGCCGCGGGCGCACACCTGATGGTGGGATCGGCGTGCGCGCAGATGGGACTGTTCGGCGAGGGGCTCCGGCGGCTCGATCAGGCCCTCGAGGGCCCGATCCCGGCCGCTCGCCGGGCCGCCGAATTCTGCAAGGGCCTCACGCTGCGGGAAATGGGCAACGAGGCCGAGGCGCGGAAGATCTTCGAGCGGACCTACAGCGAAGAGCCAGGCTTCGAGGCCAATTACGCGGCCCTCAAAGATCCCAAGTACCGACTTGTCATCACGACCAACGAGGCGATCAATGCACGGACCAACCGATGGGATCCGGACAGCTCACCGACGTCGGCCGACATGGACGCCGAAAGCCTGACCGAACGCGGTAACGAACACCTGCGGGCCGCGCAGCAGGAACTCGACCGCCAGGTCGGCCTCACCGACGTCAAACTACAGGTCGCGAAGCTGCGTTCCGCGGCCCGCCTGGCGAAGATGCGTGAGGACAAAGGCCTCAGCACCGGCTCGCGCAGCCTGCACTTGGCGTTCACCGGGCCGCCGGGAACCGGTAAGACGACGATCGCGCGGGTGGTGGCCAAGACCTACTGCGGCCTCGGGCTGCTGGAATCGCTCAACGTCGTCGAGGCGAAGCGGCAGGACTTCGTCGGTCAACACCTGGGCAGCACGGCGATCAAGACCAGCGCGTTGATCGACACCGCCATGGGCGGGGTTCTTTTCATCGACGAGGCGTACACGCTGATTCAAACCGGCCTGTCGGGCGGTGACGCCTTCGGGCGCGAGGCGGTCGATACGCTGCTGGCGCGGATGGAAAACGACCGTGACCGCCTGGTGGTGATCATCGCCGGTTACGACGCGGAGATCGACCGCTTCCTCGCGTCCAACGAGGGCCTTTCGTCGCGATTCACCAAGCGGATTCGGTTCCCGTCGTACAGCCCGACCGAACTGGGTGACATCGGTCGCCTGATCGCCAAGTCGCGCGACTCCGAGCTGTCGCCGGACGCCTACGACGAGCTGGTGAACGTGTGCACACGGCTCTGCGCCGAGCAGTCCACCGACCATGACGGAAACGTGCGCAAGAGCATCGATTTGGCCGGCAATGGACGCTTCGTGCGCAACGTGATCGAGATGGCCGAGGAGGAGCGCGCCTACCGGCTCACCGAGGGGCTCGACTCGGGGCTGGCCGGCCTGGACGAGGACGACCTGGTGCGCATCGAAGGAAGCGACGTGAAAGCGGCGCTGGCCGGCATTCTGCAGACGCTCAATTTGAACTAGCGACCGCTGGAGACCGTGTGACATACCGTGACCACACCGACGGGGCCGCTGTGACCGGTCGATCAGCGACCGCTGGGCCCGTCGGTCCGCCGCTCACGACGCACTTCACCAGCGCCACGCCCGACGACCCGTCCCGGCACCGAGCCATGACCGGCCCGGCCGCCGACGAACTCGGCCTGATTCGCCCGACGAAGCCCGCGCCGCGGGGCGGCTGGCGAAAAGCGCTGCATCGCATGACCGCCGGAACGGTCAACGTTGGTGAATCCTCGGCCGAAGAGCGGTTCCGGCTCTTGGCCGATCGCGCCAATCAGCCGGTGCGGGGTTCGTACAGCATCGCGGTGCTCTCGCTCAAAGGTGGCGTCGGCAAGACCACGACAACCGTCGGATTGGGCGCGACCTTCGCGTCGTTGCGGGGCGACCGGGTGATCGCGGTCGACGCCAACCCCGACTTCGGCACCCTCGCCCAGCGGGGCCCGAACGAGACCCCCTCGACGGTGCGCGACCTGCTCACCGACGGGGAACTGCTTCGCTACCCGGACATGCGGCGGCACACCTCGCAAAGCCCCAGCCGACTGGAATTCCTGGCCTCCGAGCGCGATCCCGCTGTCTCCGAAGCATTCTCCGAGGGCGACTATCGGGCGGTGCACCGGATCCTGGACCGCTTCTACAACATCATCCTCACCGACTGCGGCACGGGCATGACGCATTCGGCCATGCGCGGTGTCCTCGACACCGCCGACGCGCTCATCGTGGTCGCCTCACCGGCGATCGACTCCGCCCGAAGCGCGCTGGCGACACTGGATTGGCTGCAGCACCACGGCTACGCCCATTTGGTGCCCGATGCCAGGGTGGTTTTGAGTTCGGCCCGCCCCGGTGTGATGCCGATCGATCTGGACAAGCTGACCCAGCATTTCCGCTCGCGCGTGCGCTCCCTGTTTGTCATCTCCTACGATCAGCACCTCGGCGAGGGCGGGGAGATCTCGTTGGAACTGATGAAACGCAAGACCCGTCTGGAATACCTGGAACTGGCCGCCTCGGTGGCCGACGGGTTCGCCTCCAAGGCGCACCCGTAGCGGCGGATCGATTGGCCAAGCCTTGTGCAGCGCAGCCGGCTAGGGGCCCGGCGGCTGAACGGTGTTGTCGCCGGGGTGCTGCCGGTACGCCCGGTACGGGTCGCTTCCGGGGGCGCCGCGGTTCGCGCCCGGCATGCCCGGATCGATCCCCGGCCCCGCGGGCCGCTCGCCGCCCGAGCCGCGCCGCCGCTGGGCCGCGGCGCCCACATCGTGCTGCGCGTACCTGGCGTGCAGCTCCGCATAGGAATCGCCCGCCGCCGTGGCCCCGGCATCGGCACCGGCCCGTCCGTGTGCCGCGCCTTGCCGCGCGGCGGAATGGGCATCGGACGGCGCCGGCTGATACTGCGCCGCATACGCCTGATACGTCTGGAGCATGCGGACATACGCGGAATAGTCCGGCGGGACAGCGGTTCCGGCCGGCGTGACCACCCTGGCCTCACGCATCAGCGCACCCATCGCCGCCACGGCCTGCAGTCCGTTGAGCGCCATCACCACGGTCAGCGCCCAATGCGGATGCCCGGCTCGGGTCCACGCCAACAGCGCGTCGGAGAATCCGGTGGCGGCCAGAACGACGACGAGCCAGCCACGGCTGGGCTGACGGGGCACGAGGCCCACCGCCGCCACGACCGCGGCGGGCACGCCGAGCCGCACCGGGAAATCGAACGCGACCGGCGAGCCGACGCTGACCGCCAAGGTCACCGGCCCCACGATCGCGACGGCGATCCACAGGCCGCGGGTGACCCGGTCCTGTCGTCCCCGGTCGGCCATCGAAGCCCCTCTCGTCACGTCAGCCGGCCATGGCGAATGACGACCCGATGTATCGCATCTCGTCGTCGGTGGCCACCATGGTCACGACAGCCGATCCCGAATGGGTGTCCACTCGCACCAGGTCCCGATCGTTGTCGAGCAATCGCAATGTCACATCGGCATTCTCGGTGGGCTGGGCGTGCCACGGTCTGACCACCACCATTGTCATGGTATCCGGGATCCTTCGCTCGGCCACCCCGTCGAACAGCTCTACCCCATAATGGGATGGCTGGTCGCTCGCGGCGGGTTCCACGTGGTGGCCGTTGACATCCAGTAAGTCGTGGTCGGCGATTTGCTCGGACATCGCGTGCCACGCGGCCGGCCGGCTGGTGTTCACCCGGACCCGGGCACCGAGAGCCACGGAGCGCAGCACCACCTGCTGGGCCAGATGCAACGTGCCGCACATCTCGACGCGTCGCACTCCCGGTCCGAAGAGCGGCAGGGCAACGGCCCGCCCGAGTTCGTCGGCCCCGATCAGCTGGCCGCAACCGGAGGCCGGCACCGCGAGGTCCACGAGCGAATCGAGCCCTCGGCCAAACACCCAGTGCCGCAGCGGACGTCGTGGCGGCGGCACCGGCAACGTGGACATCCACGCGGCGCGCTGCCTGCCGGGCAACTCCCCGAGGCCGTCCAGCCGGGCCCGGACGCGTCCGTACGTCTCGAAACGAACCAGGCCACGAAGCTTGACGCCGTCGGAACGGTCTTCGCGGCGCAGCGAGAGGCAAACCGTCGTCGCCTGAGTCGGCACGGTCCACAATTGACCCAACCCCGCCTCGGTGAACATCGACGGCTTGAGGAAAAAGGTGCGCAGTTCGAACCGGCCCTGATGGCAGGCGGCCCACCTCTCCTGGACCTCCTGAGGGTCGAGCCCGGCGGACAATTCGTCTGCGAGCTCGGCGATCTCGGCTTTGCCGAGGACGCGGCAACGCAGTCCCGCCTCGACCAGCCGGTTGGCGACCCTGCTGGTCGCGGTCGCTGCGGTGCGGAGCACCCCTTCCCACCCGCCGCCCCGGCGGCGCACGGCGTCGGGGCACCGATCCGGATCCACGCGGATCACCACGCACACCGTGCGCGCGGCGATCGCCGGCAGCGGACCCAGTACGGCGTCGTACGCGGCCTGGATGGGGTTGCGGCCCGGTAACCGGACTCCCCGGCCGATCACATCGACGGAATCCAGCGAAACATCGAATTGGCGCAGGCATTCGGCGAGCAGACGCAGCGGGATGGTCTGTCCCGATACCACGGCGGCGGGCTCCATGATCGTCATCGCGGACGCATCCTGATCGATTCGGATCACTGACATCAACAGTTGTCGGTCCCAGTGGAAGCCCATCGCGGCGCTCCCGGGCAGTTGGGTGTCGAACGCGTCGGATCGCCGCTGCCCGCGTCGGCGGCTGTCGTACCGGAAGACGAGCCGCTGCGCCGCGCGGTGCGACAACGACCCTCCGCGGACGGGAAGCATCACGATCAGGGCAACCGCCAAACCCATTGCGGCGCCGGACCACCCCGGCCGGTGCAGCGGGACCGCACCGATGATTCCGAGCGCGACGAGGGTTTGGGCCGCCAGCAGGATCGCCATCGGTATGACGCGCTGCGGGATGATCGCCGTGCTCGCCGACAGCGGCGGGGGCTCATCCTCTCGACCCCGGCCGGCGCGCGTGGCGTCACGAATGGTCACTCACTTCCCCCTTTCCGCGCGGAAAACGAAATGGGTTCGGCGGCAGCGCCTGTCGTGGCGGAGTACGCTGGTCTGGACTTCTTGTCCGTCCTCGAAACCTGATGGGGGCCCGCAATGCCGGCGCAGGTGACGACGCGCGCGCAGGTCAACGGGTATCGGCTGCTGATCCGCAGGCTGGAACACGCGCTGATCCGCGCCGATTCGCGGATGATCCACGACCCGATGCGCGGACAGATACGCGCGCTGCTGGTCGGCCTGATCCTCGCCGTCCTCATCTGCGGCGGTGCCGGGGTGCTGGCATTCTTCAGGCCGGCCCCCAACTTCGGGGATTCGACCATCATGCTCAGCAAGTCCAACGGCACACTGTTCGTACGCATCGGTGATCGGCTGCATCCGGTCCTCAATCTCGCGTCGGCCCGGCTGATCGTCGGAAAGAGCGATTCCCCAAAGCAAGTCGACGACAAGTTCCTTAACACCGTTCCGTTAGGCCCGGCGGTTGGGATCGTCGGGGCGCCCAGCAGTATCCACGGTGCGGCGGACCCGGCCGTTGCGTCGTGGACGGTGTGTGATTCCACACAACTGGGCTCCGCCGCCGACCAACCCCACGCCCCCGCGGTCGAGACCACGGTGCTGGCGAGCGAGCCTGTGCTAGGTGATCGCATCCGCCCGGCGTCGCCCGAGCAGATGTTTCTCACCAAGTCGGGGGGCTCCACATACCTTGTATACAACGGAGTACGGGCCGCCATCGACCCGGCCGACCCGACCCTGCACAACGCGCTGCACTTGAACGACAGCGAAATTCGAGATGTCTCACCGGGATTGCTCGACGCGTTCCCGCTGGTCGATCCGATCGTGCCGATCGAGATCCCCGGGGAGGGCGAGCAGGCCGGATACCTACCCGACGGCTACCGGGTGGGGGCCATCCTCACCGCGGTCGATTCGCGCGGCGAGCAGCTCTACGTGGCGCTGCGCGAGGGACTGCAGCCGATCTCCGCGGCCGCCGCGGACATCATCCGATACGGCAACCGGGAATCCCCCGCCGCTGCCGCACCGATCTCGGTCTCCCCGGCGCTGGTCAGCGGGGCACCCGTCGTCCACGCCTTGCGGGTGGACCGCTACCCGGCGACCCCGACGCGCTTCATCCACGCCGATCCCGACCGGGTGGTGTGTATGTCCTGGCAGCGCAACGCTTCCGCGTCCGGCGCCATCACTCACATGCTGGTCGGCGATCGCCTCCCCCTGCCCGACGGCGCGCAACCGGTGCGCCTGGCCACCGCGGACGGTGGGGGTCCGGCGCTGGACACCGTCTACCTCAGGCCCGGGACCGGTGAATACGTGCGTGCCACCGGCGACGGGCCCGGCGGCCAGGAGATGGGGCCGTTGTTCTACGTCGACGACGTGGGGGTGCGCTTCCATGTCGCGGACACGGCCGCCGCGGCAGCCCTCGGGATGGAGGGGGGCAAGGCCGCCGCCGGCGCCGACCAACAGCCGCGGCCCGCGCCGTGGAGCGTGCTGGGGCTACTGCCGCCGGGACCCGAGCTCTCACCGCAGGCGGCGTTGATCGCCCACGACGGAATAGCCGGCGACGCCGAGGGGTCCAAGATCACACCGCCGAGGGGCTGACCTCAGATCCGCAGCTCGCGGAAGAAGGTGTACAGCCGGATGATCGAGCAGGCCAGCGGGAAGATCGCCGCGATCGCGACGTACTCCTGGATCTCGACCCAGCGCCGCAGCACCGGTGAGAACTCACGCTGTGGCGCCACCAAACCACACAGCACCATCAGGACGGTCAGGGCGAGCAGCGCGACAGCGGCGTTGACTTGCCACCCGTCGACGAAGGTGGCGGTCTGGACGATGACCGCGAGCGCGACCACCAGTCCGCCGCCGATCAACATGGCGGACTGCGCCAAATCGTGGTGGCTGCGCCCCCGCAAACAGAGCACCGCCGCAACGGTAACGCCGAACAGCGTCCCTTGCCAGGAGAATTCACGGCCGACGCCCAGTGCACAGGAACAACCGACGACGGCCAACATCGCGGCAGCCGTCACGATTCCAGTCAGGTGGTCCCTGGCGCGCCGAACCTGCTCTGCGACACCTTCCTCGGTCGGGATGACCTGCTTGCCGATGGCGCTGACACCGTCAACCGCCGTTCCGCCCTGGGTTTCGATGTCGTCGAGCGGCTCACCGGCGGTCGGAACGCGCGGCACGGGGAGCCTGGACAGCAGGATCGTCGCCCGCGGGGCGAGGTACACGACGATGACGGCCGCCGTGGCCAGCAGTGCCCCCACCGAGCGTGGAGCCGGGCGAAAGAGCAGCTCCGCCAGTGCGGCTGGCGTGCCCAGGAACCCGAGCGTGACGACAGCGCTGTACAGCGGCCGGCCTGGCCGCGAGGTCAGCAGCCCCACCAACGCGACCAGGGCCGTGATCGCCAGGGCCACGGGCAGCGCGTCGATGCCGTGCGCGTCCGGGACCACAGCCCAGGACCCGCCGAATACCAGCAGCAGCGCGATGCCGGCGAGCCACGCCCTGGCTTCGGCGTCCCCGGGACGCCTCGAGGCGAGGAAAGCGACGGCCGCGCAGCCCAATCCGGTGGCGAGCACCGCCAGCGCCGGTATCGGCATGCCGAACACCGACGGCGCGCCGACGCCCAATCGAAGCACCAGCACGGTGGCGGCGGCCATCGCCGCGCCGAGCCCCAAGCGGGTCGCCGTCCGGCCGTGCTTGACCGCCCACCGGTCGCCGGCGGCATCCGGCGTGCCTTCCACGTCGTCGACCAAGGGGGTCGGCGCGGGGCGGCCGGTTTGCCGGACGAGCAGCAGATCGCCGTCGCAAACGCCGGCGTCCCGCAACGACCGGTCGGGGTCCAGAGCCTCGCCGGTGAGGCGTGACAACGTCCATTTCCTTTCGCCCTCATCGAATTTGGCGCCCGGATCCGTCTGACCGGTAAGGTGGTCGTTGGCCATCCGGATGACGTCACCGGTGATTTCCGCGACGCTGGCGTTGTCGGGCGCACCCACGTCCAACAGCAGCCGGCCGACCACAACGGTGATCCTGCTCAACCCTTGCTCGTCTTCGAACGCGGGGTCCGGCTCGGCCAGCGGCAGCGCTACCGCCATCGCGCGCGGCCTGCCATGTGAGACATGGTGGAAACACTACCTGGGGCTCGTGACGCCGGTCCGGGGTCGGCACGGGAGGCAGCTTGGCTAGGCAAGGTTTCGTCCGCCGCCTGCGGGTCGCACCGCCGCGGATGCCGGGCGGGGAGGTTGCCCTTCAGTCGCCGCCGGAAGTGCCGCGCGTCATCCCGGGCAATCTGCTGACCAAACTGATGCCGCTGATGATGGTCGTCGCCAGCGTCGGCATGATCGCGCTGATGATCACGGTGGGCGGTCGGGACGTCACCCGCAACCCGACGTTCCTGATCTTTCCCATGATGATGGTGATGTCGATGGCGGGCATGTTCATGGGCGGCGGTGGCGCCGGCCGAGCGGGTAAGGCCGCGGCCGAACTCGACGAGGAGCGCAAGGATTTCTTCACCTATCTGGCCGGCCTGCGTGAGGACGCCGAAACAACCGGCGACGCCCAGCGGGCCGCGCTGGAGTGGAGTCACCCCGATCCGCGGACCCTCATCGACATCGCCGGCACACGTCGCATGTGGGAGCGCCGGCCCACTGACAACGACTTTTGTCACGTCCGCGTCGGAGTGGGCACCCACCGGCTCGCCACCCGGCTGACGGCACCGGAAACCGGTCCGCCGGAGGACTTGGAGCCGGTGTCCACCAACGCCCTGCGACGGTTTGTCAGCACCCATTCGGTGGTGCATTCGCTGCCCACCGCGGTGTCGCTGCGCGCGTTTCCCACGGTCACCCTGCAGGGCGACCGGGACCTGGGCCGCCAGCTGGTGCGTTCGATGATCCTGGAATTGTCCGCCTTTCACGGTCCGGACCACCTGCAGGTCGCGGTGGTGACCGCCGACCCGGACAATGCCTGCTGGAGCTGGGTGAAGTGGTTGCCGCAGGCGCAGCATGCAACGGCGCGCGACGGCTGCGGCAGCATGCGGCTGCTCTTCCCGTCGCTGGAACTGCTGGAGAGCTCACTGGCGCCGGATCTGGCGGAGCGGGGCCGCTTCACCCGGAATGCCCTGCCGGGTCCGGGTGTTCGTCAGTTGGTCGTCGTCATCGACGACGGTCGTGTCACCGGTGACGAGAGGTTGGTCACCGACGCCGGCCTGGACAGCGTCACGGTGCTGGACCTCAATGGCCCGCGTGCGGGCGCGGCCACGCGGCGCGGGTTGCAGTTGGTGGTCGAAGACGACGACGTCGGCGCGCGCACCGCGGCGGGCACGGAGCGCTTTGCCACCCCGGACCGGATCTCGCTCGCCGAGGCCGAGGCCACCGCGCGCGCGTTCAGCCGATACCAGCTGGGCGGGGCCGCCCACATCGTCAACCTGGAGTCGGATGCCCGAGCCACCGATCCCGGCCTGATGGCGTTGCTGAACATTCCCGACGCCGCGACGATCGACCCCGAAGAGGTGTGGCGCCAGCCCAGCCCGCGCAACCGCCTCCGGGTGCCCGTCGGCTACACACCGGCCGGTCAGCCGCTCGAGTTGGACATCAAGGAGTCCGCCGAGGGCGGCATGGGCCCGCACGGCCTGTGCATCGGCGCCACGGGCTCGGGCAAGTCCGAATTCCTGCGCACCCTGGTGCTGGCCATGATCACCTCACATTCGCCGGAGGTGTTGAATCTAGTTTTGGTCGACTTTAAAGGCGGGGCAACGTTTCTCGGGCTCGACGGCGTGCCGCACATCGCCGCGATCATCACCAACCTCGAAGACGAGCTCACGATGGTCGACCGGATGCGCGACGCCTTGGCCGGTGAGATGAACCGCCGCCAGGAGCTGCTGCGCTCGGCGGGCAACTTCCCCAACGTCACCGAATACCAACGGGCGAGGGCCAACGGTGCCGAGCTGGACCCCCTGCCGGCGCTGTTCATCGTGGTCGACGAGTTCTCCGAACTGCTTTCGCAGAAGCCCGATTTCGCCGAGCTGTTTGTCATGATCGGCAGACTCGGCCGGTCGTTGCACATTCATTTGCTGCTGGCGTCGCAACGCCTCGAGGAGGGCAAGCTCCGTGGGCTGGACTCGCACCTGTCCTACCGGATCGGCCTGAAAACCTTCTCGGCCGGCGAGTCACGCAGTGTGCTCGGTGTGCCGGACGCCTACCATTTGCCGAGCGTTCCCGGTTCCGCGTTCCTCAAATGCGACGCCGACGAACCGATCCGCTTCAATGCGTCCTACGTCTCGGGTGAGTACGTCAGCCCCCGGCTGACGTACCGGACCGGGCGGACGTCGTTGCTGGGCGCCCGGGCGCCGAAGCTGTTCACCGCGACGCCCGTCGAAAAGGATCCCGTGCCGGCCGCGCCGATCGAGGACGTCAGCGGCGCCGCCGATGCGGAAACCTCTTCCGGGCCCACCAAGACCACCCTGCTCGACGTCGTGGTGGGCAGGCTGCGCGGGCATGGCCGTCCCGCGCACGAGGTGTGGCTGCCCCCACTGGAGGCCAGTCCGGCGATCAACGTGCTGCTGCCCAATCCGAAGTGGAGCGATCCGACGAACCGCAACGGACGGCTCTGGCTTCCGATCGGACTGGTGGATCGCCCCTACGACCAGCGCCGCGACGCCCTGGTGATCGACCTGTCGGGCGCGCAGGGCAACGTCGCGGTCGTCGGGGGGCCGCAGTCGGGCAAGTCGACGGCGATCCGCACCATCATCATGGCCGCCGCCGCCACCCACACGCCCGAGCAATTGCAGTTCTACTGCCTCGACTTCGGCGGGGGGACCCTGGGCAGCCTCGCTAATCTGCCGCACGTCGGCAGCGTCGCCGGCCGGATGGACGCCGACCGGATCCGCCGTACCGTGGCCGAGGTCAGCGGGCTGCTGCGCGAACGCGAGCTGCGCTTCCGGGACCTCGGGATCGAGTCGATGCGCGACTTCCGGCAGCGCAAAGCGCAGCTGGCCGGGATGCCGCCGGACGCGGCGGCCCGGGACCCGTTGAACCAGGACAAGTTCGGTGACGTGGTTCTTGTGGTCGATGGTTGGGCCACCATCAAGAGCGACTTCGAAATGTTGGAACCAGCGTTGCAGGCTATTGCGATCCAGGGGCTTTCGTACGGCATTCACCTGGCTGTCACCGCCAGCCGCTGGATGGAGATCCGGCCGGCGGTCAAGGACATGCTGGGCACCCGCGTCGAGCTGCGGATGGGCGACCCGGTCGACAGCGATATCGGCCGGAAATGGGCGGAACTCGTTCCCGTCGGCCGTCCCGGCCGCGGAATGAGCCCGGAGCGGCTGCACATCCTGATCGGGTTGCCGCGCCTCGACTCCAGTTCGGACGTCGACGACTTGGCCACCGGCGTTGCCGGCGCCTGCGCCGAGGTGCGCCAAGCCTACGGCGAAAGGCAGGCGCCGCGGGTGCGCATGCTGCCCCACAGCGTCGATCGCGGTGCTGTCGTCGATGCCGCGCGCCGCGCGGGCGCCCTGGACGGGAAGGCCAAGGTCGCCATCGGTATCAACGAAACGGAGTTGGCGCCGGTCGTGCTCGATTTCGACGCCCAACCGCACCTGGTCGCCCTCGGCGACGGCGAGTGCGGCAAGACGAGTTTGCTGCGCAACATCGCCGAGGGGTTGATGGCGAACGCCTCGCCGCGCGATTGCAAGATCGTCCTGGTCGATTTCCGGCGCACACTGCTCGGGGTCGTCGACAACGACCACCTCGGCGGATACGCGACGTCCGCCCAGTCGTGCGCCGAGCTGATGGCGGCGCTGGCGGCGTCGATGAAGGACCGGCTGCCCCCGGCCGACATCACCCAGCAACAGCTCAAAGACCGCTCGTGGTGGAACGGGCCGGACGTGTACCTGCTCATCGACGACTACGACCTCATTCCCGGTGGCTCGCTCAATCATCCCCTGGGTCCGATCGTCGAATACCTGCCGCAGGCAAGGGACATCGGTTTGCGCGTGGTCGTCGCCCGGCGGATCGGCGGGGCCGCGCGGGCCATGATGGATCCGATCGTGGGGCGGATGAAGGATTTGTCCTGCAACGCCCTGGTGATGAGCGGCACCAAGGAGGAAGGCGCGCTTTTCGGCTATAAGGCTCAGCCGATGCCCCCGGGGCGGGGGATGCTGCTGTCGCGCACGATCAGAAGCGACGTCATCCAGCTGTCGCGGATGCCGGACCTGTGACCGAAACCCGCGAAACGGAAGAGACCGCACGCGTCTCGCCGGTCCCGCCACAGGTGCGATTGTCGTTCCTGACCAGCCGGACTCAGGTGGACGTGTCGCTGCCGCTCGATGTGCCGCTCGCATGGTTGACCCCCGAGCTGGTGAAACTGGCGGGGGTTCGTGAGGCGGCGGACGCGCACTCAGTGGAGGAGCCGTCGAACGAGCACAACGGCACCGTGTGGGTGCTGAGCCGGCACGGCGGCGCCACGCCGCTCGCGCCCGACGCCACGCTACGCGAGACCGGCGTCACCGAGGGCGAGTTGCTGCGGCTGACCGCGCAACCCGCGCTGTCGGCGCCGACGCTCTTCGATGACGTGGTCGATGCCGCCGCGCGCCTCAACAAGGCAGGCTACGCGGGGTGGGACAGCGGCGCGGCCCGTTGGATGGCATTCGCCGGGGTGTACGGCGCGGCGGCAATCTGGGTGTACTTCCTGCTGGCGCCCGCGTTCAGCGCGAATCGCCCTGCGCTGCTGGGGTTGTCCGCAGTTGCGGCGCTCGGGCTCGCGGGGGTGGCGGCGATGGCCCAGCGCTCCCATGGCCGGTCCGACGTCGGCGCGGCGCTGGGATGGTCGGTGCTTCCCGTGGCGACCGCGATCGCCTGGGCGACGCTGCACGCGTGGGGCGGCTACGCGCTGGCCGCCGGATGTGGCGCGGTGGCCGCGATTTCGGCCGCCTTGTATTTTTGCATCGGCACGGGACTCTGGGGTTATCTGACCGCCGCGGTGGTCGCCATCCTCGCGGGGCTCGCGCTGGCGGCGCACACCGCGGGGATCCCGACCCCGGTGGTGGGGGCGGGCCTGGCCGTGATCGCCACGGTGGGATGCGGCGCGGCCCCGGCGGCGCGGTTCACGCGCCGCGGCCCCCGGCACCTCACCGAACCCGACGGCCGTCCCGATCACGCCGCCGCGGAAGACCTCTGGGCCCGCAGGCGCTCGGACGAGGTGGCTCGCGCGGCGTGGCGCGCCGGCCTGGCGTCCAGTGCCGCACTCGGAGCGCTGGCCGTCCTCCGACCGCACGGTCCGGTGCAGCCGGCGCTGCCGGTCCAGTGGCCCGGACTCGCCTTCGCGGCGGGCTGTGCTGCGACGCTGGGACTCTACGCGCTCCAGTCGAGCAACGCGGCCGAGCGCGCCGCGCTGTCCGTGCCCGCCGCGGCCCTCGCGGTGACGAGCTGTGCGCTGGCCCAGGCCGGCAGCCAGCCGTTGCGCCTGACGGCATTCGGGCTGCTGCTGGCGACCACCGCCGCGGTTGCCGTGGCCGGCCCGGCCCGCGTGCGCGGACGACTCGCGACGGCCGCGGCGTATGGCGCTTACCTGAGCACCGCGGCGTTGATCCCGTTGGCGCTGTGGGCAACCGGCGCTTACGTGCGATTGGGCATCGCGTGACGCGCCGGGCAGCGGCGCTGGCCGCCGCGATCGCCTTCGCATTCGCGTTGCTGGCCCCCGCAATGGCGCAGGCCATCGAGCCGCCGGCGGTACCGCCGGGCGACCCCCCGACCGGGCCCGTCGCGCCGCCGGACCCCACCGAACAACGGACCGCATGCGGGATCGGCACCGTGTTTCCCGGCAGCCGCTTCCAGCAGCGCCCCGCCGCCGACATCATGCTCAATTATTCGGCCGCCTGGGCTTTTTCGCGAGGCGCCGGGCAGAAGGTCGCGGTGATCGACACCGGGGTGGCGCCCAATCCGAGGCTCCGCGCGCTCGAAGCGGGCGGCGACTACGTCTCGTCGTCGGACGGCCTGGTCGACTGTGACGCCCACGGCACCCTGGTCGCCGGTTTGATTGCCGCGGCGCCCGGCCCTGACGACGCCTTCGCGGGCGTCGCACCGGACGCGGCGATCCTGTCGATCCGACAGAACAGCGACCTGTATGCCGCGCACGGACCGGGGTCGGCACAGAATGACCCGAACGCGGTGTCGCCGGGTTACGGCAACACCCACACACTGGCGCTGGCCATCGTGCACGCCGTGGACATGGGGGCGACGGTGATCAACCTGTCCGAGGCCGCCTGCGCGCCGGTGGGTGCGGCCCCGGACGACGGTGCGGTGGGGCAGGCCGTTCGATATGCCTTCGAGCGCAACGTCGTGGTGGTGGCGGCGGCGGGTAACCTCAGCCCGCAGGGGTTGTGCAGCGCACAGAACGAGGTGCGCGACCCGAACCTCCCCCTTGCCGACGCGTGGCGTTCGGTGACCACTGTCGCCAGCCCGGCGTGGTTTCGCGACTACGTCCTCACCGTCGGTGCGGTGGCACCGGACGCGAAGCCGAGCGAGTTCTCGTTGCATGGCCCCTGGGTGAGCCTGGCCGCGCCCGGTGAGCAGCTGACGTCGTTGAGCCCCAACGGTCCCGGTTTGATGAACGCCTGGCAGGACCCCCAGCACGGCGCCGTCGCGGTCAACGGCACCAGCTTCGCCGCCCCCTTCGTTTCGGGCGTCGTCGCCCTGGTCCGGTCGCGGTTCCCCGGCATGTCGGCCGGTGAGGTGATGGAACGGATCGAGCGCACCGCGCGGATGCCGGACGCCGGGCCGAACCCTGCCACCGGCTACGGCGTCGTGGACCCAGTCGCCGCGCTGACCGCCGAACTGCCGGCCGCCGCCGATAGGCGCGACCCCTTCGCCGGCCATGCGATCAACGTTCCGCGACAGCGTGATCCGACGAGCCGTCGCACCCGTGACATCGTGCTCGTCGTCCTGGCGACGTGCGCGGCGATGGCGGTGGTCACCGTTGTCGTCACCCGCGGGACCGCCCGGAAACCACAGTGATCGCGGCGCCGCGCCAGGTGAGCGTCGACCCGAGAGTCCTCCCGAGAGTCGAGGTGTGAGACTGACATGCATCCCTACCACGAGCGTCCGGACGCCGAGCCGTCATCTGAATTCGACGAAATCGAGGGCAGGGCAGCCCAATTGCTGGCTCAGATGGCCGCCCAACGCGCGCAACGCCAAGAGCCGCGAATCGAACTCGTCCCGGAGATGCGCGCGGAGCTGGACGAGGAACCGTTCGCCACCGCGCCGGAAGCCGAAACGACCGGTGAACCATCCGACGGTCCGATCCCGGAGCCCGACGATGCCGACCCCGACGAGCTCGGGAACGGTGCCCCTCCTGAGGAGCGGCCTCGCCCCTTGCGACGCATGGCACGGCCGCCATGGCAGACGTCACCACCCCCGATCGGCAGCGACTTCGACCCGGAACTCGAGATGGACGGCGGGTTTTCGGAAGTTCGCTCGCCCGGGACCGAACATGACGAGCAGGCGGCGAGCCCGCCATTCCTCGACGCGCTGCCGCCGGGATGGCCCCCCGGCCTGCCGTTGCCCGAGCCCGGTTGGCACGCACCCCCTCCGGGCTGGCCCCCGACCCTGCCGCCGCCGTCGCCCGGATGGCCCGGTGTTCCGCCCTGGATGCCAGCACCCGACCGGCTCCCGCCTGACGAGCCGGGGCTCGACGGCTCCCAGCCTCTACCGGCACCCGCCGGGCCGCGGCACCGCCGCGAAGGATCCACGGCTTTCCAGGGGTATCGGACGCCGCCGTCGCTCGACGAGGCCGAAGTCCTGAGCCGCGATCCGCACGCGCCCGAATCGGGTTGGCGGCGGGCGCTTTACCGCGTCACCGGCGGACGGGTCAACCCCGGCATCTCCCGCAGGGAACGCGAACGCGCGGAATTGTTCGAGCAGATTCGGCAACCCATCACCGGCGATTTCCGGATTGCGGTGCTGTCCATCAAGGGTGGGGTCGGAAAGACCACCACCACACTGGGGTTGGGCTCGGCGCTGGCGATGGTGCGCACCGACCGCGTCATCGCCGTCGACGCCAACCCGGACCGCGGCACGCTGGCCGAACGGGTCCTCGACACGTCGACGTCATCGACGGTGCGCGACCTGCTGCGGGATCCGGACATCAGGCGATACGCAGACGTCCGCAACCACACCCGGATGGCGCCGAGCCGGCTGGAGGTGCTGGCAAGCGAGCAAGATCCAGCGGTGGCAGAGGTTTTCGGCGAGACCGACTATCGGCAGACGATGGATATCCTGCGGCATTACTACAACATCATCCTCACCGATTGCGGTACCGGCATCATGCATTCGGCGATGGCCGGAGTGCTGGACCTGGCGAACGCCATCGTGCTGGTGAGCTCGCCCGCCATCGACGCCGCCCGCAGCGCGTCGGCGACGCTGGACTGGTTGAGTCAGCACGGGCACGGGGCCTTGGTGCGCGACGCCCACGTGGTGTTTAGCGCGTCGAAGCCCGGTTCGGCCGCGTTGAAGCTGGACAAGGTCGTCGAACATTTCGAAGCGCGGTGCAAGTCCATCCACATCGTCCCGTTCGAACCGCACCTGGCCGAGGGCGCCGACTTCGACTTCGCCGCGCTCAAGCCCGCGACCGCGCGTGCCTACCTGGAACTGGCCGGTGCGGTGTCGGAGAAGTTCTCCCGGATGGCCTGGCCCTACGAGGTCCGCTGACGCCGGCTACGCGTCCGAGTCACTGTCCGTGTTGTAATCGGTGGTGATTCTGCCATCACGCGTCCGGGTTACTCGGGTGCCGACGGATGTCGTCATGTTGCGTTGGATGATCCCCTCCGCGTCGAGTTCATAGCTGGAGGCTTTCGTCTGCCAGAAGGGTCCGCGCGGCCGCTCGTCGTCGAATTCCAAAGCGCCGGCACAGAACCCGCAGGCCCGCATGGTACCCGCGAGCAAGTTGAGGTCCATGACATGGTGGCCGCCCGCTGCCAGCTCGTCCTTGATGCGGCGTTCGGCATGCACCTTCACGGGGCTACCCGCGTCAAAGACCCTGCGTCGAGGAACCCGGAAGCGGTTCTGTTCGATCGCCGCGCGGATCTCGCCGACCAACTCATCCCCGGAATCCCTCGCGCCCGAAAGCCAGTCTCTGATTTTGTGCCGGTGCCGCGTCTCGCGGGTGTCCTGCCCACCGCTCGTGCGGTTTTCCACCAAGTCGCGCAAGCCGGATCCGTTGAGCAGCTCGGCAATGCGGTCGTTGGTCACCGGATCGTTCGACGACACATAGATCGTCTTGTCCTCCGTGTTGTAGTACGACTGCACCTCTGTCCCCTCCGGGAATTTTTCCTTCAACACCGTCGACATCCAGCGCAGCAGCTGTGCTGGCCGGTCGTTGGCATAGGACCGCGGATCCCGCACCAGTCCGGGGTTGTGCGCGTACAGCCTCGTCAGCTGGGATTCCCCCCGCCCGAGGCCTTCCCCACCGGCCGCCTCCTCGACGAGGAAGATGCGGTCCGCTGCGTAGGCGGCGCCCCGAAGCGTCACTCGGCTCACGCCCGTCGGCGCGACCACGATCTGTTCGCCACGCGCGAGGCGGTCGAGCCGGTCGAACGTTTCAGTGAGCCCGTTTTCCAGGTGTGGTGCCATGTTTTGCAATTGGGCCTCGACGCGGCTGCGCACCGTACCGCCCGCTTCGATTGCCATCGCAAAGGCCTCCCAGGGCACGCCGGCGGCGGCCGCGACCTCCCGCACGGACAGGCCCGGGTCCTCGCGCATCCGCCAAACCGCGTCCGCGACCCGTCCACCGCCGTCACGGAAGGCGTCGCGGAACGCCCGGACGAAATCCGCGGCGCCGACCGCCGCGGGCGGCAGCGCCTCGGCCTGCTCGTGCTGGCCCATCGCATGGAGGGAGGCGAAAATCGAGTCGCGCCGCTCGGTGTAGTTGGCGAGCCTCACCACCGCTTCGACCTCCATGCGAAGTCCCTGGGCGCCGGTGCCGACATACAACCGGAGTAGCCCTGCGCTGATTCCCAGCTGACTGGCAATGGATTGCAGTGTCTCCCTCGGATCGCTCGCCAGCCTCGCCAGGGCATCGGCCAGGTGGTCGGCCGTCATTCCACCGTCGCCGGCCACATGACCCACCTCGGGAAGATTGTCCGCGGTGGTGTCGAAACCGATGGTCCGGAACGACTTCTGCAGTTGCTCGCGGTGGGTGACGAAACCGTGTAGCTTGCCGAGTTCCCGCGGAGTCTTTCTGAGTGCGCCGTCGGCCGTGATCCAGTTCTGCAGGTCGGTGCGCTTGACGCCGGCCCGCTTCGCCATCTCGTCCCGGACGCTTTCTCCACGTTTGCGTTGGCTTCCCTTGTCTTTTCTCTCGACCAGCACCTGCAGGGCGTCGACCAGATTCTTGGCCGTCATGCTCGGTGTCTCTTGGTCGGGAAGCGCCTGATCGTGTAAGCCCAAGTCCCGTAGGAGGTTTTCGATAGCATCCCGGTGATCGCCGTAGTCTTCCATGGCACGCAATCGAGCGGGCAGCTTCTTGCCCTTGTCCGCCCAGGCCGATGCCCTCATCCACGAGGCGGTCGATTCGTGGATCCCGCGCGTCGGTTCACCGGCTAGGTGCCGACGGGCAATGTCGGCAGCCACCGCGCGCTCCCGTTCGGGCTTGGCGCGTTCCGCGGCGAGGTCGGTGAGCAGCCGCAAGACTTGTGCCGCTTGAGTGACCTTCGCGAATCTTTCGGCCTGAGCCGATTCCGGCGATCCGGTGGCCTCGGCAGCTAGTTTCAGTCGCTTGGGCGGCCGCCCGCGCCGCCGGGTCTCTTCGCCGTTATCCCCCGCCGCCCGCTTCGCCGAACCCGTTCGCGGCTGGTGGGCGTCGCTCCCTTCCTCGGGGGCGACGGCACTGCGGCGCGATGGCCTGGAAGGCCCCGCCTCGGCGTTCACCTGCCCGCGAGATCCCGTAGCGTGCGAGCGCACCTGGATTCCCTGGGCGACATACCTTTCGGCCAAGTGTTGTGGTGGGACGACATGACCGCTTTGGATCATGTCGATCACCCGAAGGTCATCGGGGCCGAGGCCTTCGGTCTCTCGACCGTCCGGCCGCCGCTCCAGCCTTGTCACGGTGGTGGTCAGCTCGCGCTCGTCCGGCAGGGCAATCCGTTCGCCCCTGCCACTACCTCCGCGCGGCCCCACGTAGGACCGGCCCTCCAGCACTTGGTGAGTCATTATGTGCGCCACATCCACGCTGTTGCGGGCACGCTCGTCCGGGTTCAGCCGCCCAAAAGCCCGCTGGATCGCCACATCCTCGATGTCCCCAATCCCGCTGTGCGACAACATTGCTGAGGTTCGATCAAAGATCGCGCCGGCGCGCGCCGGGTCGGCGGCGACCAACCCGTGCCAAGCTTCCGTCCCGCCCGTGGCGTCCGCTGCCAAGGAACGGGCGCTTCCCCCGTCCTCGGCTCCGCCCCGGGCAACGGGAAGCCCGACGGGGCCCGCGGCCCGCGCCCCCGTGGACACCGACAACGATGCGCGGGGAGCCTGCCCGGCCGCGTCAATCGTGCTGCGCGGTGCGGTGATTCCGTCGAAGTCCCAGTGCCGTTGGCTGGCGTTGCCGCGGCCATCGAGGACGGTGGATTGGTCCGCCGAGAGACCGGTCTCCGGGTCGACCTCCATTGCCACCGACCGCGGCGCTGCTTCCAATTGGGCATTGTGGCCGGCAAGCGATTTGCCGTGCTCGGGCGGCGAATCGTCACCCCGCCGCGCTTGAGGCCTCACCTCCTCCTCGGTCAGCATCCTCGCACCATGGAGCGGCAAAACCCCGTGGGTGAGCGGAAGGATCACCAAATTGGCAGTGTCGCCCGGGTCGACTGCGAGCCCGCCACGCTGGGGGTCAACGAAGCTCACCCCGGCCTCGTCGACGACGCCGACCAGCACGTGGTTGATGACCGGTCCGTCATCGCCGGGGATCGCCACCAGGGTCATTTCTCCGTCACCGGCCGCCGCCAGAACGCGCGCGGCGGTGTCGAAGTCGGGAACCGTGAAAGCGCGATGCTCGTCGCCGTCCAAATCCAACGACTGCCGGTGGAAATTCAGCAGATCCGCACCGGGCAACGATTCTGTCTGCGGCGCCTCGAAGGCAATGCCCTCCCGCTCGGAGATGACGAATGCGAACGCGGACATGACGCAGTTGGTTCCGACGCCGCCCTCGTCTCGTCCCTCGTTCACCCCGGCGAGGTACGGGTACCGCCGTGTCAACGACTCGGCGGTATGACCACTGGGCAATAAGGGCCGACCGGTTTCGGACGGCGCCTCACCGAACCGGCTGCGCGCCAGGTTCCAGGCCCGAGACGCCCGCTGGCGCAGTGTTGAGCGCCCACCGGTGCCACCTGGCGGGGGCGGCGGCCGGTCGGACGCCCCCCGGTCGGGTGGCTCCGCCCCGGCGTGCTGCGGCACTCCCGGTGACCGCGACGCTTGACCGTCGACCGATCCCACCAAGCCGTCCCGGCCGTCCGGCGACTCGGCTCGGACATCGGCACGGGAATGACCCGAGTCCTCCGAGCGCTCAGCCCACGCCGTCGGCGATCCGGCCAGGACCCTCAGCGAGTCGAGCGATTGCCGCGCTTCCGATCCGCCGTATGGGCTATAGCTCCCGGGCCGACGAACCTGTGCGGCCGACGAGCCAGATGAGCTCGACTCCACCTCGTCCCGCGGTGCGCTGAGCAAGCCGAGCATCAGCTGCGCCAGGTCCGGCATGTTGCGCCAGCGGTCGAAGGGACCGAGCTGTGCGTGCGCCCATTCCAGGTGGGAGAGGTCAAAGCGCGTAACGCCCTGGCGGAACAACCCAACCAGGTCCTCGATTTGCCGGAGCGTCAACCTCGGCGCCGGCGACGGCCGGGACCCCTCGGGGGGTAGCGGTCCGCCCAACGCCTCGTAGAGCTGCTCCAAGTGGGCTTCCGTCGCCGCGTTCCCGTGTGGACGGCCCAGCAATCGCCCGACTCCGTACTCTGCGACGAACTCTCGCGGGGTGGCGAGGGCATACTCGCTCACTGCAGCGGCCATCCCCTGGTGAACCTCACGCAGCGCCGTCCACTCCAGATCGACGAAACGAGCCGGATCGTTCTCCCAGTGAAGCCAGTGCATCAGCTCGTGCAACGTGACACCCAAACCCGTGTTGTCCAGGTCGTCCGCGACCGCCCAATGGGCGCGCTCGGAGCCGAACGCCCGCGGAGGCACGGACACCAGAGACGTCAAGAGCAGCCGGTTGGGAGGGGTGAACCCGGCCGCGTACCCATCTTCGAAGGAGGCGATTTTGCTCGCGTCGATGTGCAACCCAGGCTGCCCCTCCGGATCCGTCGCCGCCCGCACCCGCACCGTTCGGTGGTAGGGAGGCAGGTGAACCTCGAGAGGGCCAGTGGGTACCGGAACGCCACCCGCGCGCAACGTGTCCAATGCGTCCAGCACGAGGTCCCGACGCGCCTCTGCCGTCGGGTCGTACGGGGAATAGTGAAACTCAACGGATGTGCCGCGATCGATGACGTTTTCGACTGCCATGCCGGCGGCGGCATTGGTGTCGGCGTCGGTGGTCCGGTCCGCGCGAGCCAGATAGGCGTCGAGCTCTGGGTAGGCCCGCAAGTATCGCGGGTCGTCGTCGAGGACATCGATCAGTTCGTCGTCGGTGAGCCCTTCGACCGAGACTCCCGCTCGCTCCTGCAGCGCCGTGGTCGTCCGCAGGAATGCCTCGGCCCTCCCCGCCAAGTAGTGCACGATCGCTGTCCGGGACAGGGCGCCACTTGTGGTTCGGCGGTGGTCGAACAAGAACGATTCGGCCGGTAGGTGCTCCGCCGTCGGCACGACGCGACGCATGACGACGTCGGACAGCGCTGGGGCGACGCTGAGATAGGCCTCCAGGTGTTGGTCTGCCGGCACGAGGTCGTCCTCGCTGTGCATTTCGGGCGAGCGCCACGATCTGGGGGAAGCCGGCCGCACATCTGAGCCACCCGAATGCTCCGGTGGCTCTACGGTATCCGCGTGGTGGCCGTCGCCACCGCGATGCCCGGAGGGTCCGGCCTCCGCGTGGACGTGCCCCCGCGTGGGCGGCACGTAGGACACCACCCGCACTCCTTGCGCCACGAAGCGGCCAGCCAGATCCGCGGGCGGATCCACCTCGCCCCTGTTGATGCGATCGATCCAGCGCCGGGCATCGGGCGCGAGGTCGCCTACCTCCTCGTCGTGTGGCAGCGCTTCCAGCTGGGCCAACGTCGACTCGAGTTCCGCCCGGGTCGGCGGGCGGCGCTCGGACGACCCGCCCAGGAGACCAACGCGGGAGCGGCCCGTGACGTCGCTCGAGGCAGCGCGTTCGGGCGGCGCGTCGACGTCGTCGAACGCCGGTGCCGGGTCAAGGTCGACGGTCCGCGCCCGAGGAGTGTTCGTAGGGGTGGGGTCGTCGTCGGAGTCTGAGTCGGACAGGTGCGGCTCTTCCCGGTGAGCTGTCACCGGGAAGAGCGGATTCGGCGCGGCCGGATCGAAGTACGGATTGTCGATAAAGCGCCCGAGGCGAAGTGCCCCAGGACCACCGGAGAGAACTTCCTCGGCGCCCACGATGTTCTCCCGCCGGATCCCACCGGGGAACACGATCTCGCGTTCGTGCACATCCTGGTGATGGGACAGCGTCGCACTGATGTCAATGCCACCCGGCGCCTGGATGCGATAACGAAAGACCCTGGGACGAGCCTCCGTTGGCGGTCCGAGATGGTTCAGCTCCGGGTCACGGGTCGTCGACACGAACGCAGCCGGACGGCCGCGACCGAAGCTCTCCAGGTTTGCACTGGACGGGTCCAGCGGCTCAAAACCCAACTCGAAGACCTCAAAGGGGTCGCGGGAATCGTCGCGAAACAGCGGGTCGTCGTCGGTCCGGAAATGAACCGTAGCCCCGTCGGGCAAACCGGTGACATTCCACGGGTCGACCGAAGGGTCCAATTGAGCACTCGGCAAACCGAAATCGCCGCCGGCGAAGTCCTCCTCACCGGCCCCACCCCGCAACCGGAGCACCCCAGCATCGTGCTCAGGCGGCCCTTCGCCCCGCTCACCCGCCTCGCCATCCGAATCACTTGCGCCGGAGTCCCTTTGGGCGCTCGTGCGGCCACCCTGCGACGATCCCGGCTCAGCGTCCGCCATCTCGATATCGTCGGCCGCAGACGCCGGAGGGTCAGCCATCGTCACATCCGGTGACTCGCGTCCAGCACCGGTGCGGTCTATGCGGGCGTGGTATTCGTCCCAGGTCTCGTACATGTCATCGTCGCCGTGGTCTTCGGCCGCCGACATCGACATCGACATCGACATCGGGATGTCTACCTCGGAATCCAGGCCACCACCAGGGTGTGCCGTCACCGTGGACGGCTCGCCGGACCGCCGTGATGTCTCCGGCGCAGACGAAACCGCGTCAGTCTCCGGCTCGCTGTCGGTGTTGTAATCGACGTCGATCGCACCATCCCGCGTCCGCGTGACATACGTCTTGATCGACTTCTTCTTGTTGTCTGCAAGGATTTTGTCACCGTCGAGGAAGGACGATGCGTTACGGGTGACCCAGAATGGTCCGCGCCTCCGCTCGTCCTCGAAACCCAGTGCGGTAGCACAGAAGCCACATGCTCGCCTGGTACCCGCGAGTAGGTCGAGATCGATTTCACCGTGTCCGGCCGCTCTGAGCGCCTGTTGAATGCGCCGTTCGGCATGCAGGTCGATATCGTTGCCGTCGCCGTCGACGAATCGGTCGACCGGAACGACAAATCGGCCCTGCCGAATCGCGCTCAAGATCTCCCTGATCAACGGTTCGTCGTCCGCCTCCGCGGACTGGGCCAGTTTGGTTCTCAGGTTGTCCCGGTGGCGACTCTCCCGGCTCTCCGCGGCACCACCGTCGCTGGCGTTCGCCAGCCGCTCCAGGCCATTCTCTCCCCCCAGCAGTTCGCGAATCAGTCTGTTGTTTCTGACGGTGTTCGACGACACATAGAGTGTCTGGCGCTCGCGGTCAAAGTAGGTCTGCACCTCCACCCCACGCCGATCGTCACCAAGCAAGACGGTGGACATCCATCGCATGAGCTGTCTCGCGCGGTCGGGCGCATACGATCGCGGGCCTTGCACCTGTCCCGGGTTGTGTTCGTAGAGGCGTTCTATTCTGGTTGCCCTCGAGGACCCTCGAGGTCCGTCCGCGGTTTCGACCAGGAACCGCTGGCGGACCGCACCCCTGCTGACGTCCACCTCCGTCAACCTGACGGTGTCATCGACACGCTCGCCGCGTGCCTGGGCGGTCAGGCGTGAGAACTCCTCGTCGAGGCCACCGTGCAAATACTCCGCGCGGTTTGCCAATTGAGCCTCGACGTCACGCCGATCGCGAATTCTCGGACCGGCCTCAGCGGCCAGCGAGAACGCTTCCGAAGGCATGCCGACCGCCTCCGCCGCGTCTCGCGGTGACAGCGCGGAGTTGTCTCTCATCAGCCGGATCGCTGCACCGATCTCGCGACGATGGGTGCGCAACTCTGTGAGGAAATCCAAGGCGCGCATCACGATCGGCGGCGGCAGGCTGTCGGCTTGTCTATCTTGGTCCATTCTCCGCAGCGAGCCGGCGATCGCCTCGCGCCGCTCCGCATAGCCGCGCAATTCCGCCAGCGCATCGCCGTGTCGGCGAAGCCCTTGCGTGCGCGGGCCGACATAGCGGGACAGCAGACCGACGTCGACGCCGAGGTCCCGGGCGAGCTCGGGCATCGGGGTATCCGGCGCGACCACCAGTCGCCGCAATGCGGCGTCCAGGGTGTGGGCGGTCATCTCATTGACATGGCGGGCGCTTGGCGCCGGAAGTTGGTGCGCCATGTCGCCCCGCCCAACGTTCTGCCAAGCGTCGTGGAGTCGCTGCCGCTCGGCCGCATAGCCTTCCAAGGTATTCAGTTGCTTCACCGGCGTCTTCAGCCGGCCGTCGGAGTAAAGCCACCTCTTCAACAGATCGGAATCTGCTGTTTCAGAGCGCAAACCCGCTTTCTTCGCCATATAGTCAAAGGCTCCGCCGCGGCGCTGGGAACGCGGGAGGTCGTTGAACTCCTTGAGCGCTTCCAATGCGGAAGCCAATCGGCTAGCGGTTAGGACTTGACGCGATTTCTGCGGTTCCGGAAGGTCTCCGTAAATGTCCAGCTGGCGAACCAGACCTTGGATGGCGTCGCTGTGCTCCGGGTAGTCCGGCATGCGGCTCAACCCTTGGGCCAGCTGATCGTTTAGCCGCCAAGTCGAGGCGCTCAGCCATCGCGCGTTGCTCGTCCGATCCCCGGGGAAGTCCTCGACGATGTCTGCATGATTGCGCCGCTCTTCCGAAGGCCTCGCGTTATCCCGCGCGAGCGCGCGGAGCATCGCCTCGACCTGCCGAGCGGTCATGACATGCCTGTGACCCCCGGCCGCCACGGACGTCTGGTCGGGGGCGGCAGGGCCCCGGTCGTGATGTTGCGTCTGTTGGCCGGATGAAGACGCATGGTCCGCGGGCCGGCTGCCAGAGGACGCACCCGAGGGGTCCGGCCGGACCGAAGGCGCCTCTGCTCGATCCAGCGAGCGCGCGACGGGCAAACCGGCAGCATCCCCGATCGGCGCGCGCACCGACAAAGACGCTTTGCCACCCGAACGCTTGACCGGTTCGGCCATCGGCAATTGTTCCGACATATCGGTATGGCCGAGCCGCTTCAGAGCTTCGATGAGCTGCTTACGGAAATGCGGGTATTCGGGCAGATTATTGAGATTCCCTGGCGCCCTGAGCCTACCGTCGCCCAGAATGTGCTGTTTCAACGCATCGACGCGGATTCCCGTTTCCCTCTCGACAAACTTGAATGCGCTGTGCTTTCTATCTGCCGCAGAAGCGTTCCGCCGTTCCAGCGCCTGCAACACAGCAAGCAGGTCTTCGGCGGTGAAGCGGCGATAGTTGCCCTGCTGCGGCTCCGGCAGCTCCTCATGAATCCCCAGATGTTTGACCAATTCCTGAATGGCCGAGCGGTATTGCGGGTAGTCCGCCATGCGGCTCAACCGATCAGCCAGCCCTCTGTCCCGCCAGCCGGTCGCGCTCAGATAACGCCTGTTCGCCTCGGCGGAGCCGGGGAATTGGTGGGAGATCTGATGCGCCGACAGAGGTTTGCCATTCTTGCCGGTCGGTTTGGTCTCCTCGTCCTTTAACCGTCTGAGCATCTTCTCCACCTGCTCAGCCGTCATCACCATCCCTCGACCGGGGGCCGATGGAGCGGTCGCGACGGGCGCCGAGCGACGTTCAGCCCGCTGCTTACCCTTGTCCTGCGGGTTTGGCGGCGGTGCGTCAGCGTCCGGTTCGTCACGTCGACCATCGCCACCCGCAGACTCGTCATCCGACAGAATCACTCGCCCACGCAGGCGGACGCTTCCCCGCTGCGTACCCCTGTCGGGTTGTCTCGGTGGCAGCGCATCGGGATGCGTCGCTTCGGGGTGGCCTTCGCCGTCTGCCGACTCGTCGCTCTCCGATAGAACGACTCGCTGACGCTTCCTCGCGCGTCCCGCGGGCTGCTTACCCTTGCCGGGTTGCTCGTCGTGGGACGACTCGTCCTCGGACGACTCGCTGTCCGAAATGATTACCCGCCGGCGCTTCGAATGACTCACCGGTTGGTTGCCCGTAGTCGGCCGCTTCGGTTGAGGCGGTTCCTCTTCCGATGTGTCGCCGTGGTCGTCGCTGCCGGTCAAGTCAGATAGCTCGGACTCGGCTTCCGACTGGGCGTCGCCAGCCCGCGCGGTCGCCGGACCCGGCT
Organism: Mycobacterium sp. 050134; assembly: GCF_036409085.1. NCBI lineage: Bacteria > Bacillati > Actinomycetota > Actinomycetes > Mycobacteriales > Mycobacteriaceae > Mycobacterium > Mycobacterium sp. 050134. The sequence goes on from NZ_JAZGLV010000022.1 coordinate 74,745, forward strand.
GCTCAGGGAGCCGAGAAGGGCCGCCTCGCCTGCCGCCGACCTCGACGTCCCGTGGCAGCGGGAAACCCAGAGCCGTCAGGCGACGGGATTGCCCTTCGCTGATCGAGTGAACGTCTTGCAAGCTCACGCTGAGCACGGCAGCTTGATCCGCGGATAGCCCGGTTCGCTCGTCGGCCTGGCTCTCCACATACCGCAAGGCCTCTTCCAACTGGGCGCTGTAGCCGCCGCGCGCCCCGCCCTTACCTCCCGGATACGACTGGCCGGTCGTCACCCGGTGGAAGAGAACCTGAGCGAGCGCCCGGGAATCGAGACGGCGCTGGTAGTCCGGAATCTCCCGGTAGGCGCGTTGCGCCCATTCCCCGGCATCGCTTATTCCGGCTCGATCCAATTTCGCAGACGCGTCGGCCAAGACGTCGGCGGCGCGCTGCGGTTCGGCGGCCTCGAACCGGCGCCAGTCGTCGAAGGGTGTGGTCCCGCCCGGCAACGTCTGGTGAGTCGTCCGGTCGTCCCCGGACAATCGTGGCGTCCCTCTCGGCGCCTCCATGCCCGTTTCGCCTGTTCGACGGTCCCGCTCATTTCGGTCGTCGGGGTCGAATTCGCCGGGCGTACGCGAACCGACAATCCCTTGCACGTCGGCAGATACCGGACCGCTCTGGGGCACCGCTGCGGGATCTTCGGCCAGGTTCTCGGGTTCTGAAGGATCGCTGTTGTCGTCTGGGTCTTCCGCGCGAGGACCGGCCGTCTCCGCCGTCCGGTCGGCCACCGCGTCGCGCGGCAGGCTCTGGCGCCCGTCGCTCCTTGAAGCCGACCCGGCGCGCCCAGCCCGCGGATCTCCCCCGGAGGCATCCTGCGCTGCCAGACGATCCACATCGGCGCGACGGTCCGCCTCGGCGGAGCGTCGCGCCGATGAGGACACCTTGCCGGTTGGCGACCCCTTCAGCGCCCCGATCGACCCGGCGCGGCTCTCGTGACGCGACGCGTCCGAATCGTGTGGAACGGTAACGGCCACTTCCGAATCGACTACGTGGCCGCCGTGAGCCGGTTCGACACCTTCGGGTACGCGACGCGAGTCGAGCCGCGACGGTGCGGGATCGCTGTCGGCCGATATCGGACGTCGCTCGTTCGCGGAGCGCTCCGCGACCGTACGTGCCGGTGGCTCGTCGGCCGACGGCAACCCGTGTTGCGTGCTACGCGGCGGCTGTGCGGCGTCGGAAGGCCGCGTCGTACTTGGCTTCCGACCGGGCGGAGCGTCAACTTTCGGCCCGGGGCTGGGCGCACCCTCGACAGCGGCGTCGACATGTGGCGTGGTGGAGGTGTTCGCGGCTACCTCGACGGGCGGGGCGTCGGAACGCACCGGCGCGACCGGCGCCGATTGCGGCCGCTCGGCCGGGTCCGGGGTTTCGTCGATACGCGCGCCCGACGGGCCGGCGGCATCCGACTCTACGGGGGGAGCCGCCTCTCCGGACTCATGCCGTCCGCCAGTAGTTTTCGGTAGCATCGAGGGCCCAGCTACGGGGCCCTCCTCGGAGGGTGCCCGCACGGGGGGTGGCGGGTCGACCGGTCGGGTCTCGGATTCGGGGATCAGGATCGGCCCGTGGACGTCGACGGGGGGCAGTTCGTGGTCGACGCCGCCGCGGTGCACGGTCAGGATGATGCTGGTGGTTCCGTCGAAGACGGCATGAGAACGCGCGAATTTGGCGTTGGCGGCCAGCCTGGCGGCCTGGCTGGAGATGACCCCGGACCGTTGGCGCACATTGCGGCCGCCGCCGCCGAGAAGGCTGCCCTGGATGCCGGCGAAGCGTCCGTGCGGTCCGAGCAGCGCTCGGATGCCGCTCTCCCGCGTCTTGATCGGGTGATGCAGCCGGCTCCGGTTGACGTCGTTGAGCACGTAGGCGTTGCCACCCTTGTGTTCGATCTCTTTGAAGTTCAGGTCGCGGAATTCGGCGCGTCCGGTGATCCGCAGGGCGCCCTGCCGGAGCAGCTCCACGCCCTCACCCCCGCGCGCGACGCGGGACATGGCGCCGATCCTGCTGGCCAGGCGGGTGTCGTTGAGGTAGCTGTGCACGTGCTGGTCGATATTGCGAATGCCCAACGCGTGCAGGCTCTGAAGCGTCCGCGTCCGGAAATCGGCGCCGTCGGTGATCCGGCGGATGATGGTGTCACGGCTCAGCCCGCGCGCGGGCAGCTCCGGATCGCGCTGCGGCGCGGTCCCTTCGGCGCCGGGGATGATGCCGTCCCGCGGGACGTAGAGGGGGTGCTCCTGTTTGTCCGTCGGGGACTCGTGGGTGATGAAGTCGACGTGCGCGGTGCCGTAGCGGTGCACGGGGGTGCCGCCGATGCCGAACAAGCCGCCCGGCGAATGCATGTCGGCCCTGATGGTTGCGGTGCCGACGTGCGTCAACGTGTCGATCTTCTTGCGGAACAGCGTGCCGGTGGCCGAGCTCCTGGTGCGCGTGTCGATCGTCTCGCTGCCGGCCCCGCCCGAGATGCGACCCAACACCGAGAGGTTCACGGCGTCGCCGGTGGGCAAGGCGTCGACCTGCGCCTGGACGTAGCCTTGCCAGTTGCGGGTCCTGGGGGTGGAGACCCCTGCGCTCATGGATTGCTGGCCGCCGCTGTAGAACTCGGTGGTGGATTTCGCGTCGGCCCGGTTCATGGAGTCGACGTAGCCGGTGAGTAACACCGTGGCGCCGCGCACCGACTTGAGGCGGATTGTGTCCGCGTGGCCGCGGCTGTAATCGCCGAGGCTCCGCTGGATCGCCATGGTCCTGACGTGGCCCGCCAACTCGGCGCGCACCGCGGGCCACTTGGCGCCGAACACCGTGACGCCCTGGGCGGCCATCGAATCGAGGATGTGTGTCGCCACCAGGTCCTCGCGCGGCGTGCGCTGGTCGGCGTCGGACGGGACCACGTCCAGGGCGATGCGCGGCCGGATCTTGACGACGGTCTGGTCGGCCTCGATCCGTGGGTTTACGCGCTCGCCAGGGGTGAGGGTGCGCTTGGGGTAGGAGAAGACACCGTTGAGCCGCACCGGCTCCGGGGCCTTCGGAAGGCCCGTTATGACCCGCCCCTTGACGTGCTGCTCGTAGCTGATGTCGAAACGGATCGGCTGGCGGAACAAGTCGTGCTCCTCGACGGTCCGCACCCGGGTCGGGATCCGGTGCTCGACCTCACCGGTCAGGTTCGGGAAATCGACGTTGCTCAGCGGTCCGACGCCCTGGTCGGCCCGGCCCGTGATGTCTTGCCTGGCGTGCAATGACGCGGTGTGGGTGACCTGCGCGCTGACGGAGCCGTGCGGCACGGGGATCTGGATGCGGCCGCCCGCCACCCGCCGCACCGCGTCGCCGTAGATGCGTCCCGTCGAGGACTGCGATTCGACGGACAGGTCGGTCTCGAACTTCTTCGACGAGCCGACGTAGCGGACCTCCTCGGGGTTCTGCCCGCGAACGGGCCGGACCTTGACCGTGATCTTGCCGCCCGGAACGGGTATGTCGTGACTCCACTGCTGGCCGGATTCGTGGGTGAGCCGCGCGACCAAGACCTGCGGGCCGAACTGGCCCGCCATGCCGGCCTTCGCGTCGTCCAGGGAGCTGCCGAGGACCGGGCCCAAATCGTCGGCGATGGCTTCGATCAGGCCAGAGGCCGGGTCGACGCCGAGCAGCATGTCGGACGGGTGCCAGGCCTCGCGGAATGCGTGGTCCGGCGGGCGCGGCTCCTCGGCGGCACGCGGCGGTGTCCACTGCAGTTCCTCGGGCCTCGGCTCGGCCGGGCGCGGCGGTGCTGTGCCGTCGGCGGCATCGGTGAGCCCGGCGTCGACGGTGTCGCGACGGCCGGGAGCGCTGTCCACCGTCCCCTGACGATTCCGGATCAACGGCGTGGTGCTGTCCGTCGTCTCCTGCCGGGAAGGCCCGCTGTCCATCGTCTGTTCGCGCGAGGGGCCGCTGTCGGCCGTCCCGCGGCGCACGGGCGGCCACTGATGCTGTGCGGTCTCCGACTTCGGGCTGTCGATCAGCGGGTACGCGTCGGGGTTGTCGCGGACTTCCTGGTCGACGACGAAACTGGTGTTGCGGGCGCGGCGCTCGGGACCGGACGACGACGGCGGGGCCTCCGGCGCGGGCGCGGTGTGCCGGCCGGGCCCCGGCGGTTCGCCCCGGTGCTCGATCGACTTCGGCGCGAAGGGATTTCGGGGCTGGGGAGCCCGGTCGACCGGGTCAGGCCCCGGCTTGGGCCGCGGCTGGTCGACGAACCCGGTCGGCACGTCCCGGGTGAAGGTCGGCGGCAGGGCGGATTGCCAGCGGGAAGCCTCGATGCTGCCGTGCAGATCGCTGAGCGGGATGGCGATCTCCACCGGGAAGAGGCCGGACTCGTGCACGGTCGCCTTGGGGCCCGTCATCGTGCCGTCGAGCCGCAGCCAGCCGTCGAAGACGGCCATGGGCTGGTCGAATTTGGTTGCCACGGCGACGCGTTGCTGGTTACGTACGCGCTCACCGTCGCGAATGTTGCGCGTGCCGCCGCCGATGACCTCGCCCAGCGCCGTGCTGCCCGCAAGGTGTCCGAAGCGTCCTCCGAACGCGCCCTGCACCGATATCTGCTGGCTGCGGTCGGTCGTGACGGCCGATCCGTGCGTCACCTCGGCGCTCGGGCTGGACAACGTGTTGATCACCCGGCGGAACGTGAGCCGCTCGATGTCGGCGGTCAGCGCGAACTTGTCCTTCGAACCGGGTCCCGACAGGTGGGTCTCGGTCAATGGGCTGTGCTGGGTCATCGCGGGCACCGCGGCGCGGATGCGGTTGAGGGGATATCGCGATGAGACGCCAGCGCGCACCTTCGCCCAATCGCCACCGAACGCACGGTGCCCCATTGAGTCGAGCATGCCGTGAAAACCACTCAGGTCGAGGTTGGTGACGCGGTCCATGCTGCCCAGGCCACGCAGCGGGGCGGTGGTGCCTGCGCCGCGCGGAACCCTCGCCCGCGCCGGTTCAAATGCGGGCCGCGATTGGCCGCCGGCCCGCGAATCGGTGACGCTGCGATGCCCGCGGCCCAATCGCCACCAGGATGAGCGCGCGACTGAATTGCGCTCCATGGGCGGGCCATCGCCCCAGATCCGCAGTGGAGGCGCCCACACCTCCTTGCCCGCGTAGTCCTCTGTGGGTTGCGTCTCGTACTGCTCCATGAGGACGTCGAAGCGGGCGCGTGTCTCGTGGACTGCTCCCTTGAACGGCGCGCCGAGGTGGGCCGGTGAGATGGCGCCGGGGGCGTGCATCTCGAACCGAAGCCGGGCCTGCCCGTGCCAGCCCTGGCCGGGGGCTGGATTTTTCAGGGTGTTGCGGACGCGGAACTGGCGGCTTTCGGTTTCATTCCGCGTCGTTCCGCGGGTGGCCGTGCCGTCCAGGCCGCCCTCGACCTCGCCGTGGTCGTTGCCGCCCTGACCGCGCAACCGGCCCGGCAGCGGGAACTGAGCCGACCACGTCACCGCATCCTGGTGCACCCGCGAGGTGTCGGTCTCCGTGCCGAAGTGGAATTCGGTCTCCTTGGTCTTCCCGGTTTGCCGCATCATCGGCGGCAGATCGTGGTGTGCGGCGTCCTCGCCCGAGCGGACCGCCGACGGCGTGCCCAGGGGCTCCAGGAACGCGTGCACCGCCAGGTACGCGCCGGGGATCCCTTCGAAATTCAGGAAGAGGGGCTGCTTGTTGGTGGCGCCGTGGATGGTCGCCTGCAATTGCTCGAGGGTGAGCCAGTTTTGGGTCTCGGCGATCGCCTGATCGGCCAGCGCGCCGTAGGCCTTGGTGAACGCTTCCCGCATGGGATCGCCCTCGAGGAACGCGGCGATGTCCTGCGGCCGGGGCCCGGCGGGAACCCGGTCTGCGCCGCCATCAGCGGACGGCGCGTCGTCGGGCATCAGCCACAGGTTGGTGACGATGTCGGAGCCGCTGAGCGCACGGGTGGAACGGACCCGCGGCGGGTCTGTCTGCGCGTGTCGCGCAGACTCCCCGGGCAGCGGACCCAGCGTGTCGCGCGCCTCGGCGTCGTCGTCCCCGCCGCGGTCGTCCACGTCACGGGTGGGGACCACCACCCGGATGCGGTAGTCAAGATCATGGGCGTGGACCTCGTCGGGTGCGCTGCTGAGCATGTGCGTGATGACGGCCCGGACGTTGCCGCCGAAACGGGTGGCGGCCTCGGCCGTCTGCCCGCCGCTGATCTGGCGGTCCGCCCGTTGCTCGGTCAACGACCGGACGTGCTCCCGGGAGCCGATCAGGGCGGCCGTTTCGCTGACCTCGGGGTGGGTGATGTTTCCCTGGACCGCCCCGTAAACGACGGTTCGGCGCTCGTCGCTGGAGCCCGAGGTGCTGGTGGCGTCGGAGGTGTGCTCGAACTCGTACTTGTCGATCTCTTCTTCGAAGTGCAGTTCCGAGTGCGGCGATGCGCCGTCCAACCGGAGCTCGATCGTCAAGGTGCGCCCGAGCCCGAGTTTGATGACGAGTCGGGGCGGGCGACCGCCGCGCAGAATGCCGGGCGCCTCGGGGCGCAGCCCGTCGTCGGAGAACACCGCCGTGATCTGCTCGCGGTTCGCCTCCCACGCCCCGTCACCGCCCAGGCGACGAACCTCTCGCTCGATGTGACGGAGCCCTTCGTCGTCCGAGCTGAACCGCTCGAGCACGTCCGTGCCGCCGAGAACGAGCCTGTCCCCGAACCGCGTGGGCGGCCGCGGTCCGGGATCAGGGTCGATGGGGGGTGGCGCGTCATCCGGCTGACGGGTGTCGTCCTTCGGCGGCCTGGCCGCCAAATCGGTTGCCGTGGTGACCTCGACCGGCGCCGCGGTTAGTGTTTCGTGCGGCCGCGCCGCTTCCGGTTCGCCAAGCCGGGTGTCGAGCCGCAGCGAGGGGCGGGGAGGCTGCTCGCCGGGGAAGGCGGGTGCCGGTTCGCGCGGCGGCGACTGCGAAGCTGGGGCATTGTCCACGTCGACCGGCGTGGCGGCATCCCGGGACGGCTCCGCCGTCTGCGTTTCGTGGCTGGGATGCGTTGCGCTGGCAGGCTTGTCCGAACCCGCTTGAACCGGGGCGTCATCTGTGGGGACCGGGTCCTCGGGGGGCAAGCCACCCAGCACGCTGCGGGCAGGATATGGCCTTGGTGGGGACGGTCGGCTCGCCCCGGACTCAGATGTCGACTCCGAGCTCGGCTCGGAGTCCGGCAGCGCGGGAAACAAGCCGGTGTCATCGCCGGCAAGCTGCCACGGCGCCGACCCACGCATGTCGTCCAAACCGATCGACAGGTCACGGTCCTGGCCCCACCGCAAGGCGGTGGCGATGTCGTCCAACGAGAACCCGCCCGAGAACAGGTGCCCCATGGATGGCGCGATTACCGGACGAAACCCGTTGGCCTGCAGCAACCTTGGCAACAACAGATAGATGTTTACCCTACCGTTGCCCTCGTTGAACGGGTGCATCACGTGTAGCGTGCGCACCACCCGTCCGATCGCGCGCAACCGCTCATGCTCCGAACGAGCCGCCGCGAGATCCTGGTGATACTGATCGAATGCCGCGTTAACCAGCGCGGGCACCCGATTGGCCCGGTATGCGGTCGTCAGCTCCAGGTGGTGCTCGTCGTCTCGGGTCAGGGTGACGATCACATCCATGCGCCTGAGCAGGGGGACGTCGCGCAGCCGGCCTTCGGTGATCAGCGGCTGCCCGCCGAGCCGCTCGGCCAGGAGATCCGGAGCTATCTGCAGGGTAGCGACGTAATGGTCCATGCCGCGGTCGAAATCGGTTCCGGTGATTCGGAAATCCTGGCCGGGATCGGCGTCGCGGGCGTGCCCGGTTACCAGCGTGTGCATGCGGTGGTATTCCGACCAGTCCATCGGCCGTGCCAGGACGTCCGGGTCGTCGAGCACGGATCGGTAGGCGGACTCCATATCCGCTTGGAAGCCGGGCGATTCGTCGGTGTCGTAGAGGCTCCCCGGATTGTCCGGACGCTCTTCCAGCGCGGTGGCGTGATCATCGGCGCTCAGGTACATCCGAAACCGGTCTTGCGGCGGTAGCACATCCCTGAGCAAGACGGGCCCCGCCTGTGCCACGTCGGGCCAGTCGGTTCGCCCGATGCTCTGCAGCCAGACGCGCACGCCCTCGTTCGCGAAGGCCGTCTCGACGAACGAGTCGACCGATGCATCGTCGAGGTCGTGGTCGAACCATGACACCGGGTTGGCGCCGTAATCGTCCTCGCTCGATTCTCGAGAGGACTCTGAATCGCCTTGCGAGGCAACATCACCGACAGCGTCACCGGATGCGACCGATGACTGCCGACTCCGCGATGTCGACTCAGTTGTGCCGTCGCCCCCGGCGGCAGGGGTCCGTGGCGAATCAGGCTGGTGCACTTGGTCGCCGGCATCGTCCGTCGGGGCTGTGACGTCGGCGCGGTCGTCGGCCACAGCACCAACAGGAGGATCCGCGGGAAAGCCCTGTAGGAGACTTTGCGGCGGATGCGACGAGAACTGCGGTGCGTCGGCCACACCGGCATCCGGTTCTGGGAGTACGGGGTGCGCGCCGGTCGGGACGCCATCGGCAACAGCGGGTTCCGGGCGCGCGTCGACCGGCGGCCGGTCGACCTGGACCGTCGGGATATCGGCGGCGCGGTGATCTTCGGGTGCGGGCGGCGGCGCCTCGGGCCTGGCAGGGGGCTGCTGCGTCGTCGGCCCCTGGGCGTCGGCATGCTTGTCCAGCCTGCCCTGCACCGGCTCACCGAGATGCGACGAAAGCCGGGCCGCCACGTTATCGACCCACCGCTGCATGTCCGTCGGGTCCGGCAGAGGAATGCGAACCTTCTCACTCATGTAGCGACCGGACTTGTCGTTGACCTCCCACTGCTGCGCCTCGTCGTTCCACCTGATCTCACCACTGACTCGCGACCGTGGGATCGGGTTCGCAACCGCACCGGTGTCGTCGAACTCCACGGCGATCGTTGGATGGCCCTGGCCTTTGATGAGATTCCGGAACTCTTCCAGCTGCCCGCCGGACTCCGGCGGCTGGCCGTGATAGGCGCGGTAGTGCTCGGTGAGCTCCTTTTCCGATAACAGCTCACCCAGCTCTTCGCTGCCGATCCGGATGCCACCCTCGGCGTCCACGGTGTAGTGCCACTTTGCCTTTGTATGCGACAGGAGGACCAGTGGCGGGAGGTCCGGAAGTTGATAGAACGCCGGGTTGACGCGCGGAGTCCCGTCCGCCGCGGTCTCCTCCGGTTTGACCTTCTTTGCCCCGACCAAGGGCCCGTACTCGTGATCGAGGTCGACCCCGTCGGGAAGCGTATCCCGGAACGAAACAACACCTTCCGCGGCGGAATCAGTCCCGGTATCCGGTGCGGTCGCATCCGACGCGCTCCGTTCGGGCGGGGGCCGCAAGTCGTCCAACCCACGGGTCAGGTCGCGGTCCTGGCCCCACCGCAGCGCGGTGGCGATCTGGTCGAGCGAGAACCCTCCCGAGAACAAGTCGGACATCGAGTGGGTGATCACGGGCGAGAATCCGTTGGCCAGCAGCAGCCTTGGCAGCAGCAGGTTGATGTTGAGGCGGCCGTTCCCGTCATTGTGCGGATGCATCACGTGCAGGGTGCGCACCACCCGCCCGATGGCACGCAACTGATCGCGTTCGGTGTGCGCCCCAGCCATCTCGTCGTAGTACTGAGCCAAGGCCGCATCTACCATGCGCGGCACGCGATGCTCGGCGAGTTCCGTTCGGATTGCTGGGATATCACCCCACGATGAAGACACCGTGACTATCGCGTGGTCGCGCAGGTTCTCCGGCAGGGGGTCGTACTTACCCAGCTCCGGTGGGGCCATCGTCACCAACGGACGCCCGGCGACCCGCTCGGCAAGCAGGTCGTCGGCCGGTCCGTCCGCGACTATCGGATGGAAATTATGCCTTTCCTCGACATCGGCGAGCTCGAAGTCGCCGGCCACGCTTCGGGTTGCCCGCCAGTGCATCTCGGAGTACTCGGTCCAGTCGACCCGTCGCTGCAGCACGTTCGGATCGTCAAGGAAAATCTCGTAGGACCTGGCCATGGCTTGCTGATACCCGGGGGATTGCTGGTGGTCGTACAGAGAGCCCGGGTCGGCACGCTCAGCCGCCGCCGCGTGGTCCATAGGGTCGATGTACAACCTCCACCGCTGACCCGTCGGAACCACTTCGTTCAACGTGACCGCTCTCCCGCGTGAAACATCAGGCCATTGCTGGCCGCCGATACGGTCCAGCCAATCTCGAACGACGCGGTTGTACGCGGCGACGTCACTATTCGTCAGATCCTCACGTTCGTCGAGCGGCGGTGGTGGCGGGGCGTCCACGGACGATTCCGCTTGCGCCGGCGCATCGTGCGGCTCCGTGTCGGGCCGCAAGCCACTCGGCGCGCTGTGCGATGAGTTCGATTGCGTCGCGGATCCGCCCGTGATGTCCGATACCCGCACGTCAGGGTGGAATTGGGCGCTCGGCCGGTGGGCGGAGAAGACGGGGGGCTCCGTGCTGGTCGTTCCCGGCAGCGGGCCGGTCGGGACGATGGGTTCGCCGCGCTCGTCGAAGATGCGGGCGCTTTCTCCGACGGGCGACAACCCCGCCGAGCCATCAGTGGGCAACGCGCCCAACGCACTTCGCGATGGGTGGGGCGGTGAGTCCGAGCCGGAGACAAAGTCATCGAAATCATCGAATCGCCGCGCGTAGACCTCGCTTGAGTACGGCACAAACGAAACGGACCCACCGCTGTCCGGTGACGGCGGCACGCTGGAGTCGTGCACGGCACCCAACGGGGCGTGGGGCGCCGCGCTCGGCAGCTCCGGATGAAAGTGGGGATTGGCCTCGAATTCTCCGAGCTCGGCGGGGATGGGAACGTCCGGGTCCCCGGACTCGGCCGGCAACCGCAGAACCGGCTGAACTCCGACAATGTTCTCGCGCCTGATGCCCCCGAGGAACGCGATCTCCTGCTGGTAGGCGCCGGGGTTAAGGCCCTCGGTTCTGTTCAGGTCAAGGCCGCCGGGCGCGTCGATGAGGTAGAGAAAAACCTGGGTCCCATCGCGCCTCAGGAAATTGACGACGATGTTCGGATGCCGGGCGGTCGAGACCAAATTCGGGGGCTCGACGAGGCCCGGCACGACCGATCCACGCGAAGCGAACCCCTGATCGAAGATGACGTCGGGCGGTCGGGTGTCGTAGCGGAACAGCAGGTCGTCGTCAGTGCGGAAGAACGTGGCGCCGCTTCGCAAGTTGCTGAACACGCCGACAGCGTCGAGTGGGTCGACGTGGGGGTCAAGCTGGGCGCTGGGTCGGGGCGCTGGTAGCGGGTTGTCGGCCATCTGGGTACGCAACCCGTCCCAGCTGGCGGCGAACCCCGGATGCAGCGGTAGGCCGCTCACCTCGTCCTCGGGCACCCATCGGAGCGAGCCTTCGTCGCTCGATGTCGTCTCCAATGCGTAAGGGGCGTCGGCCAATACGGTCGTGAAGGTCCAGTCGATGCCCGGGGCCCGTGCGGTCACGATCGGTGCGCGGACGTTAACGAGGTCGGCGGCCAAACCGGCTTCCTCGTGCGCCTCCCTGAGCGCCGCCTGCTGGGCCGTCTCCCCGAGGTCTCGAGCGCCACCGGGCAGCGCCCACGTGCCGCCGTGGTCGGTCCACTCCGCTCGATGCTGCAGCAGTACCGCCACCGAACCGTCGGGGCGTCTCGCCCGCAGCAGCAGCCCCGCGCCGCCATACAGGCCCCAATAGATTTCGCCGTCGGCGCCCATCACGTGGCCGTCACCGCTCCTCAGCACGTCGTGCGGTTCGTCGGTCGCGTCCCCGCCTGGGGTGTCGCGTGGCCCTCCGGGCGCCGAAGTCGGCTCGGCCGGTGACCCGTCGGCATGGTCGCGGAACCGCGTGACCAACTCGTCGGGATCAAGCCCCCAGCGCCGCAGGTCATGCTGTGCCACCGCCAGGTGGGCGCGAGTTAGGCCCCGCGCGCCGGAGGGGTCCGACGCGGCCGCCTCGTGGGCGTTGTACGCCGCGGCGAACCTCTCCCACGCCTCCGCCATGGTCGTGGGGGCGCCGGGCCGGAACCTCGCCCGCGCCCTGGCGCTGAGTTGGGTACCGTGTCGGTCGAGTTCGGCGTTCCATGCGTCACGCTGGTCGGGTGAGAGGTGAAGAAGCGGTCGGGGTCCGTTCTCGCCGGCATCGTCGAGCGGATTGCGATCGAGCTCGTTGACATGGTCGGCCCCGAACCTTGAGACCGGCTCGCCCCCGAAGCTCGAGATCGAAGAGTCTGACGAGTGAGCGGATGCCGGGCGGGGACGCGAGTGACGTAGGGTCCTAGGTCCGGCGGAGGCGGGCTGGGGCTGCGGATGGTCGGCACCGTACTCACCATCGTCGGCGCCGTGACGGGAGGGGCCCGGGGCAAAGTTTTCGGCGTGCAGGACCGACCGGGTGACGCCGGAGCGGCCGCCGTTTCGGTGCGGCGAGGGAACATCCGTGTGGGTGGAATGCGGTGTCTCGCCGGGAAGATCGAAGATCGACCGGTCGCCGTGAAACGGTGTCCCCACGAACCAGTGCGTCACCGGGTTGCGAGCACGATTCAAATTCGGCGGCCATGACCTGACGGTTCCGTCCTGGCCGTCCAGGGCGTAAACGTTCTCACCGTCGAAGAACGCGTTGAAGCTGTGCTGCTCGCCGTTGGCGAACCTGACGGCCACCACGGTGTGGGCGCCCTTGCCCGCCTTGATCAGTCGCTCACCGATGCCGTCCGGTGGACCCGGAACCAACGGCAGACCCGTCGCCGCGCCCAGATCGTCCGGTGTCAACACCGCGTTGTGCGCCCGCGCGAAACCCGCCGTCCCCGAGAGCCTGTCGAACACCACCATGGTCGCGGGGCCGCAGTTGGTCAGCCGATCGCCCGTCGGCGGCACCCGTCCTTTGCTTCTGTCGATGACGTCGCCGATCCAGTCCCGGACCTCGTCGATCGTGCTCGTTGAGTGGGGAATCGCCGCCAGCAGCGGCCGGTCATCAGGCGGCTCCGGCAACGGTCGCCCCGACGCCGACCGCTCGGGTCTCCCTGCTTCCGGTGCGGAATCGACCGACTCGCCATTGCGCGCCGCAGTGGCCGGGAACAGAGAAGTGCGTCGTTCGTCGGCGCCCGCGCCCGAGCGGGGGCGTCCGGGTGGCGCTGTCTCGTCGGGAATCCCCCGCAGCCGGCTACGCGATGGTGATGGCTGTGTCGACGGCCTCTGATTGCCGACCCCGCCGTCCTGCGGCTTAGCAGTCGGGCGATCGGCCACTCCGGCGCCGTCATCCTTCGTCTGCTGCGCCCCGGGCTCGTCGCGGTTCCGCGCGAGGGCCTCCGATTTCGGCCCAGAGCTTTCCGCCGGACCGGCGGAGGCGCTGGTCGAGGCAGCCGAGGTATCACGGGCCGGCGCCAGCGCCGGCGCGGCCGTATCCGCGGCAGGCTCGACATTCCGAACGACGGCGTCGCCGCCCGGCTCTACGACGTCGCCACCCGCCGGCGAACCCCCGAACACCACCGACTCCGATGAGGGAGGGCTCTCGACCGCTTCATGCGCACCCCGTTCGCGGCCGTCATTGGCACGGGCTGGTGATGGAGCGTCGGCGCCCACAGAAGAGTTGTCCGACAGGGATTTAGCGCCTAGATCGGCTGGTGCGTCATGCGGCGCCGCCGAGTTTCCGGGGACCGACGTCGACGCCACCCCCGCGCCCGACTCGTCGCCCGCGCCGAGCGATTCGTTGTCCCGACCCGGTTGGCTCGGGGACGAACCGGTGCTTGCTGCGGATTGCCTGGACGGTTGCGGCGCAACGTTTTCCGTGGTCCGGGCGACCACCGACGGCTTCGATGGCGACGACGGCCCGACGGCTGTCGCGCGGGAGGCGCCGCCGGAACCGTCCGTGGCAGGAGGACGTTGACCGGATCTGGTGTCGGCCGCACCCGTAGTCGGCGCGGTCGTCGCCGGTCCGGGTGTTCTCGTCGGATCCGGGTGTCCTCCGCCCGACACACCGCTCTGGTGGAGTGCGGAAGAGGTTCCGCCGGTCGAGGTCGACGGCAGCTGGACGGTGTCTCGGGAATCGCCGGACGCGACGCGGGTTGACGGCGCGGCCTGCCCCGACCCGTTATCGGTTTCCGAGCCGCCAGACCGACTGCCGTCAGGCGATGCCAGAGCTCCCCCGCCGGAAGATGCTGCACCGCTCGGCGGAGAAGCGGTCGCCCTGGATACCGGCTCCCCCTGACTGGTGGAGTCTTGCCGCGCCGATTCCTGCGCACCGGAGTCAGGTGCCCTCGCGAACGAGCCATTCCCGTCGTTGGGCAACGAGCGGCCGTCGGTGCCTGGCTGCGGGGGCCCGCCGGGAGGCGGCGGATCGCTTCTCGCGTCGGTTGGGTCGGCCGTCGAGTTGAAAAGCGAGTCACCCGACAGCCCAAGCGGTCCGGTGTTGATCGGCGCGAGTTTGACGTCGTCGCTGTGCGGTCCGCCGTTCGTGTCCGGGGATCCGCCCTTGCCACCGCTCGATTCGCCGTCGCCCGGGTGTGGCTCGTCGTGCGGGTGTTCGGTACCGCCACGAATCCCTCCGGAGATGGCGCCCCCACCGGCGCCGCCGAAGACGTCCGCGGCGTCGAGCCCACCGCCCGTGGCCACCGCGCCGCCCACATTTCCCACCACTCCTGTGCCGAAGTGGTTGATCGCCCCTTCGACGAGCTTCGAGGCGATATCATTAGACTCGCCAAGCACTTTCGCGATCGCGCCGTGCGCAATGGGACTCAGGGCGCCACCGACCACGGCACCGACGGCGATTTCAAAGACCTGGCCCAGATCGAGTCCGCCGTCGCGGAACCCGTGCTGGATCTGCCACTCCTGGATGGCGACGTCCTGCACCACGCCGATGGCCGCCCCGACCGCCGCACCCTTGAGCATCTCGGGGGCCAGCTTGATCACCTGAACCGCCGCCTTCTTGGCAAGCTCTTGCAAACCCTTCTTGGTCAACGCCTCGGCCACGGAGGTCGCAATGCGGCGCAGCAGCTGCGTCACCAGCGCGCGCACCGCCGCTATGGTGATGGCCTCGATGGGCGGAATCCACGCCAGCGACGCCCCGAACGTCCAGTCGATCGACGCGAGGGCGTAGGCGATCTCCGCGGCGGCGATCGCCAGGGTGCTCAGGATCTGCAGCTTGGTGTATTGGATTTCGGTGCCGGTCTGTCGACCGAGACTGCCCAGTGACGACATCTGGTCGGCCAGATTCTGAACGGACGAATCGCCGGACAGCAGCGATTGAAATTGCGCCGCAACGGCGCTCGCCGTCTGCCCGGAGATCGTCGACAGCACCTGAGTCTGGACCTGCTGCAACTTCGGGACCAGCGCCGACATCTGTTGGGACGAGGCGATCCAGTCGTTGCCAAGCTGGAACATCGCGGTCTCGTCACCCTTGGGCCACGCCTCGCCGGCCAGATACGCAACCCACTGCAGGCCGGGAGGGATCTCAATGCCCATCCGGCATCCTCACGTCCGCTGTCCCCCCGAATACGAACGTTCAGAAGCTATTTCGCCGGATCGACCGGATGCCCCGGGTCGGTCGGGTTGCTCGGCTTCGAACCGGACTGGATCGCTTGCATGGCGGCGCTGACGCCCTCACCCACCGGTTCGGTCAGGCCTTCGGCCAACTGGACGAGAGAGTCGATATTCATCGAAGACGCGCCCGGCGCGGCCGCCGACGCGGCGCCGGCCAGGAGGTTGCCGACGCCACCGGGCGTTAGGGGTGCGGCCGTCGTCGGGGTGGCGGGGAGCGCGCCGGTATCCATTTGCGCCGGCTGCGACGACACCCCGGGCTGTGATGGCACCCCGGGCGTAAAGCTCGCCGGCTGCACCGGCTGACCCGACGCCAACACCGAACCCGTCGGCACCCCAGGCTGCACCGGCTGGGCAGGCTGCGCCGGGATCTCCGGCGACAAGCTCGCCGGCTGCACCGGCTGACCCGATGCCAACACCGAAC
>NZ_JAZGLV010000023.1:0-89078 GCF_036409085.1 Mycobacterium sp. 050134
TGCCGCCGTTCACGTTCCCGGCGTTGCCGCCGATTTCGTTGCCGAATATTGGTGCTGACATCAACGCGGCGTTGAATGCGCTGTTGTCGGGGAACTTGGCGTTGCCGGGTCTGCCGCCGATCACGCTGCCGCCGTTCGCGTTCCCGGACCTCGGCAGCCTGGGTGTTGAGCTCAGCGCCGCGCTCAACGGGATCAGCGGCTCGCTGAGTGCGTCGCTCAACGGGCTGAGTGCGTCGCTGAACGCGATGCTGGGCGGCAGCCTGAACCTGGGTGCCAACCTCAACGGGTTGATCCAGACGGGCGCGACGCTGGCCGGGAACTTCGTCACCGGTCTCGGCGACCTGGCCGCCAACATCACGGCGGGCCTGAACACGGCGATCCAGACCGGGGCGAACCTGGCCGCCGACTTCTTTGCCGCGCTGCCGACTCTGTCCCTCCCGAACCTGGGTCTGACGATCAACGCGGCACTGAGCGCCAGCCTCGGCGGCGCCCTGAACGGCCTGCTGAACGCCACTGGGTCGCTGGCTGGCGGCCTCACCGGTGGCCTGGCCGGCCTCGTCAGCGCCGGCGAGACCCTCGGGGCGAGCCTCGGCGCCGGACTGGGTGGTCTTGCGCAGACCGGTGGCACGCTGGCCACCATCTGGGTGGACACCACCCGGGCCGTGGCTGACGCCCTGGGCACGGGCCTCGAGGCGAGCGTCGGGGTGGCCTTCCCGGGTCTGTTCCAGACCGGTGAGACCCTCGCACTCGGGCTCGAGGACGCCGTCGGCGGGCTGGCTCAGACGACTGGTGGCCTGGCGGCCTCCCTGGAAGTGGCGCTGACGGACCTGGGGGCCTCCCTCCAAGCCGCCATCAACGCCAGCCTGGGCATCGGTATAGCCGCCTGATCCGCGGGTAGGCCCCAGCGCCCCGGAGCCCTGTCGTCGCGGTCTCGTCCCCAAGCGAGACCCCGACCGACACGGCGCTCCGGGGCGCTGTCATGCCGGCACCAGCCGCATTCGAATGGATTTGCAATCTTCTGCATAAGCATGCAGAATTGTCGAAATGGCCGACGAGACAAGGGTGGCGGTCGCCGGTGCGAGCGGCTACGCGGGCGGAGAGATCCTGCGACTGCTATTGGGGCATCCGCGCTACGCCGACGGCCGGATCACCATCGGCGCGGTGACAGCGGCGGCGAGCGCCGGGAGCGCACTGGCCGAGCATCATCCGCACCTGACGCCGCTGGCGCAGCGGGTGGTCGAGCCCACGGAGTTGTCCGTCCTCGCCGGCCACGACGTCGTTTTTCTGGCGCTGCCGCACGGGCATTCGGCCGCCCTGGCCGAACAGCTCGGCGACGAGACGCTGGTCATCGACTGCGGCGCCGACTTCCGGCTTACCGACGCCGCCGCGTGGGAGCGGTACTACGGGTCCCCGCACGCCGGTAGCTGGCCCTACGGGCTTCCGGAGCTGCCCGCCGGCCGGGAGCGGTTGCGTGGCGCGCGCCGCATCGCGGTGCCGGGCTGTTACCCGACCGCGGCGCTGCTCGGCCTGTGGCCCGCGATGGCCGAGGACCTGATCGAGCCCGCCGTCACCGTGGTGGCCGTCAGCGGTACCTCGGGAGCCGGTCGCGCCGCCAAGACCGACCTGCTCGGCTCGGAGGTCATCGGGTCGGCCCGCGCCTACAACATCGCCGGGGCGCATCGGCACACCCCCGAGATCGCCCAGGGCCTCGAGATGGTCACCGACAGGGACGTCACGGTGTCGTTCACTCCGGTCCTGATTCCCACCTCGCGAGGCATCCTGGCAACCTGTACCGCGCGCACGCGGGCACCGCAATCTCAGCTTCGCACCGCCTATGAGAAGGCCTACGGCGCCGAGCCCTTCATCCATCTGCTGCCCGAGGGGCAACTGCCCCGCACCGGCGCGGTGATCGGCAGCAACGCCGCACACGTCGCGGTCGCGGTGGACGAAGCGGCCGAGACGTTCGTCGCGATCACCGCGATCGACAACCTGGTCAAGGGCACCGGCGGCGCCGCCGTCCAGTCGATGAACCTTGCGCTGGGTTGGCCTGAGACGGAGGGCCTTTCGGTCGTCGGGGTGGCGCCATGACGGAGGTAGCCGGCGCCATGCGCCTGGTGCGCGAACAGGGCGTCACCGCCCCGGCGGGATTCCGGGCCGCGGGCATCGCCGCGGGCATCAAAGCCTCGGGGGCCCGCGACTTGTCTCTGGTCTTCAACGAAGGGCCCGACTACGCGGCCGCCGGCGTGTTCACCCGGAACAAGGTCAAGGCCGCGCCGGTGCTGTGGACGCAGCAGGTGCTGACCACCGGCGAGTTGCGCGCGGTGGTCCTCAATTCCGGGGGCGCCAATGCCTGCACGGGTCCCGGCGGCTTCCAGGACACCCACGCCACCGCGGAGGCCGTCGCGGCGGCGTTGTCGGACTGGGGCACCGAAACGGGGGCCATCGAAGTCGCGGTCTGTTCCACCGGCCTGATCGGGGACCGGTTGCCGATGGACAAGGTGCTCGCCGGGGTGCGGCAGATCGTTCAGGACATGGCCGGCGGACTGAGCGGGGGAGATGAAGCCGCGCAGGCGATCATGACCACCGACACCGTGCCGAAACAGGTTGCGCTGCACCACTTCGGGGACTGGACCGTCGGCGGGATGGCTAAGGGCGCGGGCATGCTTGCACCCTCGCTGGCCACCATGCTGTGCGTGCTGACCACCGACGCGGTCGCCGACTCAGTTGCCCTCGACCGGGCGTTGCGGCACGCCGCCGCCCGCACCTTCGACCGGCTCGACATCGACGGCGCCTGCTCGACCAACGACACCGTGCTGCTGCTATCGTCCGGCGCCAGCGGGATCGCGCCGGACCAGGCCGACCTCGACGAGGCCGTGTTGCGCGTGTGCGACGACCTATGCGCCCAGCTGCAATCCGACGCCGAGGGCGTCACCAAGCGGGTCGCCGTCACCGTGGCGGGCGCCGCCTCAGAGGGCGACGCGGTGGCCGCCGCGCGGGTGGTCGCGCGCGATAGCCTGGTCAAGACGGCCGTCTTCGGGTCCGACCCCAACTGGGGGCGCGTCCTCGCCGCTGTTGGGATGGCGCCCGTTACGCTCGATCCCGATCGAATCGCCGTGTCGTTCAACGGCTTCCCGGTCTGCATCGACGGCGCCGGGGCGCCCGGCGCCCGCGACGTCGACCTATCGGCAGCCGACGTCGACATCACCGTCGACCTGGGGGTCGGCGACGCCTCCGCCACCATCCGGACCACCGACCTGTCGCACGGCTACGTCGAAGAGAACTCGGCCTACAGCTCATGACCCGCGCCACCGAAGACCTGCCGACCCAGATCAAGGCCGAGGTGCTGGCCGAGGCGCTGCCCTGGCTCAAGCAGCTGCACGGCAAGATCGTGGTCATCAAATACGGTGGCAACGCCATGACCGACGAGACGCTCAAACACGCCTTCGCGGCCGACATGGCGTTCCTGCGGAACTGCGGCATCCATCCCGTCGTCGTACACGGCGGCGGACCGCAGATCACCGCCATGCTCCGCCGGCTCGGCATCGAGGGCGACTTCAAGGGCGGCTTCCGGGTCACGACGCCCGAGGTGCTCGACGTCGCGCGGATGGTGCTGTTCGGCCACGTGGGCCGCGAATTGGTGAACCTGATCAACGCCCACGGGCCCTACGCCGTGGGCATCACCGGCGAGGACGCGCAGCTGTTCACCGCCGTCCGGCGCAGCGTCATCGTCGACGGGGTGGCCACCGACATCGGCTTGGTCGGTGATGTCGAACTGGTCAACACCGCGGCGGTGCTCGACCTGATCGCCGCGCGCCGCATCCCCGTGGTGTCGACCCTCGCGCCCGACGCCGAGGGCGTCGTCTACAACATCAACGCCGACACCGCGGCCGCGGCGCTGGCCGAAGCCCTGCGGGCCGAAAAGCTGCTGATGCTCACCGACGTCGAAGGGCTGTACACCAGCTGGCCCAATACCGATTCGCTCGTGAGCGAAATCGACACCGCCACACTGTCGCAACTGCTACCCACGCTGGAGGCGGGCATGATTCCGAAAGTCGAAGCGTGCCTGCGGGCGGTCAACGGCGGGGTGCCCAGCGCGCACGTCATCGACGGCCGGGTCAAGCATTGCGTACTGGTCGAGCTCTTCACCCACGCCGGAACCGGGACGAAGGTGGTGAGCGCGTGAGCACGAACACCGAAGCGCTCCAGCGGCGTTGGGAAGCCGTGATGATGAACAACTACGGCACCCCGCCGGTCGCGCTGGCCAGCGGCGAGGGCGCCGTGGTCACCGATGTCGACGGCAAGAGCTACCTCGACCTGCTCGGGGGCATCGCGGTCAACGTGCTCGGTCACCGCCACCCGGCGGTCCTCGAGGCCGTCACGCACCAGCTGGCGACGCTGGGCCACACCTCGAATCTCTATGCCAGCGAGCCCGGTATCGCCCTGGCCGAGGAGCTGGTCGCCCTGCTCGCCGCCGACGCCCCGACGCGCGTGTTCTTCTGCAACTCGGGCGCCGAGGCCAACGAGGCGGCGTTCAAGCTGACCCGGCTCACCGGACGCGCCAAACTCGTTGCGGCGCAAAATGCGTTCCATGGCCGGACGATGGGATCGCTCGCGCTGACCGGGCAGCAGGCCAAGCGGGCACCGTTCGAACCGCTGCCGGGCGACGTCACCTTCGTCCCCTACGGCGATCCCGACGCGTTGGCCGCCGCGGTCGGCGACGACACCGCCGCGGTGTTCCTCGAGCCGATCATGGGGGAGGGCGGCGTCGTCGTCCCACCCGAGGGCTACCTGGCCGCCGCCCGCGACATCACGACCCGGCACGGGACCCTGCTGGTCATCGATGAGGTGCAGACCGGAATGGGCCGCACCGGCGCCTTCTTCGCCCACCAGCACCACGGCATCACCCCGGACGTCGTGACCATGGCCAAGGGACTCGGCGGCGGGTTGCCGATCGGGGCCTGCCTGGCCACCGGCCCGGCCGCCGAGCTGCTGACGCCGGGGCTGCACGGCAGCACCTTCGGCGGCAACCCGGTCTGCACCGCGGCGGCGCTCGCGGTGGTGCGGACGATCGCGTCGGAGGATCTGGTGCGCCACGCGGAGGTACTGGGCAAGTTCGTGCGCCACGGCATCGAGGCGCTCGACCACCCGCTCATCGACCACGTGCGCGGCCGCGGGCTGCTCTGGGGCCTGGTGCTGACCGCGCCGCGGGCCAAGGAGTCCGAGGCGGCCGCGCGCGACGCTGGGTTCCTCATCAACGCCGCCGCGCCCGACGTGATCCGGTTGGCGCCCCCGCTCATCGTCACCGAGGCCCAGCTCGACGGCTTCATCGACGCCCTGCCCGCCATCCTCGAAAAGGCCGCACATGCCTAGGCATTTCCTGCGCGACGACGACCTGTCGCCCGGCGAACAAGCCGAGATCCTGCAACTGGCCGCCGAACTGAAGAAGGACCCATTCAGCGCCCGCCCGCTGGAGGGGCCACGCGGTGTCGCGGTCCTGTTCGACAAGAACTCGACCCGCACCCGGTTCTCGTTCGAAGTCGGCATCGCGCAACTCGGCGGGCATCCCGTCGTCGTCGACGCCCGCAGCACCCAACTGGGGCGCGATGAGACCCTGGAGGATACGGCGCGGGTGCTGTCCCGCTACGTCGACGCCATCGTGTGGCGGACATTCGGCCACGACCGGCTGCGGGCGATGGCCGAGGTGGCGACGATCCCGGTGGTCAACGCGCTCTCCGACGACTTCCATCCGTGCCAGGTGCTGGCCGACCTGCAGACCCTGGTCGAGCGCAAGGGCTCGCTGAAGGGACTGCGGATGTCCTACCTCGGCGACGGCGCCAACAACATGGCCCACTCGCTGATGCTGGGCGGGGTCACCGCCGGCATCCACGTCACCGTGGCCGCGCCCGCCGGGTTCGCGCCCGGCCCGGCGGTGGTGGCCGCGGCCGAGCGGCGCGCGGAGGCCACCGGTGCCTCGATCACCGTCACCGCAGACCCGGACGCCGCAGCCCGCGGCGCCGACGTCCTGGTCACCGACACGTGGACCTCGATGGGGCAGGAGGACGACGGACTGGATCGCGTCGAACCGTTCCGGCCGTATCAGCTCAACGCGCGGCTGGTGGACCTGGCGGACCCCGAAGCCGTTGTCCTGCATTGCCTCCCGGCCCACCGCAATGACGAGATCACCGACGAGGTGATGGACGGGCCGGCCAGCGCCGTCTGGGACGAGGCCGAGAACCGGCTGCACGCGCAGAAGGCACTGTTGGCGTGGCTGCTGGAGCGGCGCTGATGACCCGCTCGAAACCCGCCCACGACGTCACGCGGGCTGGCCGGCAAGACCGCATTGTGGCGATCCTGTCGTCGGCCTCGATCAGCAGCCAAAGCGAACTGGCGGCACGGCTGGCCGACGAGGGCATCGACGTCACCCAGGCCACGCTGTCGCGCGACCTGGAGGAACTGGGTGCGGTAAAGCTGCGCGGCGCGGACGGCGGCGTCGGCGTCTATGTCGTCCCCGAGGACGGCAGCCCGGTGCGGGGCGTGTCTGGGGGCACGGCGCGGTTGTCCCGGCTGCTCGGCGAGCTGCTGGTGTCGGCCGACGCGAGCGCGAACCTCGCGGTGCTGCGCACCCCGCCGGGGGGCGCCAACTACTTGGCCAGCGCGATCGACCGGGCGGCGCTACCGTACGTCGTCGGCACCATCGCCGGTGACGACACGGTCTTCGTCGCGGCCCGGGACCCGATGACGGGCGCAGAGCTGGCCCGCACCCTCGAAAGCCTTACCTAAGAAGGAGATTGGTTCATGTCAGAGCGCGTCATCCTGGCGTATTCCGGTGGCCTGGACACCTCGGTGGCGATCAGCTGGATCGGCAAAGAGACCGGCCGCGAGGTGGTGGCCGTGGCGATCGACCTCGGCCAGGGCGGTGAAGACATGGAGGTCGTCCGCCAGCGTGCCCTGGACTGCGGCGCCGTGGAGGCCGTCGTCGTCGACGCCCGCGACGAATTCGCCGAGGGCTATTGCCTGCCCACGGTGCAGAACAACGCGCTCTACATGGACCGCTACCCGCTGGTCTCGGCGATCAGCCGGCCCCTGATAGCCAAGCACCTGGTCGCCGCGGCCCGTGAGCACGGCGGCGGCATCGTCGCGCACGGCTGCACCGGCAAGGGCAACGACCAGGTTCGGTTCGAAGTTGGATTCGCGTCCCTGGCGCCGGATCTCGAGGTGCTCGCGCCCGTCCGTGACTACGCCTGGACCCGCGAGAAGGCGATCGCGTTCGCCGAGGAGAATGGCATCCCCATCAACGTCACCAAGCGTTCGCCGTTTTCGATCGACCAGAACGTATGGGGCCGCGCGGTGGAAACCGGTTTCCTGGAACACCTGTGGAACGCACCCACCAAGGACATCTACGCCTACACCGAGGACCCCACCGTCAACTGGAGCACGCCCGACGAGGTGATCGTCGGGTTCGAGCGCGGTGTGCCGGTGTCCATCGACGGCAGACGGGTGTCCGTGCTGCAGGCCATCGAGGAGCTCAACCAGCGCGCCGGCGCGCAGGGCGTCGGGCGCCTCGACGTCGTTGAGGACCGGCTGGTCGGCATCAAGAGCCGCGAGATCTACGAGGCGCCGGGCGCCATGGTCCTCATCGCCGCGCACACCGAACTCGAGCACGTCACCCTCGAGCGGGAGCTGGGCCGCTTCAAGCGCCACACCGACCAGCGCTGGGCCGAGCTGGTGTACGACGGGCTCTGGTATTCGCCGCTGAAGGTGGCGCTGGAGAGCTTCGTCGCCACCACACAGGAGCACGTGTCCGGCGAGATCCGCCTGGTGCTGCACGGCGGCCACATCGCCGTCAACGGCCGGCGCAGCGCCGAATCCCTGTACGACTTCAACCTGGCCACCTACGACGAAGGCGACAACTTCGACCAGTCGGCGGCCAAGGGCTTCGTCTACGTGCACGGTCTGTCGTCCAAGATCGCCGCCCGCCGGGACCACGCCACGTGACCGCGCCCAGTAGTTCCCCCGCGAGCGTGCGTGTCTGTACGGCGACACGCCGCATACCGCGTACAACTGCGCACGCTAGCGCCGGGGTGAAGGCCGGGGTGAAGGCCAAGTGAGCACTCGCGAGGGGTCGCTGTGGGGTGGGCGATTCGCTGACGGCCCGTCCGACGCGCTGGCCGCGCTCAGCAAGTCCACCCACTTCGACTGGGTGCTTGCGCCCTACGACATCACCGCGTCGCGGGCCCACGCCGTCATCCTGTTTAACGCCGGGCTCCTCACCGAGGACCAGCGCGACGGCCTGCTCGCCGGGCTGGACAGCCTCGCGGCCGACGTCGCCGACGGCAGCTTCGGTCCGCTGCCCAGCGACGAGGACGTGCACGCCGCGCTCGAGCGGGGGCTGATCGACCGGGTCGGTGCAGACCTGGGCGGGCGCCTGCGGGCGGGCCGGTCCCGCAACGACCAGGTCGCCACGCTGTTCCGGATGTGGCTGCGCGACGCCGTGCGCCGGATCGCGGCCGGGGCGCTGGACGTCGTCAGCGCGCTGGCCGGCCAGGCCGCCGCGCACCCGGACACAATCATGCCCGGCAAGACGCACCTGCAGTCGGCCCAGCCGATCCTGCTGGCTCACCACCTACTCGCGCACGCCCACCCGTTGCTGCGCGACGTCGATCGCATCCTGGACTTCGACGCGCGGGCTGCGATCTCGCCGTACGGTTCAGGCGCGCTGGCCGGCTCGTCGCTGGGCCTCGACCCCGACGCGATCGCCGCCAAGCTCGGTTTCGCGGAGGCCGCGGACAATTCCATCGACGCGACCGCCGCCCGCGACTTCGCCGCGGAGGCCGCGTTCATCTTCGCGATGATCGCCGTCGACCTGTCCCGGCTGGCCGAGGACATCATCCTGTGGAGCTCGACCGAATTCGGCTACGTCCGGCTGCACGATTCGTGGTCGACGGGCAGCTCGATCATGCCGCAGAAAAAGAATCCGGACATCGCCGAGCTGGCCCGTGGGAAGGCGGGCCGGCTGATCGGGAACCTGGCCGGGCTGCTGGCCACGCTGAAGGCCCAGCCGTTGGCCTACAACCGCGACCTGCAGGAGGACAAGGAGCCGGTGTTCGACTCGGTGGCCCAGCTCGAGCTGCTGCTGCCGGCGATGGCGGGCCTGGTGGCCAGCCTGACGTTCGACGCCGAACGGATGGCCGCCCTGGCGCCGGCCGGCTACACCCTGGCCACCGACATCGCCGAATGGCTCGTGCGGCAGGGGGTCCCGTTCCGCTCCGCGCACGAAGCCGCGGGCGCCGCCGTGCGCGCCGCGGAGGGGCGCAGCGTCGGGCTCGACGAGCTGACCGACGACGAGCTGGCCGCCATCGACCCCGCGCTGACGCCGCGCGTGCGGGAGGTGCTGACCATCGAGGGATCGGTGTCGTCGCGCGACGCCCGGGGCGGCACCGCGCCGCGCCGGGTCGCCGAGCAGCTCGAGGGGGTCCTGGCCAGGGGGGAAGCGCTCCGGGCCCGGCTGACGTGACGACGGTCTCGGTGCCGGGCGGCCGCGAGCGGACTAGACTACGCGATTTGAGTGTCCGCGCTGAACCTCTCGGTCCGGATCGTCGTTACCAAGGATGGGCCCCATGAGCGTCGTCGCCGGAGTTTTCGGTGCGGTGCCGCCGCACCGCTACTCCCAGCGAGAGCTCACCGAGTTCTTCCTCAGCATTCCGGGCTTCGAGGACTACGAGGACATCGTCCGCCAGCTGCACGCCAGCGCCAAGGTCAACAGCCGCCACCTGGTCCTCCCGCTGGAGCAGTACCCCATGCTGACCGATTTCGGGGCGGCCAACCGGACCTTCGTCGACAAGGCCGTGGACCTCGGTTGTGAGGCGCTGTCGGGCGCCCTCGACGAGGCGGGGCTGCGGCCGCAGGACCTGGACGTCCTGATCACCACGACGGTCACCGGCCTGGCGGTGCCCTCGGTCGACGCGCGGATCGCCGGCCGGCTGGGCCTGCGCGACGACGTGCGCCGGCTCCCGCTGTTCGGCCTGGGCTGCGTGGCCGGGGCGGCCGGGGTGGCGCGCCTGCACGACTACCTGCGTGGGACTCCCGACGGCGCCGCCGCCCTCGTTTCGGTCGAGCTGTGCTCGCTCACCTACCCCGGCTACCAGCCGTCGCTGGCCGGGCTCGTCGGCAGCGCCCTGTTCGCCGACGGCGCCGGAGCGGTGGTGGCCGTCGGCGACCGCCGCGCCGAGCAGGTGGACGCCCGCGGGCCGGGCATCGTCGATTCGCGCAGCCACCTCTACCCCGACTCACTGCGGACCATGGGTTACGACGTCGGCGCCGCCGGGTTCGAGCTGGTGCTGTCGAAGGACGTCGCGGCCGTCGTGGAGCAGTACCTGTACGACGATGTCACCGGGTTCCTGGGCTCGCACGGCCTGACCACCGCCGACATCGGCGCGTGGGTCAGCCACCCCGGCGGCCCGAAGGTGATCGAAGCCATCAACGCGAGCCTGGACCTGTCGCCGCAGGCCTTGGAGCTCACGTGGCGGTCGCTGGGCGAGATCGGCAACCTGTCGTCGGCGTCGGTCCTGCACGTGCTGCGCGACACCATCGCCAAGAAGGCGCCCAGCGACAGCCCCGGGCTGATGATTGCGATGGGACCCGGCTTCTGCTCCGAACTCGTCTTGCTGCGCTGGCCGTGAGGCGTCGCCTGTTGGGCCCGAAGATGTGAACGGCAACCACGATGAGCTCGTCAAGGCGCTCCGGAAAACGCTGAAGGAAAACGAGCGGCTGAAGCGGGAGAACCGCCGGTACCTGTCGCTGATCGGGGAGGCGATGCCGGAGCCGGTCGCACTGGTGGGGATGGCGTGCCGGTATCCCGGCGGGGTGGACTCGCCGGAAGCCCTGTGGGAGATGGTCGAGCGCGGCCGCGACGTGGTGTCGGACTTCCCGGCCGACCGGGGCTGGGACCTGGCGGGGCTGTTCGATTCCGACCCCGACGCCGTGGGCAAGTCCTACACCCGGTGCGGGGGCTTCCTGGCCGACGCCGCCGACTTCGATGCCGCGTTCTTCGGCATCGCGCCCAGCGAGGCGCTCGCGATGGATCCCCAGCAGCGCCTGCTGCTGGAGGTGTCGTGGGAGGCGCTGGAGCGCGCCGGCATCGACCCGTCGGCGCTGCGCGGTTCCCCGACGGGAGTCTTCGCCGGCATTTTCCACGGTTCCTACGGCGGCCAGGGGCGGGTGCCGGGGGACCTGGAGCGGTACGGGCTGCGCGGCTCGACGCTGAGCGTGGCGTCGGGGCGGGTGGCCTACGCGCTGGGGCTCGAGGGTCCGGCGGTCTCCGTCGACACGGCGTGCTCGTCGTCGCTGGTCGCCATGCACCTGGCGGCGCAGTCGCTGCGCGCGGGCGAGTGCGACCTGGCGCTGGCCGGGGGCGTGACCGTGATGGCCACCCCGGCGATGTTCATCGAATTCAGCCGCCAGCGGGCCCTGTCCACCGACGGTCGGTGCAAGGCTTACGCCGGCGCCGCCGACGGGACGGGCTTCTCCGAGGGCGTCGGGGTGCTGGTCCTCGAACGGCTGGCCGACGCCCGGCGATCGGGGCATCGGGTGCTGGCGCTGCTCCGGGGTTCGGCGGTCAACCAGGACGGCGCTTCCAACGGTCTGGCGACGCCCAACGGCCCGTCGCAGCAGCGGGTGATCCGCGCGGCGCTGGCCCACGCGCGACTGAACACGGCCGACGTGGACCTGGTGGAGGGGCACGGGACCGGGACCACCCTGGGCGACCCCATCGAGGCCCAGGCGCTGCTGGCCACCTACGGTCGCGGGCGCCCCGCCGACCGGCCGCTTTGGTTGGGCTCGATCAAGTCCAACATGGGCCACACCTCGGCGGCGGCCGGCGCGGGCGGCGTCATCAAGATGGTGCAGGCCATGCGGCACGGGGTGATGCCCAAGACCCTGCACGTGGACGAGCCGACGCCGCACGTCGATTGGTCGGCCGGCGCGGTGTCGCTGCTGACCGCGCAGCGGGCCTGGCCCGCGGTGGACCGACCGCGCCGCGCGGGGGTGTCGTCGTTCGGGATCAGCGGGACCAACGCGCACGTGATCCTGGAGGAGCCTTCCCCGGAGGACGCCGCGGCGGACGGCGACGACGTGCCGGTGCCGTGGGTGGTCTCGGCCCGGTCGGCGGACGCCCTGGCCCGCCAGGCCGCGCGGCTGCTCGAACACGTGCGGGCGCACCCGGAGTCGCGTGTGGTCGACGTGGGCTGGTCGCTGGTGTCGACGCGGTCGCTGTTCGAGCATCGCGCCGTGGTGGTCGGCGGGGACCGCGAACGCGCATTGGCCGGCCTGGCCGCCGGTGAGCCCGGCGCGGGCGTGGTGGTCGGCCGGGCGGGCGCGGTGGGCCGGACGGTCTTCGTGTTCCCCGGCCAGGGCTCGCAGTGGGCCGGGATGGGCGCCGAATTGCTCGACACGTCGGCGGTTTTCGCCGAGCACCTGCATCGCTGCGAGAAGGCGCTCGCCGAGCACGTGCAGTGGTCGCTGGTTGACGTGCTCCGCAGATCGCCGGGCGCGCCCGGCCTGGATCGCGTCGACGTGGTGCAGCCCGCGCTGTGGGCGGTGATGGTGTCGCTCGCCGAGCTGTGGCGGTCGGTGGGCGTGGCGCCCGACGCGGTGATCGGGCACTCGCAGGGCGAGATCGCCGCCGCCTGCGTGGCGGGGGCGCTCTCGCTGGAGGACGCCGCCCGGGTCGTGGCGCTGAGGAGCCAACTGCTGCTGCGATTGTCGGGGGCGGGCGGGATGGTGTCGCTGGCGTGCGGGGAACCGCAGGCCCGGGCGCTGATCGCCGCCTGGGGCGATCGGCTCAACATCGCCGCGATCAACGGCGTTTCGGCGGTCGCCGTGTCCGGGGCGGCGGATGCCCTGGCCGGCCTGATGCGCCGGTGCGAGACCGACGGGATCCGCGCCCGCGCCATCGACGTCGACTACGCATCGCATTCCGCGCAGGTCGAGGTCATCCGCGGGGAACTGGCCGACGCGCTGGCCGGTCTCGAGCCGAGATCGTCGTCGGTGGCGTTCTTTTCGACCGCGACCGGTGAACGGATGGACGGCGCCGGCCTGACCGCCGCCTACTGGTACCAAAGCATCCGGGAGACGGTGCAATTCGTGCGCGCGGTGCGCAGCGCCGGCGAAGCCGGGTACGGCGCGTTCGTCGAATGCAGCCCGCACCCGATCCTGACCGCCGGGATCGAACAGATCTGGACGGACTGCCGGAGCGGCCACGAGCCCGCCGACCCGCTCGTCATCCCGTCGTTGGGCCGCGACGACGGCGGGCTGCAACGTTTCTGGGCTTCGGTGGGTCAGGCGCACGTGGCGGGGGTGGGCGTCGACTGGCGGTCCGCGCTCGCCGGCTTCGGCGGGCGGCGCGTTGATCTGCCCACCTATCCCTTTGCCCGGCAACGATTCTGGCTGCCCGGCGGTTTTGCGGGGTCGTCCGACGCTGCGGGCATGGGTCTGGCGGCGGCCGAGCACGGATTGCTCGGCGCGGTCCTGCGGCGGCCGGACCCGGGTGGGGTAGTGCTCACGGGCCGGATCTCGACGGCCGCGCAGCCCTGGCTGGCCGATCATGCCGTGAGCGGGACGGCGATTCTCCCGGGGGCGGCGTTCGTCGAGTTGGCCGTGCGGGCCGGCGACGAGGTCGGGTGTGCGGCGATCGACGAGTTGACGTTGTCGGCCCCGTTGGTGCTGCCGGTCGCCGGTTCGGTGCGGATCCAGGTGGTGGTGGGTCCGGACGAATCGGGGCGGCGCGAGGTGTCCGTGTATTCGTCTGCTGCACAGGATGATTCGGTCTGGACGCGGCACGCGCAGGGGACTCTTACCGTGGGGTCCGTGCCGGCGGCCGGCGACTTGTCGGTATGGCCGCCGGTGGGTGCAGTGCCCGTCGACGTGAGCGACGCCTACGGGCGGCTGGCGGGGCGCGGGTACGAATACGGCCGCGCTTTTCGTGGGCTGCGGGCGCTGTGGCGACGCGGCGACGAGATTTTCGCCGAGGTCGCCGTGCCCGACGATGGGGTGCCAAGCGGTGGCTTCGCCGTGCACCCGGTGCTACTCGACGCCGCGCTGCACGCGCTCGGGGTCGCGGCCGGCGACGAGCGGACTCTGTTGCCGTTCGCGTGGCAAGGGGTGTCGCTGCACGCGGCGGGCGCGCGGCGGGCGCGGGTCCGCATCGCGCCCGCGGGCGACGGGGCCGTGTCGGTCGCACTGGCCGACGCGGCCGGGCTGCCGGTGCTGTCGGTCCGGTCGCTCGCGATGCGACCCCTCGCCCCCGGGCAACTGGCAGGCGCGGCGACGCCCGGGGACAACCTGACGGGCCTGCTGGGCTTGGACTGGACCTCGGTCCCCGCGGTGGCCGACGCCGGCCACGACGGCGTTGTGGTGTGGGAACTGCCCAGTGCCACAAGCGACGTGGTGAGCTCGGTGCACACGGTGACCACCGAGGCGCTGAAGGTGCTGCAGTCCTGGCTGGCCGGCGACGCGTCCGGTGTGCTCGTGGTGCGCACGAGCGGGGCGGTCGCGCTCGCCGGCGAGGACGTCGGCGACCTGGCGGGGGCGGCCGTGTGGGGTTTGGTGCGCTCCGCGCAGGCCGAGCATCCGGGCCGGATCGTGCTGGTTGACTCCGACGACTCGCTGGACGTGGCGGCGGCGATCGACTGCGGGGAGCCGCAGGTGATCGTGCGCGACGGCACGGCGTACGCCGCCCGGCTGGCGCCGCTTGCGGCGCCACCGCCGCTGAGGTTGCCGCCGGGCCAGTGGCGGCTGGCTGCCGGCGGTGGGGGCACATTCGACGACCTGGTGGTGCGCCGATGCCCGCCGGCGGCGCTGGCGCCGGGGGAGGTGCGGGTCGCGGTCGCCGCGGTCGGCGTCAATTTCCGGGATGTCCTGGTGGCATTGGGGATGTACCCCGGGGGCGGCCAGCTGGGCGCCGAGGGGGCCGGGCGGGTGCTCGAGGTCGGGCCCGGCGTGACGGGCCTGGCCGTGGGCGACGCGGTGCTGGGACTGCTCGGGGTGGTCGGGTCCGAGGCGGTGGTCGACGCGCGGTTGTTGGCACCGGTGCCCGCGGGGTGGTCGTTCACGCGGGCCGCGAGCGTCCCGGTGGTGTTCTTGACCGCGTTCTACGGGTTGTCGGTCTTGGCGGGCCTGCGCGCCGGGCAGCGGGTGCTGGTGCACGCCGCGACCGGCGGGGTCGGCATGGCGGCGGTCCAGCTGGCCCGGCATTTCGGTGCCGAGGTTTTCGCGACGGCCAGCCGCGGCAAATGGGACACGTTGCGCGCCATGGGTTTCGACGACGACCACATCGGCGACTCGCGCACGCTGGAGTTCGAGGAGAAGTTCCGGTCCGCCACCGACGGGGCCGGCGTCGACGTGGTGCTCAACTCGCTGGCCGGCGAGTTCACCGACGCGTCGCTGCGCGTGTTGGCCCCCGGCGGGCATTTCGTCGAGATGGGCAAGACCGACCCACGCGACCCGCGGGCCGTCGCCGAACTGTACCGGGGCGCGGTGTACCGGGCGTTCGACCTCATCGAGGTCGGGCCCGACCGGACAGCGGCGATGCTCGCCGAGGTGCTGCGGCTGCTGGCCGACGGCGCACTGAAACCGTTGCCCGCCAAGGCGTTCGACGTCAGGTGCGCGCCCGCGGCGTATCGGTACGTCAGTTCGGCGCGGCACATCGGCAAGGTCGTGCTGACCCTGCCGGGCGGCCCGGACGGTCTGCTCAGCGGATGTGGCGGGCTGGCCGGCGGCACCGCGGTCATCACCGGGGGGACGGGCATGGCCGGTTCGGCACTGGCCCGCCACCTCGTCGAGCGTTATGGCGTGGCGCACGTGGTGCTGGCCAGCCGGGCGGGCGCCGACGCGCGCGGGGTGAGCGAGCTGGTGGCCGAGCTGACCGATGCCGGGGCGCGGGTGTCCGTGGTGGCCTGCGACGTCGCGGATCGCGACGCGGTGGCGGGGATGCTCGCCCAGATACCGGCGGAGCATCCCCTGCGGGCGGTGGTGCACGCCGCGGGTGTCCTCGATGACGGGCTGATCGCCTCGTTGACGCCGGATCGGGTGGATGCGGTGCTGCGGGCGAAGGTCGACGGGGCCTGGCATCTGCACGAGCTGACCCGGCGCCACGATCTGTCGGCGTTCGTGGTGTTCTCGTCGATGGCGGGCACCGTGGGCACCGCTGGGCAAGCCAACTACGCGGCGGCGAACAGCTTCCTCGACGGCCTCGTCGCCCACCGGCGCGCGCACGGCCTGCCGGGCCTGTCCCTGGCGTGGGGCCTGTGGGAACAAGCCTCGGCGATGACGGCGCACCTGGGCGATCGCGACAAGGCGCGGATGAGCCGGATCGGGTTGGCGCCGCTCACCACCGGACAGGCGCTGGAGGCGTTCGACACGGCGATGCTGGTGGACCGTCCCGTGCTGGTGGCCGCGCACCTGGACCGCGCGGCGCTCGCCGCCAACGCCGACGGCCTGCCGCCGCTGTTGCGCGATCTCGCGGACCGCCCGGCCAGGCGCGTCGTCGCCGAGACCTCCGCCGCCTCAACGACCGGCCTGGCCGCGCGCCTGCGGGCGATGAGCCCGGACGCCCGGCGGCGGCACCTGGTTGACGTGGTCCGTGGCAACGCCGCCACCGTGTTGGGCCTGCCGGACACGGACGTCGACCCCGGCCGCTCGTTCCAGGAGCTGGGCTTCGACTCGTTGACCGCCGTCGAACTGCGCAACCGGCTGAAAACGGCCACCGGACTTACCCTTTCACCCACCTTGATCTTCGATTACCCGACGCCGTCGGTCCTGGCCGGGCACCTCGACACCCACCTTGCCGATGCCGCCGACGCGCCCGGCCCGATGGCCCGGTTCAACGACGTCGCCGCCGAATTGGGCGCGCTGCTCGACGGCCCCGGCTGGGACCCCGACGAGCATGCGGCGGCAAGGGCGCGGATTCAGCAGCTGCTGGGTGCGCCGCCGGCCGGCCCGCTAGACGACGACCTGCAGGCCGCGAGCGAAAGCGAACTCTTCGCGATCCTCGACGAAGAACTGGAATCCTGACATGCCGGGCACCGACAAACATCTCGACTACCTGAAGCGCCTGACGGCCGACCTCAGGCGCTCCCGGCGGCGCGTGTCGGAGCTCGAAGGCCGGCTCTCCGAGCCAGTGGCCATCGTCGGCATGGGCTGCCGCTACGCCGGCGGGGTGGATTCACCGGAAGCGCTGTGGCGCATGGTCGCCGACGGCCGCGACGCGGTGTCGGACTTCCCGGCGGACCGCGGGTGGGACATCGATGCGCTGTTCGATCCCGATCCCGACGCCCCGGGCAAGACCTACACCCGCCGCGGCAGCTTCGTCCAGGACGCCGGCGATTTCGACGCCGGTTTCTTCGGCATCGGGCCCAGCGAGGCGCTGGCCATGGATCCGCAGCAGCGGCTGATGCTGGAGATCTGCTGGGAGGCGTTGGAGCGGGCCGGCATTGACCCGACCGGGTTGCGGGGCTCGGCGACCGGCGTGTTCGCCGGCGTCATCCACGCCGGCTACGGCGGCGAGGTCAAGGGCGAATTGGAGGGCTACGGGCTGACGGGCTCCACGTTGAGCGTGGCGTCCGGCCGGGTGGCGTACGTGCTGGGCCTGGAGGGTCCGGCGGTGTCGGTCGACACGGCGTGCTCGTCGTCGCTGGTCGCCATGCACCTGGCCGCGCAGTCGCTGCGCTCCGGCGAGTGCGACCTGGCCCTGGCCGGCGGTGTGACCGTGATGGCCACCCCCGCCGCCTTCGTCGAGTTCAGCCGGCAGCGGGCGCTGGCCGCCGACGGCCGCTGCAAGGTGTATGCCGCCGCCGCGGACGGCACGTCGTGGTCGGAGGGCGCGGGCGTGCTGGTCCTGGAGCGACTGGCCGACGCCCGGCGCCTCGGGCACCCGGTGCTGGCGCTGCTGCGCGGGTCCGCGGTGAACCAGGACGGCGCCTCCAACGGCTTGACCGCGCCGAATGGCCCTTCCCAGCAACGGGTCATCCGTGCGGCGCTGGCCGGCGCGGGGCTCGGCGCGGCCGACGTCGACGCGGTGGAGGGGCACGGGACGGGGACCACGCTGGGCGACCCCATCGAGGCCCAGGCGCTGCTGGCCACCTACGGGCAGGACCGGCCCGCCGACCGCCCGCTGTGGCTGGGGTCGATCAAGTCGAATATCGGCCACACCTCCGCCGGGGCCGGGGTGGCCGGCGTCATCAAGATGGTCCAGGCGCTGCGGCACGGCGTTCTGCCGGCAACTCTGCACGTGGATTCGCCCTCGCCGCACGTGGATTGGTCCGCGGGCGCGGTGCGCCTGCTCACCGAGGCGCGGCCGTGGCCGGCCGACGAGCGGCCGAGGCGCGCGGGGGTGTCGTCGTTCGGGATCAGCGGGACCAACGCGCACGTGATCGTGGAGGAGGCCCCGCAGCAGCCCGCCTCGGACCCGGACGCCGCCGAGCCGCCGCGCCGTACCCCCGCGCCCGACGTGGCCTGGGTCGTGTCGGGCCGCTCCGCCGAGGCGCTGGCCGCGCAGGCCGGGCGGCTGGTGGCCCACCTGGGCGCCGACCCCGACCCCGTCGATGTGGGTTGGTCGCTGGCCACCACCCGGGCGGTGTTCGAGCACCGGGCGGTGCTGGTGGGCGCCGACGCCGGCGCGCTGACGGCGGCCCTGGCCGGGCTGGCCGCCGGGGAACCGGACGGGGCCGTGGTGCTGGGGCGGGCCCGGCCGACGGGCAAGGTGGTGTTCGCTTTCCCGGGCCAGGGTTCGCAGCGGCTGGGGATGGGCGCGGCGCTGTACGAACGCTTCCCCGCGTTCGCCCGCGCCCTGGACGAGGCCGCCGAGCAGCTGGACCCGCACCTGCGCGTGCCGCTGCGCGAGGTGATGTGGGGTGACGACCCGGAGCTGTTGCAGAGTACGGAATTCGCCCAGCCGGCGCTGTTCGCGATCGGGGTCGCGCTGGCGGCGTTGTGGCGGTCCTGGGGCGTGGTGCCCGACATGGTGCTGGGCCACTCGGTGGGCGAGATCGCCGCGGCGCACGTCGCCGGGGTGCTGTCGCTGGCCGACGCGGCGCGCCTGGTCGCCGCCCGCGGCCGGCTGATGGCCGGGCTGCCGGACGGCGGCGTGATGGTGGCGGTGGCCGCCGGCGAGGCCGAGGTGCTGCCGCTGCTCGGCGAGGGTGTCGACCTTGCCGCCGTCAACGGGCCGCGGGCCGTGGTGTTGTCCGGCGAGCGGTCCGCGGTGAACGCGGCGGCCGACCGGTTGGCGGAGCAGGGCCGCCGGGTGCATCGGTTGGCGGTCTCCCACGCGTTTCATTCCCCGCTGATGGATCCCATGCTTGAGGAGTTCGCCGCCGTGGCGGCCGCGGTCTCGGCCGCCGAACCCCGGATCGAGCTGGTGTCCAACCTGACCGGGCAGGCCGCGGGCCCTGGGTACGGGATGCCGGCGTATTGGGTCGAGCACGTCCGCCGGCCCGTGCGGTTCTTCGACGGCGTGCAGGCCGCCGAGTCGCTGGGAGCCGGGCTGTTCGTGGAGGTCGGGCCCGGGGCGGCGCTGACGGCGTCCATTGGGGAGGCGGTCGAGACGACCGCGGTGGTGTCCATGGCCAAGGACCGCCCGGAGGCCGAGTCGGTGCTGTCGGCCGCGGCGCGGGTGTTCGCCGCGGGCGTCGGCGTGGACTGGGCGGAGACCTTCACCGCCCTTAATCCCGCGCGGGCCGATCTGCCGACGTATGCCTTTCAGCGGCGCCGGTATTGGCTGCCGCCCGAAGCGGTGGGCCTGCGCGACGTCGGCGTCGTCGGCCTGGCGGGGGCCGCGCACGGGCTGCTGGGCGCGGTGGTGGAGCGGCCCGATTCCGGCGGGGTGGTGCTGACGGGCCGGTTGTCGGTCGCCGCCCAGCCGTGGCTCGCGGACCATGCCGTCGCCGGCACGGTGTTGTTCCCGGGGGCGGGGTTCGTGGAACTGGTTCTGCGCGCCGGTGACGAGGTCGGCTGCGCGGTGATCGAAGAGCTGACGCTGTCGGCGCCGTTGGTGCTGCCGGCGTCCGGCGCGGTGCGGGTGCAGGTGGTGGTGGACGGCGCCGGCGACGACGGGTCGCACGTGGTGTCGGTGTATTCGTCTGTGGCGCAATCGGACTCGGAATGGACGCGGCACGCGGCGGGGGTGTTGCGCCTGGGCCCGGTGCCGCCGGTGGCGGACTTGTCGGTGTGGCCGCCCGCGGGCGCGGAGGCGGTGGACCTGACCGGCGCCTACGACGGGCTCGCGGAGCGGGGCTACGGGTACGGCCCGGCCTTCCGGGGCCTGCGGGCGGTGTGGCGCCGCGGGGCCGACACCTTCGCCGAAGTGGAGGCGCCGGGGGACGGCGGTGCGACGACCGCCGGGTTCGGCATCCACCCGGCGGTGTTGGACGCAGCGCTGCACGCGCTGGGGGTGGCCGACGAGGGGACCGGGGCGGCGTTGCCGTTCTCCTGGCAGGGCGTGTGCCTGCACGCGACGGGGGCGACGCGGGTGCGGGTGAGGCTGGCGCCGGCCGGCGCGGGCGCGGTGTCGGTGGACATCGCCGACCCGGCGGGGTCGGCCGTGCTCTCCGTGCGGGAGCTGGTGACGCGCCCGGTGTCGGTCGATCAGCTGACGGCGGCCGTCGGCCACGGGGGCGCGGGGCTGTACGAAGTCGCGTGGTCAGCGGTTGCCTTGCCGGACGGCGCTTCTGGCGGCGCGGACCCGGACGTGTGGGAGTTGGCG
This sequence comes from Mycobacterium sp. 050134, assembly GCF_036409085.1. NCBI lineage: Bacteria > Bacillati > Actinomycetota > Actinomycetes > Mycobacteriales > Mycobacteriaceae > Mycobacterium > Mycobacterium sp. 050134. The sequence goes on from NZ_JAZGLV010000023.1 coordinate 20,756, forward strand.
CCGGCCGGCTCGGTCCGCGCGGCCGTCCACGAGGCACTGGGCGTCCTGCAGTCCCGGCTGGCGGCGGATGGCACCGGCCCGCTGGTGGTGCTGACGCACGGGGCTGCGGGATTGGCGGGCGAGGACGTCACGGACCCGGCGGGCGCGGCGGTGTGGGGGCTGGTCAGGTCGGCGCAGGCCGAGCATCCGGGCCGCGTGATGCTGGTCGACTCCGACGGATCCGTCGGCCCACGCGCCCTGATGGCCTGCGGCGAACCGCAATTGGTGGTGCGCGACGGGGTCGCCCACCGCCCGCGGCTGACGCCGCTGCGCTCGCACCCGCTGCTGCGGCTGCCGGACCGCCCGACGGTATGGCGGTTGGCCGCGGGCGGCGGGGGCACGCTCGAGGACCTGACGGCGCAGCCCTGCCCGCCGGCCGAGCCGGGTGCGGGTGAGGTGCGCGTCGCGGTGGCGGCCGTCGGCGTCAACTTCCGGGACGTGCTGGTGGCGCTGGGCATGTACCCCGGCGCCGCGGAGCTGGGCGCCGAGGGGGCCGGCCTGGTGGTCGAGACCGGGCCGGGCGTGACGGGGCTCGCGGTCGGTGACGCGGTGCTGGGCATCCTCGGTTTGGCGGGCTCCGAGGCGATCGTCGATCAGCGGTTGCTGGCGCGCGTGCCGCCCGGTTGGTCGCTGCGCGACGCCGCGGCGGTGCCCGTGGTGTTCTTGACGGCGCTGTACGGGTTGTCGGACCTGGCGGGCGTGCGGGCCGGGGAGCGCGTCCTGGTGCACGCGGCCACCGGCGGCGTGGGTATGGCCGCGGTGCAGCTGGCCCGGCGCTGGGGCGCCGAGGTGTTCGTCACGGCCAGCCGCGGCAAGCGGGACACGTTGCGCGCCATGGGTTTCGACGACGACCACATCGCCGATTCCCGCGCGCTGGGGTTCGAGGGCCAGTTTCTATCCGTCACCGGTGGGGCCGGCATCGACGTCGTCCTCAACTCGCTGGCGGGGGAGTTCACCGACGCGTCGCTGCGGCTCCTGGTCCGCGGTGGCCGCTTCATCGAGATGGGCAAGACGGACCTGCGCGACCCGCAGGCCGTCGCCGCACAGCACGCGGGGGTGCGGTACCGGGCGTTCGACCTGATGGAGGCCGGCCCCGACCGGATCGCCGACATGCTGCGCGAGCTGACCGGGCTTTTCGCCTCGGGCGCGCTGACGCGGCTGCCGGTGCAGGCCTTTGACGTGCGCCGCGCGGTGGAGGCCTACCGGTTCGTCAGCCAGGCCCGGCACATCGGCAAGGTCGTGCTCACCCTGCCCGGCGGCCCGGGAGGGCTCGCCGGCGGCACCTCGCTGATCACGGGCGGCACCGGCATGGCCGGTTCGGCGCTGGCCCGCCACCTGGTGCGGCGGTACGGGGTCCCGCACGTGATGCTGGTGAGCCGCCGCGGCGAGCAGGCCGCCGGCGCGACGGACCTGGCCGCCGAACTGCGCGACGCCGGCGCGGCGGTGACGGTTGTCGCCTGCGACGTCGCCGACCGGGACGCGGTGGCCGCCTTGTTGGCGGCGGTCCCGGAGCGGTACCCGTTGCGGGGGGTGTTTCATGCCGCCGGCGTGCTCGACGATGGGCTGATCGAGTCGCTCACCCCCGACCGGATCGACGCGGTGCTGCGGGTCAAGGTCGACGGCGCCCGGCACCTCGACGAGCTGACTCGGCACCTGGGCCTGGCCGCATTCGTGCTCTTCTCGTCGATGGCCGGCCTCGTGGGCGCGCCGGGCCAGGGCAACTACGCGGCGGCCAACAGCTTTCTCGACGGCCTGGCCGCGCACCGGCGCGCCCGTGGGCTGCCCGGCCTGTCGGTGGCCTGGGGGCTCTGGGAACAGGACAGCGCCATGACGCGGCACCTCGGCGAGACCGACCGCGCCCGCATGAACCGCGCCGGGCTGGCGCCCCTGCCCACCGCGGCCGCCCTATCGCTCCTCGACGACGCCCTGCCGGCCGACCGGCCGGTGCTGGTGGCCGCGCGGCTCAACGCGGCGGGCCTGCCCGGCGACGCCGCCGAATTGCCGCCCCTGCTCAGAGAATTGGCGACTCGTCGAGTGCACCGTGCCGCGGCCGACGCCGGCGGCGCGGCCCTGACGTCGGGACTGCGGGCCCGGCTGAACGGGCTCACCGCCGAGCAGCGTCACCGCGAACTCGTCGACCTGGTGTGCAGCAACGCCGCCACGGTACTCGGGCACAGTTCCGCGGACGTCGACGCCGAGCAGCCTTTCCAGGAGCTCGGGTTCGACTCGCTCACCGCGGTCGAGCTGCGCAACCGTCTCAAGGCCGCGACGGGCCTCACGCTGTCGCCGACCGTGATCTTCGACCATCCGACGCCCGCCGCGCTGGCGGCGCATATCGACACCCAGCTGTCCACCACCATCATCGAACAGCGGCCCGATCGCATGGCCCGGTTCAATGACGTCGCCCGCGAATTGCAGGCGCTGGTCGACGAGCCGGGTTGGGAACCCGCCGACAGGACCCGGCTGACCGCCCGGCTGCAGGCTCTGCTCGCCGCCCTGACGGTCCCGGCCCCGCAGCCGCCGCCGGAGGACTTCGACGACGACCTCGCCACCGCCACCGACAGCCAGCTGTTCGCCCTGCTCGACGAGGAGGTCGGCCCCTGATGCCGAGCGACGTCCGCCCGGAGGACGTGGCCGTCGTCGGCGTCGCCTGCAGGTTTCCCGGCGCCGCCGGCCCGGACGAGTTCTGGCAGCTGATCCGCGACGGGCTCGAAGCGTCGCGGCTGACCGTGGACCCGGCCGGGTTCGACGCCGACTTTTTCAACGTGTCTCCCCGCGAAGCCCGCGCGATGGACCCCCGGCAGCGACTGGCGCTCGAACTGGCGTGGGAGCTGCTCGAGGACGCATTTGTGCTGCCGGAAACCTTTCGCGGACAACAGGTCTCCGTGCATCTCGGCGCCATGACCGACGACTACGCCGTCCTGACGCTGCGCGACCCCGACGGCCTCGACCATCACTCGTTCACCGGCATCAGCCGGGCGATGATCGCCAACCGCGTCTCGTACGCCTTCGGGCTGCACGGCCCCAGCATGACCGTCGACTCCGGGCAGTCCTCGTCCCTGGTCGCGGTGCACCTCGCGTGCGCGGGACTGCGGGCGGGCACGTCGACCCTGGCGATCGCCGGTGGCGTGCACCTGAACCTCGCGGCCGAAACCGCGGCGCTCGAGCGGCAATTCGGCGCGATGTCGTCGTCCGGTCACACCTTCGCGTTCGACCGCCGAGCGGACGGCTATGTGCGCGGCGAGGGCGGCGGCCTGGTGCTGCTCAAGCCGCTGCGCGACGCCCTGGACGCCGGGGACCGGATCCGCGCGGTCATCCGCGGCGGCGCCGTCGGCAATGCCGGCCACAACGCGGGCGGGCAGACCGCGCCGTCGGTCTCGGGGCAGGCCGACGTCATCCGGCGCGCCCTGGCCGACGCCGGAATCGACGGTGACGCCGTCGACTACGTGGAGGCCCACGGCACCGGCACCCGGGCCGGCGACCCGGCCGAAGCCGAGGCGCTGGGCCGGGTGTTCGCGGGTCATCGCCGTCGCCCCTTGCGCCTTGGATCGGTGAAGACGAACATCGGCCACACCGGGGCCGCGGCGGGAATCGCGGGTCTGATCAAGGCCGTCCTCGCGCTGGAAAACGGCGCCATCCCACCCACCCCCAACTTCGCCGACCCGGTGTCCGGCCTCGACGGCCTGGGACTGGAGGTCGGCACCGCGGTCGAGCCGTGGCCGGCGGGCGAGGCGCCGCGGTGCGCGGGCGTGTCCTCGTTCGGCATGGGCGGGACCAACGCCCACATGATCGTCGCGGATCCCCCTGTCCGGCCGGCGCCGGCCCAAACCGTTGGCGCGCTAGCTGACCCGGAGCCCGCGGTCGCCTGGGTGGTGACGGCGCGTTCCGCACGGTCGCTGGCCGACCAGGCCGAACGCCTCGCGCAACGGGTGGCAGGCGTCACGGCGCCGCGCGCCGGGGACGTGGCGTGGTCGCTGGCGACGACGCGCACGCGCTTCGAACACCGGGCGGTGCTGGTGGGCCGCGACCGGCAGGCGCTGACGCAAGCGCTGGCGGAGTTGTCGTCCGGGCGGGCGACCGCGGACACCGCGACGGGCGTGTCCCGCGAGGCGGGCAAGACCGTGTTCGTGTTTCCCGGTCAGGGTGCGCAGAGGCTCGGGATGGGGGCCGGGTTGTACGCGCGGTTCCCCGAATTCGCGCGGGCCTTCGACGAGGCTGCCGCGGCGCTGGACGGCCGGCTGCGGCGCCCCGTCCGCGACGTGATGTGGTCCGCCGACGGCGCGGCCCTGGACGACACCGAATTCGCCCAGCCGGCGCTCTTTGCCGTGGAGGTCGCGCTGACCGCGCTGCTGCGGCACTGGGGTATGGTCCCGGATGCCGTGCTGGGTCATTCGGTCGGCGAGATCACCGCGGCGCACGTGGCCGGCGTGCTGTCGCTGCCCGATGCGGCCAGACTGGTGGCGGCGCGGGGCCGCTTAATGGCCGGGCTGCCCGCCGGTGGCGCCATGGTCGCGGTGGCGGCCGGTGAAGCCGAGGTGACCCCGCTGCTGCCGGACGGGGTGAGCATCGCGGCGGTCAACGGCCCGGACGCGGTGGTGTTGTCCGGCGCCGAGGCCGACGTGGGCGCCGTCGCCGAGCGGTTGACGCGGCGCGGCCGGCGGGTGCATCGGCTCGCCGTCTCGCACGCGTTCCATTCCGCGCTCATCGAGCCGATGATCGACGAGTTCGCGGCGGCGGTGGCCGACATCACGCCCAGCCCGGCGCGTATTCCCCTGATGTCCAACGTCTCTGGCCTTCCGGCGGGGGCGGACTACGGGTCGGCGCAATATTGGGCGCGGCACGCGCGCGCCGCGGTGCGCTTCGCCGACGGCGTCCGAGCCGCCGAGGCGTTGGGCGCCGGGGCGTTCGTCGAAGTCGGTCCCGGCGGCGGTCTGGATGCGGCCGTGGAGCAAGCCCTGACCACGCCGGGGCCGGTGGCGGTGGCAACCCTGCCCAAGGACCGGCCCGAGCCGGAGGCGGTGCTCGCGGCGGCAGCGCGCCTCTTCGTCACCGGCACCGAGATCGACTGGGCCGCAGCCCTCGAGGGTGGCAACCGGGTCGCGTTGCCGACGTACGCGTTCGAACGCCAACGGTTCTGGCTGGGGGACGGGCCGGACCCGGCGCCGCCCGGAGCCCCCGATCTGGCGGTGTCCCTGCGCGAGGCCGAGCCCGGCGAACGGCGGCGGCGCCTGATCGACCTGGTCCGCACCCACGCTGCCGCCGTTCTCGGCCACCCGGACGGCCGCGGCGTGGACGCCGGGCGCGCGTTCCAGGACCTCGGGTTCGACTCGATGGGCGCGGTCGAGCTACGCAATCGCGTGGCCGCCGCGACCGGGCTGACCCTGTCCCGGACGGCCATCTTCGACTACCCGAATCCCACGGCGCTGGCCGAGCACGTCGGGCAGCAACTGTTGGCGCCCCGCGGGGCAGAAACCGATGACGAGAAGATTCGCGATTTGTTGTTGAGCATTCCCGTCGGTGAACTCCGGGATGCCGGATTACTCGACAAACTTTTGTTGCTGGCCGGTGACCGCGACGGGTCGTTTATAGACCCTGTTGTCGATGACGACGACATCGACTCGCTGAGTCCCGATGCGTTAATCGCCTTGGCGCTCAACGGCGAAGACCCGAATGATGCGGGTTGAGAGGCAACCGCGGCCATTTTCACCGTGAGTTTTCGACTCGACAATTGTACAGATGTCGAATACCGGCCACTTTGCGGTGGTGAACCGAAACTCTTAAGCTTTCCTCAATTAGGATACCGAACCGCGGCGCGGATCGAATTTCGTTTGTTCAGCGGGGTAACGACCCCAAAGGGATAGGGCCATGAGCGTCATTGCGGGTGTGTTCGGGGTGTTGCCGCCGTACCGGTACAGCCAGGGCGAGATCACCGATCAATTCGTCGAGTTTCCCGCGCTGAAGGAACACGAGGAGATCGTTCGGCGGCTCCACGGCGCCGCGAAGGTCAACAGCCGCCACTTCATCCTGCCGCTGGAGCGCTACCCCTCGCTGACCGACTTCGGCGAGGCCAACGAGATCTTCATCGAGGAGGCCGTCGACCTCGGCTGCGCGGCGCTGCTCGGGGCGCTGGAGGAGGCGGGCCTCCAGCCGCAGGACGTCAACATGATCGCGACCACCACCGTCACCGGCGTCGCCGTGCCATCGCTGGACGCCCGGATCGCCGGGCGGCTGGGGCTGCGACCGGACGTGCGCCGGGTTCCGTTGTTCGGCCTCGGTTGCGTGGCCGGCGCGGCCGGCGTCGCCCGACTGCACGACTACCTGCGTGGCGCACCCGACGACGTCGCGGTCCTGATCTCGGTGGAGCTGTGCTCGCTCACCTTCCCCGCGGTGAAGCCGACGGTATCGGGCCTGGTCGGGACCGCGCTGTTCGGTGACGGGGCGGCCGCGGTGGTGGCCGTCGGGCAACGCCGCGCCGAACGGCTGTGCCCCGCCGGTCCCGACATCCTCGACTCGCGCAGCCGTCTCTACCCGGAATCGCTGCACATCATGGGCTGGAACGTCGGTTCGTCGGGGCTGCAGCTTGTGCTGTCGCCGGAACTCACCGACCTCGTCGACCGGTACCTGGCCGACGACGTCACCGGGTTTCTGGCCACGCACGGGCTGACGAAGGACGACATCGGCGCATGGGTGAGCCACCCGGAGGGGCCGAAGGCCATCAACGCCATCGCCAGGAACCTCGACCTGCCCCCGGACGCGCTCGAGCTGACCTGGCGCTCGCTGGGCGAGATCGCCAACCTGCAGTCCGCCTCGGTGCTGCACATCCTGCGGGACACCGTCGCCAAACCGCCGCCGAGCGGGAGCCCGGGCCTGATGGTGGCGATGGGGCCGGGCTTCTGTTCCGAGCTGGTCCTACTGCGCTGGCACTGAGCCGACCTCGACGAGCAACCCTCATTCGAGCGTCTCCGACAGCTCGAGCCAGCGGCCTTCGGTCGCGCTGACCTCGTCCTCGAGCGCCCGCAGCTCGCCGGTGAGCCGTGTGATGCCGACATGGTCCGACTGGTCATGCTCGGCCAGCTCGTGATGCTTGGCCTTGATCCGGTCGGACAGGCGGCCGAGCTGGCGGTCGACGGAGGCCAGCTCCTTCTCGGCCGCGCGCCGCTCCGCGCCGGACATCCCCTCGACAGGCGGGGGCGGCTCGGCCCGCCCGGCCGCCGGCTCCCGGTGGGCGGCCAGCCGCAGGTACTCGTCGACCCCGCCCGGCAGGTGCCGTAACCGGCCGTCGAGGATCGCGTACTGCTGGTCGGTGACCCGCTCGAGCAGATAGCGGTCGTGGGAGACCACGATCAGGGTGCCCGCCCAGGAGTCGAGCAGGTCCTCCATGGCGGTGAGCGTGTCGGTGTCGATGTCGTTGGTGGGCTCGTCGAGCAGCAGGACGTTCGGCTCGTCGAGCAGCGTGAGCATCAGCTGCAGCCGCCGGCGTTGGCCGCCCGACAGCTCGCCGACGCGCGCGGACAGCTGCCCGCGGCCGAACCCGAGTCGTTCCAGCAGCTGGGTCGGCGTGACCTCGCCGCCGTCGACCTCGTATTCGGCGCGCAGCCCGCCGATCACATCGGCGATCCGGTTCTCGGCGAGGGCCGCCAGCCGCTCGCCCTGCTGGTCGAGCACGGCCAGGCGCACGGTTTTGCCGCGTTTGACGCGCCCGGAGTCCGGCGTGACGGTGCCGGCGATCAGGCCCAGCAGGGTCGACTTCCCGGCGCCGTTGGCGCCGACGATGCCGGTGCGCTCCCCGGGCGCGATCCGCCATTCCACATCGCGCAGCACCGGGCGGCCGTCGAAGGACACGGACACGTCGAGCAGGTCGATGACGTCCTTTCCCAGCCGGGCGGAGGCCAGCTTGGCCAGCTCGACGGTGTTGCGCAGCGGCGGCACGTCGGCAATCAGCTGATTCGCGGCCTCGATGCGGAACCGGGGCTTCGACGTCCGGGCCGGGGGGCCCCGGCGCAACCACGCCAGCTCCTTGCGCATCAGGTTCTGCCGCTTGGCCTCGGACGCCGCCGCCATCCGGTCGCGCTCAACGCGCTGCAACACGTACGCCGCGTATCCGCCCTCGAACGGTTCGACGATGCCGTCGTGCACCTCCCACGTCGTGGTCGCGACCTCGTCGAGAAACCACCGGTCGTGGGTCACCAGCAGCAGCCCGCCCGCGTTGCGGGGCCAGCGCTGCTGCAGGTGGCCGGCCAGCCAGGTGATGCCCTCGATGTCGAGGTGGTTGGTGGGCTCATCGAGGGCGATGATGTCCCAGTCGCCGATGAGCAGCCTGGCCAGCTGGACGCGACGCCGCTGGCCCCCGCTGAGCGTCGAGACGAGCGCGTCCCAGGCGATGTCGGACACCAGCCCGCCGACCACGTCGCGCACGCGCGGGTCACCGGCCCACTGGTGTTCGGGCTGCTCGCCGACGAGCGTCCAGCCCACCGTGCGGCCGGGGTCCAGGGTGTCCGCTTGGCTGAGCGCGCCGACCCGCAATCCGGTGCGGCGGGTGACCCGCCCGGAGTCCGGTCGGAGCTGACCGGTCAGCAGGGCCAGCAGGCTGGACTTGCCGTCGCCGTTGCGCCCGACGATGCCGATGCGCGCGCCGTCGTTGACCCCGATCGTGACCGACTCGAAGACGACTTGCGTCGGGTATTGCAGGTGTACGGCCTCGGCCCCCAGCAGGTGTGCCACCTGCTCGACGCTAGCGTGGCGCCCACTCGAGGGTGAGCAGGACCTGGTCGACGTGGGCCGGAAATCGAGCGCCGCTCTTGGCCCGCCTCGGTTAGCCGGCGCCGCGGCTACCGCCAGCCGGGCGGTAGGTCGGCCGCGTGGTCGGGGATCGTCCATCACCGCGCAGGCCTCCCGCTCGCGGTTGGGATCCGCGTGGCCGATGCCGACGCCGCACCACGGCGCGAGGCCCGCCAGCAGCAGGGGCGCGAGGGCTCGCGCGCCGCCCTTCGCGCGTCGCTTACGCCGGGGCGCGGCGGGGGAGTACTGGTTTGTGTGCAATTGCGAGGCGTACGTAAGGGCCGGTACCCAGACGGCCCGGGATCTCAACCTCGAACCGGCGGATTGGGATCGGTAGCCGCCCGCCGACGCAAACATTTCGCAAGGCGCCGGCCATAACCTTCGGCCCACCACAGCGAAAGGAGTCTTAATGCGCAGCACCCGCACCCTCATGACGGTCATCGCCGGGGCGTTGCTCTCGGGCGGCCTGGCGGCCGGGGGCCTCGGGCTCGCCGCGGGTACCGCCCAGGCACACCCGGGCATCGCCCCGATCCCAGCGGACAACCCCGACTGGGGCCCGGCCCACCGCTGGTGCCCCGGGGAGCCCCTGCCCGCGACCGGCAACCATGTCACCGACCCGTTCCGCGGCTGGGACATGTCCGTGTGCCAAACCTACTACTACCTGTGGCCAGGGATGGGCAACGTCTCCAACATGATTTGGGACGGCGACAACCCGCCGCCGAAGCCGCCGCCCCCACCGGCCCTCATCACGCGGGACAACTGCCAGCAGATCCTGGGGATCTTCTGCCCGCACGCATGAGCGGGGGCCCTCCGCCGGGCACCCTCGCGGGGCGGCGAATCACCGGGCCGGCTGTGCCGAAGGGTGTCGCCCGCGCCGCCCCGCGGGCAAACGCCCTGACCAGAACCACCGCGCTGCCCGGTGTGCCATGATGACCAGGCTGTCAAGAGTCAGGGAGCAGCGGTGGATCTCAATTTTGCGTTGGTCACACGACCGGTCGAGCGGCTGATCGCTACGGCACAGAACGGGCTGGAGGTCTTGCGCTTGGGGGGCTTGGAGACCGGCAGCGTGCCGTCGCCGTCCCAGACCGTCGAGAGCGTCCCAATGTACAAGCTGCGGCGGTATTTCCCGCCGGACAGCCGGCCGGGAAAGCCGCGGGTGGGTCCGCCCGTGCTGATGGTGCACCCGATGATGATGTCGGCCGACATGTGGGACGTCACCCGGCAGGAGGGCGCGGTCGGCATCCTGCACTCGCGCGGGCTCGATCCGTGGGTCATCGACTTCGGCTCCCCGGACAAGGTGGAGGGCGGCATGCGCCGCAACCTCGCCGACCACATCGTCGCGCTCAACCAGGCCATCGACACGGTCAAGGACGCCACGGGCCAGGACGTGCACCTCGTCGGCTACTCGCAGGGTGGGATGTGGTGCTATCAGGTCGCGGCCTACCGGCGGTCGAAGGACCTGGCCAGCATCGTGACGTTCGGCTCGCCCGTCGACACCCTGGCGGCGCTGCCCATGGGCATCCCCGCCAACTTCGCCGCGCCGGTCGCCAACTTCATGGCCGACCACGTGTTCAACCACCTGGACATCCCAAGTTGGATGGCGCGCACCGGTTTTCAGCTGCTCGATCCGCTCAAGACGGCCAAGGCGCGGGTGGACTTTGTGCGGCAGCTGCACGACCGCGAGGCGCTCCTGCCGCGCGAACAGCAGCGCCGGTTCCTCGAGCGCGAGGGCTGGATCGCCTGGTCGGGGCCCGCCGTCTCCGAGCTGCTGAAGCAGTTCATCGCGCACAACCGCATGATGACCGGCGGGTTCGCCATCAACGGGCAACTGGTCACCCTCACCGACATCACCTGTCCGGTGCTGGCGTTCGTTGGCGAGGTCGACGACATCGGCCAGCCGGCGTCGGTGCGCGGCATCCGGCGCGCGGCGCCGAACGCGGAAGTCTACGAAAGTGACATCCGCACAGGGCACTTCGGCCTGGTCGTCGGTTCCAAGGCGGCGCAGCAGAGTTGGCCCACCGTCGCAGAGTGGGTCAAGTGGCTGTCGACCGGTGGCGACAAGCCGGGCAGCATCGACCTGATGGCCGATCAGCCGGCCGAGCACAGCGACAGCGGCGTCGCCCTGAGTTCCCGGCTCGTCCACGGCATCGGCGAGGTCTCCGGCGCGGCGCTGGGGCTGGTGCGCGGCACCGCGGACGCGATGGTGGCGGCGAACAAGTCCATGCGTACCTTGGCCGTGGAGACGGTCCGGACGCTGCCGCGCCTGGTCCGGCTGGGACAGATCAACGACCACACCCGCATCTCGCTGGGCCGCATCATCGAGGAACAGGCGCACGACGCTCCGCAGGGCGAGTTCCTGTTGTTCGACGGGCGGGTGCACACCTACGAGGCCGTCAACCGGCGCATCAACAACGTGGTGCGCGGCCTGATCGAAGTCGGCGTGCGGCAGGGTGACCGCGTCGGCGTCCTGATGGAAACCCGGCCCAGCGCGCTGGTGGCGATCGCCGCCCTGTCCCGGCTGGGCGCGGTCGCCGTCGTGATGAAGCCCGACGCCGACCTGGTCGCGTCCGTGCGGTTGGGCGGGGTGACCGAGATTCTCACCGACCCCACCAACCTCGACGCGGCGCGGGACCTGCCGGTGCAGACCCTGGTGCTGGGCGGCGGGGAGTCGCGTGACCTGCGCCTGCCCCAGGACACCGACGTCATTGACATGGAGCAGATCGACCCGGACGCGGTCGAGCTGCCGGCGTGGTACCGGCCGAATCCGGGCCTGGCCCGCGATCTCGCGTTCATCGCCTTCACGTCGGCCGGCGGCGAGCTGGTGGCCAAGCAGATCACCAACTACCGCTGGGCGGTGTCGGCCTTCGGGACGGCCTCGACGGCCGCGCTGGACCGCCGCGACACCGTGTACTGCCTGACCCCGCTGCACCACGAGTCGGCGCTGCTGGTCAGCCTGGGTGGCTCGGTGGTCGGCGGAACCCGCATCGCCCTGTCCCGCGGGCTCGACCGGGAGCGGTTCGTCCGGGAGGTACGGCAGTACGGCGTCACCGTGGTCTCCTACACCTGGTCGATGCTGCGCGAGATCGTCGACGATCCGGCCTTCGTGCTGCACGGCAACCATCCGATCCGGCTCTTCATCGGCTCGGGCATGCCGACCGGGCTCTGGGAGCGGGTCATCGACGCGTTCGCGCCGGCCCGCGTCGTCGAGTTCTTCACCACCGCCGACGGGCAGGCCGTGCTGGCCAACGTGTCCGGCGCCAAGATCGGCAGCAAGGGCCGCCCGCTGCCCGGGGCCGGGCGCATCGAGCTGGGCGCCTACGACGTCGACAACGACCGGATCCTGGAGAACGACCGCGGCTTCGTGCAGGTCGCCGACACCAACCAGGTGGGCGTCCTGCTGGCCGCGTCCAACGGCCCCATCGACCCGACGGCGTCGGTGAAGCGGGGCGTTTTCGCCGCGGGGGACACCTGGATCGCCACGGAGTATCTGTTCCGCCGCGACAGCGACGGCGACTTCTGGTTGATGGGCCGGCGCGGGGGCGAGATCCGCACCGCGCGCGGGCTGGTCTACGCCGAACCGGTCACCGACGCGCTGGGCTGCATCAACGGCGTCGACCTCGCGGTGACCTACAACGTACCGGTGGGCGACGAGCAGATCGCGGTGTCAGCGGTGACGCTGCTGCCGGGGGCGAGCGTCACCGCGGCCGACCTGACCGAGGCCGTCCGCCGGATCCCCGTCGGGCTGGGTCCCGACATCGTGCAGGTGTGCCCGGACATGACGTTCAGCGCGACCTACCGCCCAACCGTGAGCGCCCTGCGCGCGGCCGGTGTTCCTAAGCCGGGGCGGCAGGTGTGGCACTTCGACACGGCCCGCGGCGAATTCCGTCGCTTGACGCCCGAGGCACTTACTGGGTTGAGTGGGCGTGGTGATGGTTGACGATTCGCTGTTGAGCATTCTGGTGTGCCCGGACGACCGCGGGCCGCTGGTGCTCTTCGATTCGGGCGCTGGGGAGCTGCTCTACAACCCGCGGCTGCGCCGCGCCTACCGCATCGAGGACGGCATCCCGGTGCTGCTGATCGACGAGGCCCGCGACGTCGACGACGACGAGCACGCCCGGATCATGGGGCGAGATTAGACGGCGGCGGCTTCCACAATGCTGAACGGCGACGGCGTCGGCACGATGCGGGTCATCTGAAAATCAGTTTTTTCCAACAAATCTCGATATTCATCACCCGTGCGTTCCCGGCCCGTGTTGACGACCAGCATTTCCAGGTCCGTCCATTTGGCGACGGAGTCGCGGTCGTGTGGTGGTATCACGCACTCGACAAGCAGGACCGTGGTGCCGGTTCGGGTCGAGGCGCGCAGGGTCTTGAGGATCTGTTGGGCTTTGTCGTCCGGCCAGTCGTGGATGATGTTCTTGAGCACATAGAGTTCGCCGCCCTCGGGGACCGCATCGAAAAACGATCCCTCGAGGATTCGCACACGCTCTGCGACAAAGTGATTGGAGAGCAGTGGTTCGGCGCCGGCCACGACGTGGGGCAGATCGAAAAGGATGCCCGTCGCCGTTGGGTTCTTGGCGAGGATGCCGGCCAGCAGCCGGCCATGCCCCCCGGCAACGTCCACGATGGTGCGATAGTCGGCGAAGTCGTATGCGGCAGTCACCGCATCAACGGCCAACTCGGAGAGGTTGGTCATCGCCGCATCGAAGAGTTCACTGAGTTCGGGCTGGCCCGCGAGCCATTCGAAACCGTCCATGCCACGCAACTTGGGTACTACCGCCTCGCCCGTGCGAACCGCATCGATGCAATGGCTCCAGTGTTCCCGCATCTCCGGCGCGCCGACCAGCCGGGCCATGCCGGCCACGGAATCCCGCGCCTCCCAGCGCAGCGTGGCCGCGAGCGGCGTCAGCCCGTACCGGCCGTCGCGGTGCCGGCGGAAGATGCCGCGGCTGATCAGCGCCCGCAGCAACCGGCTCAGCGCGTCGGGGTCGGCGCCCACCCTGGCCGCAAGCTGATCAAGCCCGAGAGGTTCATCGTCGAGCGCATCGGCGATGCGGAGGTCGGCGGCGACGGTGATGGCCTGTGCCAACCAGGCCGCCATGATGAGCTCGGACATCGAGGCCGACGCGGGGGCTAGCGACTGGTGCAGCCGCAAGAGACGATGACGCACCCGCTGCAAGGCGTTGACCATTGGAACGGACGGGACTGTGGTCGTGATCTTCATCGGTTTCCTCTCCGATCGGACTTTGAGTCGACTATTCAGCGCGCTGCGGCCAATACCATCGGTCGGAATGCGGAAGAAATCCGGGCGCCGGTCGAAGATCCGGGGCGACGGACGGCGAAATCTCAGCGGTTTCGCGGATGTTGTGCGGTCGGCAGGCACCGATGCTGGCTAACATGAGCGACACTGGCCCGCGCGCGGGCAGACCCGCGGCGGACGAGAGCGATGTGGGTGTGAGCGAGCTACCAACCGGAACGGTGACGCTGCTTCTCGCCGATATCGAGGGCTCGACGCGGCTCTGGGAAACGCAGTCGCAAGACATGGCGCAAGCCGTTGCACGGCTCGACCGTGCGCTCGCCGAACTGATTGCGGCGCATGGTGGTGTGCGCCCTGTCGAGCAGGGCGAAGGAGACAGCTTCGTCGTCGCGTTCAGCCGCGCCAGTGACGCCGTCGGCTGCGCCCTCAACCTGCAGCTGGCGCCCCTGGCGCCGATCCGGCTGCGGATCGGTTTGCACACCGGCGAGGTCCAATTGCGGGATGAGGGCAACTACATTGGGCCGACGGTCAACAGGACCGCACGGCTGCGCGACTTGGGGCACGGCGGGCAAACCGTCCTGTCCGGTGCAACCGAAGAGCTCGTGGCCGACCATTTGCCTCCCGGCGCCTGGCTGCTTCCGCTGGGTAGCCATCAGCTGCGCGACCTTCGTCGCGCCGAGCGCGTCATCCAGCTGTGCCACCCCGACCTGCACAATCAATTTCCGCCCCTACGTCTGCCCGCCGCGGTATCGAAGGGGCTCCCTCCCCAGCTGACCAGCTTTGTGGGCCGTGAATCGCAAATCGCGGAGTTGTCGCACATTGCCGCGGAGAACCGACTCATCACCCTCACCGGCCCCGGCGGTGCGGGCAAGACCCGCCTCGCAGTGCAGGTCGCCGGCCAGATCGCCACTGAATTTTGTGACGGCACGCAGTACGTCGATCTGGCGCCGATCACCGAACCGGACCTTGTGTCCGCCACGACCGCGCGGACCCTCGGGCTGGCCGACGTTCCCGGGCGCTCCGCGACCGACGCCGTGCTCCGGTTCATCACCGATCGGCAGATGCTGCTCATCCTGGACAACTGCGAGCACCTGCTCGATGCGACGGCCGACCTCGTCGGGGCCATACTTCGGGCCTGCCCGGGCGTAACGGTGCTGACTACCAGCCGTGAGCCGATCGGCATGACCGGCGAAGTGATCTGGCGGGTGTCGTCGTTGTCGATCACCGACGAAGCGGTTGAACTGTTCACCGATCGCGCACGTCTCGTCAGGCCCGAGTTCGCCATCACCGGCGACAACACCGCCGCCGTCGCGGAGATCTGCCAGCGCCTTGACGGCATGCCCCTGGCGATCGAACTCGCGGCGGCGCGAGCGCGGTCATTGTCTGTCACCGACATCCTCGCCAGCCTGCACGACCGATTCAGGATCTTGACCGGCGGCACCCGCACCGCGGTCCGACGACAACAGACGCTGCGCGCCTCGGTGGACTGGTCGCATGCGCTGCTCACCGAGGTGGAACGTTTGATCTTCCGGCGGCTGGCGGTGTTTCGCGGCGGATTTCACCTCGACGCCGCCGAGGCCGTCACCGCCGACGATCAGGTGCAGCGCCACCAAGTGCTCGACGAACTCACCCTACTGGTTGACAAGTCTCTCGTGATCGCCGAAAACGTCAGCGGCCGAACGCGATACCGGCTGCTCGAGACCGTCCGCCAGTACGCACTCGAAAAACTTGGCGAAGCGGACGAATCCGATGCGGTTCGCGCCCGTCACCGGGACCACTACACATACCTGGCCGTGCTGTTGGATCAGCCGAGCTCGGCCGGCCGACGCGAGTTCGTCGAACGGGCCGAAATCGAAATCGACAATTTGCGAGCCGCATTCACCTGGAGCTCTGATAACGGCGAGCGTGAGAAGGCGCTGGAACTCGCGTCCGCCCTGCAGTCGTTGTGGCTCACCCGTGGGCGCGTCCAGGAGGGCCTGTCGTGGATCAAATCGGTATTGTCCGATGCGCCCGCGGCCGCGGCCGACATGGCGTCCACCATTTACGCGCGGGCGCTCGCCGACCAGGCGGTGCTCGCCGCAGCTGTGGGTGACCCGATCGGCATGGAGGAACCTCAGCGCGCCCTCGCGATGGCGCGGGAGATCGATGACCCCGGCCTGCTGCTGCACGCCCTCGTCGCGTGCGGGTGCACAGCCGCATACGACCCGAAAGTTGCGGGGCCATACCTCGACGAGGCGGCAGGCCTGGCCCGCGAATCCGGCGACAGATGGAGGCTGAGCCAAATCCGTTGGTGGCAGGCCTACGCGACGATATGCGGCGGTGAACCCGCAGCCGCGCTCGAGGCAGGCGAAGAAGGCCGCGACCTGGCCGACG
Source organism: Mycobacterium sp. 050134 (assembly GCF_036409085.1). Classification (NCBI taxonomy): domain Bacteria; kingdom Bacillati; phylum Actinomycetota; class Actinomycetes; order Mycobacteriales; family Mycobacteriaceae; genus Mycobacterium; species Mycobacterium sp. 050134. Next base: position 37,203 of record NZ_JAZGLV010000023.1, read on the forward strand.
AGATCGGAGACCGATTCCTGTCGCGGATGTGTCGATTCTGGGGCATCGGAACGGCCCACGTTATGCGGGGGGAACTCAGCCGCGCTAAGGCCGAATTCCTGGAGATCATGGCGGAGGCCAAGGCCGAACACGACTTGCTCATGTGGGAACTCTGCCACTGCCACCTGGGCCACACCCTGGCGTGGTCCGGAGACACTGAAGCCGCATTGGAATCGGCCGCCGCAGCAGTCAAAGCAGCATCCGAATTCGGTGACATGGCTGAGGGCATGGCGCTCGGCCCGTTAGCTCTCGCGCAACTCGCGGCTGGCCACGTCGCGGCCGCGGTGCAGACCAGTGAGGTCGCCGCACAGCGAATTAGCGCCAAGCAGGGGCACACCGTGGTCAACGCCAACCCAATCGCCGATGTCATGCTGGCGTGCGGGGATGTAGCTGCGGCCAGACGGTGGGCCGACGCGGCGGTCGCGGTAACTGCCGGGTGTCATTTGGGATTGGCGCTGAACACCCGTGCGCGCGTTGCGATGGCGCAGGGTGACCTTGACCAAGCGGAACGCGATGCCCGTGAAGCACTGGCCACGGCAGCTGCGGTCGAGGCCCATGTGGTCACCCCGGACGCCTTGGAGTGCCTTGGCGGGCTTGCCGCCGGTGCCGGCGATTACCGCGCAGCCGCGCGGTTTTACGGCGCGGCTAGTGCGGTCCGGCAAAACACCGGCGTGGTTCGATTCAAAATCCATGACGACGCGTACGCGTCCGCGCTCGAAGCCGTCCGGGAAAACTTGGGGCACAGCGACTTTGAAAAGTTTTGGAGCGAGGGTGCGACGTTGTCCGCACTGGAGGCGATCGCGTACGCGCTGCGGGGGCATGGCAAACGCAAGCGACCGGCAAGCGGATGGTCCGCGCTAACGCCTACCGAGCTTGACGTGGTGCGCCTGGTCAGCGAAGGGTTGGCCAACAGTGACGTCGCTACCCGACTCTTCATTTCGCCGCGCACTGTACAAAGCCATCTCACCCACGTCTACAACAAGCTCGGCGTCAGCTCGCGGGTGCAACTGGTGCAAGAAGCCGCGCGACACTAGCAACGGTGCTGTCGGATGTTGGTAAATCCCTGATCGTCGATAAATTCCGCTTCAACCGTGGAAATCCGGCAGATCCCCGGTGAGGTAGCGCTGCAGGTTCGGCGCGATGGTCCGGGCGATCTGATCGGGCGGCAGCGATGCGAACGGCTCCAATTGCAGGATGTAGCGCGCCATCACGATACCCACCAGCTGCGACGCTACGAACTGGATGCGGGTGACGCCACTGCCCGGCGGATCGTCGACGCGTGAGCCCACCTCCACCGCGATGATGTCCTGGATGAACGTGCGGAACAGGTTCACCTCTGAGCCGGCCAGGATCGACCGGAGCACCGCGATGAACCCGGTGCCCACTTCGGAATCCCACAGCGGCAACAGCATTGACGGCAGTCGATAGCCGAGCTCCTCGGTCGGCACCGCGCGCAGGGGGCCGATGACGTCCATCGGGTCGATCGGGATGTGCACGGCGGCGGCGAACAGTTTCTCCTTGGTGCCGAAGTAGTGATGCACCAACGCCGAGTCGACGCCCGCTGCGGCCGCGACAGCCCGTACTGATGTGTTGCGAATCCCCTTGCTGGCGAAGAGCTCTCGGGCGCTGGCGAGGATGCGCTCGCGGGTGTCGGAGACGCCGGCCGGTCGCCCGGGGCGCCGGCGGCCGGCGTTGGTTCGTGGCATGTCGGGGCGCTCAAGGGGTGCGTGGGGACCCGCCGCGCCCGGCTCCGCCGCGCTTGCGATCCCCACTAAGCGGTCCGTCGCCGCAACGTGGCCGCGGCCAGGCACAGCGCCGCCAGGGCGAAACCCACGACGACGGCGATGTCGCGCACCGCGACGCCGGTCAGTTCCGCGTGGGCCCCAACCTGTTGCAGCGCCTCCAGGGCGTAGCTGGCCGGCATCGCGTCGCTGAGCCGCTGCAGCCAGTGCGCCATCGAGCCTCGGGGCACGATGATCCCGGCCAGCAAAAACTGCGGGACCATCACGAGCGGGATGAACTGAACGGCTTGAAACTCGGTGCGCGCGAACGCGCTACAGAGCAGTCCCAAGCCGACCCCGAGCACGGCGTTGGCGATCGCGATGACGAACACCCACACCGGGCTGCCCGCGGTGTGGAGCCCGAGCAGCCAGAACGACACCCCGCATGCCACGACGGCCTGCACCGCGGCGGCGATCGAGAACGCGGTGCCGTAGGCGCCCAACAGGTCGAGCCGGCGCAGGGGAGTGGTCAGGATGCGCTCCAGCGTGCCCGACGCCCGTTCCCGCTGCATGGTGATCGACGTGATGATGAACATCACGAACAGCGGGAACAGGCCCAGCAGGATCAGGCAGGCGCCGTTGAACGGGGTCGGGCCGCCCGGTCGGTGCGGTGCGTTTTCGAACATGAAATAGATCAACGTGATCACCAGCACCGGCACCAGCAGGATCAGCGCGACGCTGCGGTGGTCGGCGGCCAGCTGCCGCAGAATCCGCACGGTGGTCGCCGCGTAGGGCTGCAGCGAGGCGCGCAGCCCTACCCGGCTTGGCGGCTGGTGTTCTGCGCGGTGCTGCGCCTGATGATGGACAGGAACGCCTCCTCGAGTGACGTGCATCCGGTGTCCTCTCGTAGCCGGGCCGGGGTGGTGTGCGCGACCAACCGGCCGTCGCGCATGAGCACCAGGTCGTCGCAGTGGTCTGCCTCGTCGAGCACGTGACTGGAGACCAGCAGCGTGGTCCCGCCGCGGGCGAGGCCGGTGAACTGTTCCCAGAGGTCGGCGCGCAGGACGGGGTCCAGCCCCACGGTCGGTTCGTCGAGGACGAGCAGCTCCGGCCGGCAGACGAGCGCGCAGGCGAGCGACACTCGGGTGCGCTGGCCGCCGGAGAGGTTGCCGCACGGGGCGGCGCGGTGATCGGCGAGCCCCACGCGGTCGATCGCGGCGTCGGCGGCGCGGCCGTCATACCCGTACAGCGCGGCGAAGTACCGGACGTTGTCGACAATCCGCAGGTCGTTGTAGATGGACGGGTCCTGCGGCATATAGCCCACCCGGCTGCGCAGCGTGGGGCTGCCCGCGCGGTGACCCAGCACGGTGACAGACCCCGCCGTCACGATCTGGGTGCCCACGATGCTGCGCATCAGCGTCGTCTTCCCGCACCCGGACGGGCCGAGCAGGCCGGTGATGGTGCCGCGCTCGATCCGTATCGAGAAGTCATGCAGCGCGGGGCGTTTGAATCGCACGACCCGCAGGTGCTCGATCTCGACGGCGGGCTGGTCGACGCTCGACGATAATTCATCATGCGATGAACTCATCATGTGATGAATATCCGCTCGCGGCCGCCGGTTGTCAAGGGTGCCGGGTGAGCAGATAGCGCCGGCGCTAGCGCTTGCGGGACTCACATATGACTCGGGAGAGTTGACCGCCGTGACGCATCAGACATTGCACCCGCGCCCGGCGTTACCCTGGCGAGCCTGGGCGGCGCAAGGGGAGGTGCCCCTGGACGCCCTCGGCGTAGGCGGTCTCGGCGTGCTGGGTGAAGTCGACGCCGGTGGTTTCGTCCTCCGGGCTCAACCGGAAGCCCATCACCCGGTCGATGATCTTGGCGAGCACGAACGACACCGTGAACGCGTAGAGGGCGACCACCACGATCGCGAGCGCCTGCTTGCCCAGCTGGGCGAAGCCGCCCCCGTAGAACAGGCCGCGCGGCCCGGCCGTCATGACCGCCGTGGCGAGCAGCCCGATCAACGACACCCCGACCACGCCGCCCACGAAGTGGACGCCGACCACGTCGAGTGAATCGTCATAGTTGAAGCGAAATTTCGCCGCCACCGCGAACGAGCAGACGACGCCCGCGGCCAGCCCGACGACCGCCGCGCCGAGCGTGTTGACGGTGCCGCAGGACGGGGTGATGGCGACCAGGCCGGCCACCACGCCGGATGCGGCGCCGAACGTCGTGGGCCTGCCGTCACGGATCTGTTCGACCGACAACCAGCCGAGCATTCCGAGGCACCCGGCGACCAGCGTGTTGAGGAAGATGGCCGCGGCGGTTCCGTTGGCGGCCAGGGCCGAACCGGCGTTGAACCCGAACCAGCCGAACCACAGCAGCCCGACGCCCAGCAGGACGAGCGGCAGGTTGTGCGGCCGCATGGCGTCCTTCTTGAAGCCGATGCGCGGCCCCAAGGCCAAGGCCAGGGCCAAGGCCGAGGAACCGGACACGATCTCGACGACCAGGCCGCCCGCGTAGTCGAGCACGCCCAGCTTGGAAAGCCACCCGCCCGGGCCCCATACCCAATGCGCGACAACGGAATACACGACGATGCTCCACACTGGGACGAATGCGACCCAGGCGGCGAACTTGGCCCGGTCGGCGATCGCGCCGCTGACCAGCGCCGCGGTGATGATCGCGAACGTCAACTGGAACGTGGCGTACAGCAGTTCGGGGACCGCGCCGTGGCGGGTGTCGGGGTTGATGCCGAGCATCCCGACATGGCTGAGATTGCCGATCAAGCCGCCCGCCCCGTCGTCGGAGAACGCCAGGGTGTAGCCGACCAGCAGCCAGGCCACCGTGACCAGTGGAATGGAGATGAAGCTCATCATGATCATGTTCAAGACGCCGGTGGTGCGCACCATGCCGCCGTAGAAAATCGCCAGGCCGGGAGTCATCAGTAGGACGAGGGCGGTGCTGGCCAGAAGCCACGCGGTGGCGGCCGGGTCGATCGCAGGCATCGGTGAGCTCCTTCCAACGGTGCCGGTAGGTTACCGAAGCGTGACGGCCGGCCAGTTGCTAGTGGACCCGGTCGAGGCCGCGCGCCGGCTGCTGGGCGCCACGCTCACCGGCCGGGGCGTGCGGGCGGTCGTCGTGGAGGTCGAGGCCTACGGCGGGGTGGCGGACGGACCGTGGCCGGACGCCGCCGCGCACTCCTACCGCGGTCGCAGCGGTCGGAACGCCGTGATGTTCGGGCCGCCCGGGCGGCTCTACACCTACCGCAGCCACGGGATCCACGTCTGCGCCAACGTCGCGTGCGGCCCCGACGGGACCGCCGCGGCCGTGTTGCTCCGGGCGGCGGCGCTCGAGGAGGGTACCGACGTGGCCCGCGCGCGCCGCGGCGAGCTGGTCCGCACCGCGGCGCTCGCCCGCGGACCCGGCAACCTGTGTTCGGCCCTGGGAATCACCATGGAGGACAACGGCATCGACCTGTTTGATGCCGACAGCCCGGTGGCCCTGCAGCTGCACGAGCCGCTGACCGCGGCGGCCGGCCCGCGTGTCGGGGTGAGCCAGGCCGCGGATCGGCCGTGGCGGTTGTGGTTGGCGGGGCGGCCCGAGGTCTCGGCGTATCGCCGCAGCCCCCGCGCACCCGCGCCGGGCGCCAGCGATTAGCCCGGCCTAGCCCGGCCGCGCCCAACGGAAGCCCCAGCCCCGCCCAACGTCGAGTTGTGACGCGGAAACCGCGACGATCCGCGCCACAAGTCGACGCTCGGCGCGTGGCGACGCTCTGGAAGGATCAACGCCATGATTCTCGACGAGCTCGGCTGGCGCGGGTTGATCGCGCAGTCCACCGACCTCGATGCGCTGGCCGCCGAGGTGCGGCGCGGCCCGCTGACCGTCTACGCCGGCTTCGACCCCACCGCGCCCAGCCTGCACGCCGGGCACCTGGTGCCGCTGCTGGCGCTGCGGCGGTTCCAGCGCGCGGGCCATCGCCCGATCGTGCTCGCGGGCGGGGCTACCGGCATGATCGGCGACCCCCGCGACGTCGGGGAACGCAGCCTGAACGAGGCCGCGACGGTGGCCGACTGGACGGAGAAGATCCGCGGGCAGCTGGAACGCTTCGTCGACTTCGACGGCTCGCCGACCGGGGCGATCGTCGTCAACAACCTCGAGTGGACCGGCCGCCTGTCCGCGATCGAGTTCCTGCGCGACATCGGAAAGCACTTCTCGGTCAACGTGATGCTGGACCGCGACACCGTCCGGCGGCGGCTCGACGGCGAGGGCATCTCCTACACGGAGTTCAGCTACATGCTGCTGCAGGCCAACGACTACGTCGAGCTGCAGCGGCGCCACGGCTGCGCGCTGCAGATCGGCGGCTCGGACCAGTGGGGCAACATCATCGCGGGCGTCCGCCTGGTCCGCCAGACGCTGGGCGCTTCGGTGCACGCGCTCACGGTGCCGCTGGTCACCGCCGCCGACGGCACCAAGTTCGGCAAATCCACCGGGGGCGGCAGCCTGTGGCTGGATCCGCAGTTGACCAGTCCGTACGCCTGGTACCAGTACTTCGTGAACACCGCCGACGCCGACGTCATCCGGTACCTGCGGTGGTTCACGTTCCTGTCTGCCGATGAGCTCGCCGAGCTGGAACGGGCCACGGCCGAGCGCCCGCAGCAGCGGGCCGCCCAGCGCAGGCTGGCCCACGAGCTGACGGCGCTGGTGCATGGGGAGGCGGCCACCGAGGCCGTCGAGCATGCCAGCCGGGCGCTGTTCGGGCAGGGGGAGCTGGACCGGCTCGACGAGGCGACCCTGGCCGCCGCGCTGCGCGAGACCTCGGTCGCCGAGCTCGAACCCGGTGCCCCCGACTCGATCGTCGACCTGCTGGTGGCCACCGGACTGTCCGACAGCCGCAAGGCCGCGCGCCGCACGATCGGCGAGGGCGGCGTCTCGGTCAACAACTCGCGGATCGAGACCGACGAATGGGCCCCGCAGCCCGCCGACTTCCTGCATGGCCGGTGGCTGGTGTTGCGCCGCGGCAAGCGCAACGTCGCCGGGGTCGAAAAGGCTTGACGCCCGAACGGTGACCGTGTCGTGCCCTCGACGTGACCGGGGTTGGCCAGGGTAGTCACGGTGACTTCCGCGACACGGGTGATCCGGCTGCTGGGTGCGACCGCGTGGGCGGCCGGCATGACTGCGGCGCTCGCGCCGCCCGTCCACGCCGACCTGATGGGCAACGCGTTCCTGCGGGCGCTGGCGAACGCCGGGGTTCCGGTCTCGCAACCGGACGCCACGTTGGCGCTGGGGCAACAGGTCTGCCCGCTGCTGCTGGCGCCCGGCGCCTCGTTCGACGCGGTGGTGGCCAGCACGGCCGACGCCGCCGGGATGTCCGACAACGCCGCCGGCGCGTTCACGGTCGTCGCGATCGGCACGTATTGCCCGGCGGTGCTGGCGCCGCTGCTGTCCAATCGGCTCCCGGGCTGATAGCGGTGCCGCCGATGGGCGGCGCCCACCGGCCAGCGATGCAATCAAGCCTCTTGATTGCCCAACACGGCTTGGGTTTGGGTGACCTGGGCGACGCGTTTGCCGCGATCGTCTCTCAAGTCGGTCTGGACGACGATGGTGCTGCGGCCGACGTGCAACGGGTTGCATGTCGCGCTCACGATGCCGCCGCGGACTGCGCGGAAGAAGTTGGTCTTCGATTCGATGGTAGAGGTGCCCGCGCCCTCCGGCAGATTGACGACCGCGCACAGGGCGCCCACGGTGTCGGCGAAGGCCATGAGCGCCCCGCCGTGCAGAATGCCACCCGCGGTACACAAATGCTCGGCCCAGGCCATCGTCGCGGTGACTTCCTTGGCGGTCACCTTCCCGATGCCGATCCGGAGGGTGTCAGCGAACGGGAGCTGCGGAATGTCGGCGGTTCGATCTGAGGTGTTCATCCCGTCAGCTTTCACCCGGGCCCGAACGATGGTCGAGGCGTGCCGAGGTCGCGGTCATCGGAGGGCCTCCTGCACGCACCGCAGCCGGTGCAGCTGCTCGACGAACCCGTCCGGACCGACAACGCCCGGGCGGCACACGATGTGCCGAGCGCCGGCGTCGACGAAGCTCGCCAGCCGGGCGACGACGGCGTCGGGTGTCCCCGCCGCGAACGTCTGGATCCGCTCGACGATGTCGATGCCGAATCCGTATGTGTTGGTGGCGAAGTGGTCCAGCGCGGCCCGACCACTATCGGCATCCTCGGTTACTAGGATGGTGACAAACAACGCGGGCATGACGGCGTCGGCCCCGCGGCCGGCGCCGTCGACGGCGGCGCGCACCTCGCCCAGACCCGACCGATAACTTTCGGGCACAGGCGGATAGGGGAGCCACCCGTCGTACATCCTGCCGGCACGGGCTCGGGCGCCCGGCGTGTCGCTGGCCAGCCACACGGGCGGGCCGGACGCATGGAACGGCGTGATGCCGGCCGGGATTTCCTCGAGGTGCAGCACGGCACCGTGAAACGAGCTCGGTTCCTCGGTGTTCCAGAGCTGACGCCACAGCGCGACGGTGTCGTCGAGGCGCGCGAACCGTCGACTCCACGGCACCTCCGAGGCGGCGTATTCGACCTCTGACAGCCCCGGGAAGCCGGCGCCGACCGCCACGGCCAACCGTCCGCCGGACAGCCGGTCGATGGAGGCGAGGACCTGCGCGGTCTGCACCGGCCGGCGCAGCGCCGGCTGCAAGGCGGCGGTGCCCAGGGTTATCCGATCGGTGACCGCGGCCGCGGCCGACAGAAAGGTCAGCGCTTCGATGCGGGGCCGCACCAACGAGTCGTTTGCCCACACCGAGTCGAACCCCAGGTCCTCGATTGCGCGGGCGAAGTCGAGGAGCCGGCGCAGATCGGCACAGGCCCAGGGCTCGGCGGCCAGGGGTGGCATCACACCGAGGCGAAGTGGCTGATTCATACCGCGATCGTGTCGCCCGTGGGGATGGGCGGCAATTCCCCGCAAGGAATAGCGCCCAGAGTCGTTCGCGGGTTGACTGTGTGCATGTCCACTGCCACGCCGGCGGACTTCGGCACGGTGCTCCGCGGATGGCGCAATCGGCGCCGGCTCAGTCAGGTCGACCTGGCGAACGACGCCGGCACCACCCAGCGGCACCTGAGCTTCCTGGAGCAGGGCCGATCGGCGCCCGGGCGCGACATCGTCAGCCGACTGGCCGACTCACTCGGGCTGACGCTGCGGCAGCGCAACGCGCTGCTGTCGGCGGCGGGCTTCGTGCCGGCGTACCCCGAGTCACCCCCGGACGCGCCGGTCCTGCAGCCCGTGCGTGAGGCGCTGCGGCATGTTCTCGACGGTCACCTGCCGTATCCGGCGTTGGTCATGGACGGTTTCGGCGAGTTGGTTGCCGCCAACGCCGCACTGGGGGTGCTGACCGACGGGGTGGCGGGGTCGCTGTTGGAGCCGCCGGTCAACGTGCTGCGCGTCGCGTTGCACCCGGAGGGTATGGCGCCGCGCATCGTGAATCTCGACGACTGGCGGCGCCACATCCTGCACGGCTTGCGCGAACGCGGCCCACACCCGCGCATCGACGCGCTGACCGAGGAACTCGAGGGTTACGGCCTGCCGTTGCCGGGCGGCCGGCCGGTCGAATCGCTGGGCTTCGCGGTGCCGCTGCACCTGCGCTGCCCCGACGGTGACGTGCGGCTGGTCGCGACGATCGCGACGTTCGTCACGGCCCTCGACGTCAGCGTGTCGGAGCTGCGCCTGGAAGCGTTCCTGCCCGCCGACCCGCAGACCGCCGCAACGCTCGCCCGCCACCACGGCGGCTGAGGCGACGCGGCCCGCCGTCACGAACTGAGCGCACAGTTTCGTGGCGTTTTCGTCTCTACATCTTCGACAGCTACCGAAATTCTGCCGAGGAGGATCCATGAGGATTGCCGACAAGACCGTGCTGATCACGGGGGCCAGCCGAGGAATCGGACAGGCGTTGGTCGAGGAAGCGCTGGCCAGGGGCGCAGGGCGCGTCTACGCCGCCATGCGCCGGCCCGCGGCCCACCCGGACGGGCGCGTCACGCCCCTGACCCTGGACGTGACCAACGCCGCCCAGACTCGGGCCGCCGTCGAACAAGTCGGATCTCTGGACATCCTGGTCAACAACGCCGGCGTGGCGCTATACGACGACCTGAGCGACCATTCGGTGCTCGAACGGCATCTCGCGGTGAACCTGTTCGGTACCCGCGACGTGACCCAGGCTTTCCTGCCACTGCTGACGCGGTCCAAGGGGGCAGTCGTCAACAACCTCTCGATCAACGCCTTGGCTCCGTTGCCGCTCATCCCGGCCTACTCGATCTCCAAGGCGGCCGCATTCAACCTCACACAATCGCTACGCGCACTGCTGGCGGGTCGAGGCGTGCGCGTGCACGCCGTCTTGACCGGCCCGGTGGACACCGACATGACGGCAGGCCTCGACATCCCGAAGGCGGCTCCGGACTCGGTGGCGCGAGCCATCTTCGATGGGGTCGAACAAGGGGCGGAGGACATCTTCCCCGACCCGATGTCGGGGTCGATGGCGCGCAGCTGGCACAGCGGCGCGGTCAAGGAGATCGAGCGCCAATACGCGGCGGTCCTAGCTGCCACGCCGGTCGGAAGTGACCGCTGAAAGCGATTGTCGCACTGCATCACAACGATGCCGCCTGGCGGCGAAGGGAACAAACACCATGTTACTGGAAGACAAGAACGCGATCGTCCACGGCGCCGGGGGCACCATGGCCGCCATGACCCACCGCAAGCGGGCCACCACGTTGGGGGAGCTTGCCGACGCCGCGGCATTTGTGGCCTCCGACCGCGCCGCCGCGATGACGGGTACGGTCGCGAACCTGACCGGCGGGATCGTCGTCGACTGACGGGCACGTCGAGGGTGACCGCGATCCCGGCCACGTCGGGTCTTCGCCCACACGGCCCGTATCCTCTGCAGCGTGGTCGACGACAGATTCGCGCGCGGGCGAAACGGTGAACGGCGACTGCGCTCCGCGCCCGGCAAGCGGTCGGGGCCGGGCCGCGCGCGGCCGGCCCAGCCGGACGCCTCCGCCGAGCGTGCGCCGCACGACGCGCCCCCGATACCGGCCGACGTGGAGGCCCGGCAGCTGGCACCCGAGGTCCGGCGTGAGCTGAGCACCCTGGACCGGGCGACGGCCGACGCGGTCGCCCGCCACCTGGTCGCCGCAGGCGAGCTCCTCGACGAGGACCCGGAGGCCGCCCTCGGTCACGCCCGGGCGGCGCGGGCGCGCTCCAGCCGGATCGCCGCGGTCCGCGAGGCCGTCGGGATCGCCGCCTACCGCTGCGGCGACTGGGCCCAGGCGCTGGCCGAGTTCCGCGCCGCACGTCGGATGGGTAGTAAGTCGTCGCTGCTGGCGCTGATCGCCGATTGCGAGCGCGGCCTCGGCCGTCCGGAGCGGGCGATCGAGCTGGCCCGCGGCCCGGAGGCGGCCGAGCTCAGCGGCGACGACGCCGACGAGCTGCGCATCGTGGCGGCCGGGGCGCGCGCCGATCTGGGACAGCTGGAGCAGGCGCTGACCGTCCTCGCGACCCCCCAGCCCGACCCGAGCCGCACCGGCACGACGGCGGCGCGGCTGTTCTACGCCTACGCCGACGCCCTGCTGGCGCTGGGTCGCAAAGACGAAGCGCTGCAATGGTTCCTGCACTCCGCGGCCGCCGACGTCGACGGCGTCACCGACGCCGAGGAACGGGTCGACGAGCTGGGCATGGGGGAATGACCGTGGAAACCATTGCGCAGCAATACGATTGCCTGCTGATCGACCTCGACGGCACCGTTTTTCGCGGCGCCCAGCCGACGACCGGTGCCGTGCTGGCACTGGACGAGGTGCGCAGCCGCAAGCTCTTTGTCACCAACAACGCCTCCCGCAGCGCCGACGAGGTCGCGTCGCACCTGCGCGACCTCGGCTTTGCGGTCACCGGCGACGACGTCGTCACCAGCGCCCAGAGCGCGGCCCACCTGTTATCCGGCCTGATACCGCCGGACTCGCCGGTGCTGATCGTGGGCACCGACGCGCTGGCCAACGAGATCGCCGCGGTCGGCCTGCGCCCGGTCCGCCGATACGACGACGACCCCGTCGCCGTCGTCCAGGGCCTGTCGATGACGCTGGGTTGGCCGGATCTGGCCGAGGCGGCGCTGGCCATCCGGGCGGGGGCGCTGTGGGTGGCGGCCAACGTCGACCCCACGCTGCCCACCGAGCGGGGGCTCCTGCCCGGCAACGGGTCCTTGGTGGCCGCGCTGCGGGCGGCCACCGGCGCCCAACCCCGGGTCGCCGGCAAGCCCGCCCCGCAGCTGATGAACGACGCGGTGGGCCGGGGCGACTTCCGCGCACCCCTAGTGGTCGGCGACCGGCTGGACACCGACATCGAGGGCGCAAACGCCGCGCAACTGCCCAGCCTGATGGTGCTGTCCGGGGTGAGCACCGCGCGGGACGCGGTGTATGCCGAACCGGTCCGGCGGCCCACCTATATCGCGCACGACCTGCGCTCGCTGCACACCGGCTCCGAGGCGCTCGCCGTCGGGCCGCAGCCGGACTGGCGCGTCGAGGTCGGCGCCGGGGTGGTGACGGTCCACGGGAACGGCTCCGCTGAGGGGGACGGGTTGTCGGTCGTCCGGGCGGTGGCCAGCGCCGTCTGGGGCGCCGATTCCGCGGAGCCGCCCCCGCGCATCGAGGGCGCCGATGACCGGGCCCGCGAGGCGCTGGCGCGCTGGTCGTTGGTGCACGCCGATTGACCGGTGACTAGCGTAGGAGCGCAATGAGTATCGATCCCGAACAGCTGCATGCCGAAATCGAGGCCCTGGTCGCCCAGTTGCCCGACCCCGCCGACCCCGAGAACGGGCCGTCGCTCGCCGAGCTCGAGGAGATCGCCCGGCGATTGTCGGAGGCGCACGACGTGCTGATGCAGGCGCTGAAGTCGGCGGAGAAGGGCTGAGTGCACGCATGGCACGACGTGCCCGCGTTGACGCCGAGCTGGTTCGGCGCGGCCTGGCGCGGTCGCGTCAGCAGGCGGCCGAGTTGATCGGCGCCGGCAGGGTGCGCATCGACGGCATGCCCGCGGTCAAGGCCGCCACCGCCGTCGCGGCCACGGCGGCGCTGACTGTCGCCGGGGACGACGAACGCGGCTGGGTGTCCCGGGGCGCGCACAAGCTGATCGGGGCGCTGGACGCGTTCGGAATACCGGTGACGGGCCGGCGCTGCCTGGACGCCGGAGCGTCGACGGGCGGGTTCACCGAGGTGCTGCTGGACCGGGGCGCGGCGGAGGTGGTCGCCGCCGACGTGGGGTACGGCCAGTTGGCCTGGTCGCTGCGCAGCGATCCCCGGGTGGTCGTCGTCGAGCGGACCAACGCGCGCCATCTCTCGCCGGAGGCGATCGGCGGGCGGGTCGACTTGGTGGTCGCCGACCTGTCGTTCATCTCGCTGACCGCGGTGCTGCCCGCGCTGATTGGATGTGCTTGGCCCGGTGCGGATATCGTGCCGATGGTGAAGCCGCAGTTCGAGGTGGGCAAGGGCCAGGTCGGCGCCGGTGGGGTGGTCCACGACGCGGGATTGCGCGCCGACGCCGTGCTGAGCGTCGCCCGGTACGCCCGGGACTTGGGCTGGAGCACCGTTGGTGTCACCGCCAGCCCGCTGCCGGGTCCCTCGGGCAATGTCGAATACTTCCTGTGGCTGCGCGCCCAGACGGATCGGGGGCTATCGGATGAGGGGCTGGAGGACGCGGTGCGCGACGCGGTAGAGGACGGCCCGTCGACGATGCGGGCCGGAACGGCCCGAGATGGGGGCACCTCCCGCTTGCGGGGGAGAGCGGGCCAATCCGAGGAGGGCCCGCAGTGACCCGCACCGTGCTGATGGTGGTTCACACCGGCCGCGACGAGGCCACCGAGACCGCGCGTCGCGTCCAAAAAATGCTGGGCGACAACGATATTGGACTCCGGGTGCTTTCCGCCGAGGCGGTCGACAGGGGGCCGCTGCACATGTCACCCGGCGACGTGCGGGCCATGGGCGTCGAAATCGAGGTGGTCGATGCCGACCCGCTCGCCGCCGAGGGCTGCGAACTCGTGCTGGTGCTCGGCGGTGACGGCACCTTCCTGCGGGCCGCCGAATTGGCGCGCAACGTCGGCATTCCCGTGCTCGGGGTCAACCTCGGCCGCATCGGGTTCCTCGCCGAGGCCGAGGCGGAGGCCATCGATCGCGTGCTCGAGCATGTCGTCACCCGCGACTACCGGGTGGAGGACCGGCTGACCCTGGATGTGGTCGTGCGCAAGGGCGATCAGATCATCCAGCAGGGCTGGGCGGTCAACGAGGCGAGCCTCGAAAAAGGCCCTCGGCTGGGGGTTCTCGGCGTGGTGGTGGAGATCGAGGGGCGCCCGGTGTCGTCGTTCGGCTGCGACGGCGTGCTGATCTCGACGCCCACGGGGTCCACCGCCTACGCGTTCTCGGCGGGCGGCCCGGTGCTGTGGCCCGACCTCGAGGCGATCCTGGTGGTGCCCAACAACGCTCATGCCCTGTTCAGCCGGCCGATGGTGACCAGTCCCGACGCCACGGTCGCCGTCGAGATCGAGGGTGACGGGCACGACGCCCTGGTGTTCTGCGACGGCCGCCGCGAGATGCTGTTGCCCGCCGGCGGGCGGCTCGAGGTGAGGCGTTGTGGCACACCAGTGAAATGGGCGCGCCTGGACAGCGCGCCGTTCACCGACCGCCTGGTGCGCAAATTCCGGTTGCCGGTGACCGGGTGGCGCGGGAAGTAACGGCGTCCCTGTAGATGCTGACGGAAATCCGCATCGAGTCGCTGGGCGCGATCAGCGCCGCCGTGGGCGAGTTCGGCCGCGGCCTCACCGTGCTGACCGGCGAGACCGGCGCCGGCAAGACCATGGTGGTGACGGGCCTGCACCTGCTCGGCGGCGCCCGCGCCGACGCCACCCGAGTCCGGTCGGGCGCCGAACGCGCCGTCGTCGAAGGCCGGTTCACCACAACGGATCTCGATGAGGCGATGGCCTCGCACCTGGACGGGATGCTGGAAGCCTCGGGGGCCGAGCGCGACGAGGATGGCAGCGTCATCGCGTTGCGCTCGGTCAGCCGCGAGGGGCCGTCGCGGGCGTACCTCGGCGGGCGCAGCGTGCCCGCCAAGTCACTCGGCGATTTCACCACCGAGCTGCTCACCCTGCACGGGCAGAACGACCAGCTGCGCCTGATGCGCCCAGAGGAGCAGCGTGGCGCCCTGGACCGGTTCGCCGGAACTGCCGCGGCGCTGGAGCGCTACCGCAAACTGCGCGACGCCTGGCTCATGGCGCGGGGCGACCTCGTCGACCGCCGCAACCGCGCGCGGGAACTGGCCCAGGAGGCCGACCGACTCAAGTTCGCGCTCAACGAGATCGACACCGTCGACCCACGCCCGGGGGAGGACGACGCGCTGGTCGCCGACATCCTGCGGCTCTCCGAACTCGACACGCTGCGTGAGGCCGCGGCCGGCGCCAGGGAGGCGTTGTCGGTGGAGGACCCGGACGGATCCGCCCTCGGCGCCGCCGAGTGCGTGGGCCGGGGCAGGGCGGCGCTCGAATCCACCGACGACGCCACGCTGCGGTCGTTGGCGGCACAGCTCGACGAGGCGCTGACGGTGATCAACGAGGTGGCGCGCGAACTCGGCGCCTTCCTGGACGAGCTCCCCGTCGACGCCAGCGCGCTGGAGTCCAAGCTGGCCCGGCAGGCCGAGCTGCGCACGCTGACCCGCAAGTACGCCTCGGACATCGACGGGGTGCTGCGCTGGGCCGACGAGTCGCGGCAGCGGCTGGCGCAACTCGACGTGTCCGAGGAGGGCCTCGCGGCGCTTGAACGGCGGGTCGACGAGTTGGCGCGTGAACTGGCCGGCGCCGCAACCGATTTGAGCAAGGGGCGACGTAAGGCCGCCAAGCGGCTGGCCAAGGAAGTGACAGCGGAGCTCGGCGGGCTCGCGATGGCCAGCGCCGAGTTCACCATCGACGTGGCCACCGATCTCGCCGGCGACCGGGACGACCCGGCCGCGCTCGCGCTCCCGTCCGGTGAGCTGGCCCGGGCCGGAGCGGACGGCGTCGACCAGGTCGAGTTCGGGTTCGCCGCCCACCGAGGCATGACGGTCCTACCGCTGGCGAAGAGCGCGTCCGGTGGCGAATTGTCGCGGGTGATGCTGGCGCTCGAGGTGGTGCTCGCGGCCTCGGCGGCCGGCACGACGATGGTGTTCGACGAAGTGGACGCGGGCGTTGGGGGCCGGGCGGCGGTGCAGATCGGGCGGCGCCTGGCCCGCCTCGCCCGCACGCACCAGGTCATCGTGGTCACGCACCTGCCGCAGGTCGCCGCGTACGCCGACGTGCACCTGGTGGTGCACAGCGCCGGCCCGCGGGGGACCAGCGTGGTACGGCGGGTGACCGACGACGACCGCGTCGCCGAGCTGGCGCGGATGCTGGCCGGGCTCGGCGACTCCGACACCGGCCGCGCGCACGCCCGGGAGCTGCTCGACGCCGCCCAGAACGACAAGGCCTGACCCGATCTGATCCGATCCGACGGACTCGCCCCCGATTCGCGAGCGTGCGTGTTTGCACAGTGACACGCCGAGCAAGGCGTACATTTGCGCACCCTCGCGCAAACCGATCGCGACCAAGCCGATGCGCAGGATTCATTGACCTGTGACTGGTGTGAATATAGATAACTTCTGTGGCGGATGTTACGGCGCGCCTCCGCGGGGAACGGCCCCCTGCCCGACAGAATCGAGCGTCATGAAGATGTCAGGTCTACTGTCCCGTAATACGTCTCGGCCGGGCCTCGTGGGCACCGCCCGGGTTGACCGCAACATCGACCGACTGCTGCGCAGGGTGTGCCCCGGCGACATCGTGGTGCTCGACGTCCTCGACCTGGACCGCATCACCGCCGACGCGCTGGTCGAGGCTGACATCGCCGCGGTCGTCAACGCGTCCCCGTCGGTGTCGGGCCGCTACCCCAACATGGGGCCGGAGGTGCTCGTCAACAACGGGGTCACACTGATCGACGAGACCGGGCCCGACATCTTCAAGAAGGTCAAGGACGGCTCGAAGATCCGGCTACACGAGGGCGGCGTCTACTCCGGCGACCGCCGCCTGGTCCGCGGCACCGAGCGCACCGACCACGACATCGCCGACCTGATGCGCGAGGCCAAGAGCGGGCTCGCGGCCCACCTGGAGGCGTTCGCCGGCAACACGATCGAGTTCATCAAGAGCGAGAGCCCGCTGCTGATCGACGGCATCGGCATCCCGGACATCGACGTCGACCTGCGCCGCCGGCACGTGGTGCTCGTCGCCGACGAGCCCGCCGCCGAGGAGGAGCTGAAGTCGCTCAAGCCGTTCATCAAGGAGTACCAGCCGGTGCTCATCGGGGTGGACAGCGGCGCGGACGTGTTGCGCAAGGCGGGGTACCGGCCGCAGATCATCGTGGGCGACCCCGACCACATCAGCACCGAAGCCCTTAAGTGCGGCGCCCACGTCGTGCTGCCGGCCGACGCCGACGGCCACGCGCCGGGCCTGGAACGCATCCAGGACCTGGGCGTCGGCGCCATGACCTTCCCCGCCGCGGGCTCCGCGATGGACCTGGCCCTCCTGCTGGCCGACCACCACGGCGCCGCCCTGCTCGTCACCGTCGGCGACCGGGCCAACATCGAGACGTTCTTCGACCGCACCCGCGCGCAGAGCAACCCTTCGACGTTCCTCACCCGGCTTCGGGTGGGGGAGAAGGTGGTGGACGCCAAGGCCGTTGCCACGCTGTACCGCAACCACATCTCCGCGGGCGCCATCGCGCTACTGGCGCTCACCATGCTGATCGCCGTCATCGTCGCCCTGTGGGTTTCCCGCACCGACGGCCTGGTGCTGCACTGGGTCGTCGACTACTGGAACCGCTTCTCCCTGTGGGTGCAGCACTTGATCACGTAGTTTTCGCGCTCATCGAGGACGTGCACTCATGATTTCCTTACGCCAACACGCGCTCTCGCTCGCCGCCGTCTTCCTGGCGCTGGCGGTCGGGGTCGTCCTGGGGTCCGGTTTCTTGTCCGACACCCTGCTGTCGAGCTTGCGTGCCGAGAAGCGGGACCTCTACTCGCAGATCAACCGGCTCAACGATCAGAAGAACGTCCTGAACGAAAAGCTCAGTGCGGGAAACAATTTCGACGCACAGCTGGCCGGCCGGATCGTGCACGACGCGCTGACCGGCAAGTCGGTGGTGGTGTTCCGCACCCCGGACGCGCAGGACGACGACGTCGCCGCGGTCTCGAAGTTCATCGGCCAGGGTGGGGGCACGGTCACCGGAACGGTGGCGCTGACGAGTGAGTTCGTCGACGCCAACTCCGCGGAGAAGCTGCGGACCGTGGTGAACTCGTCGGTGCTGCCGGCCGGTCAGCAGCTGAGCACCAAGCTCGTCGACCAGGGATCGCAGGCCGGCGACCTGATGGGCATCGCCCTGCTCATCAACACCAATCCGGCCATCCCGCCCGTCGACGACACGCAGCGCGACACCGTGCTCGCCGCGCTGCGCGAGACCGGCTTCGTGACGTTCCAGCCCCCCGATCACATGGGGGCGGCCAACGCCGCCGTGATCATCACCGGCGGGTCGCTGCCGCAGGACGCCGGCAACCAGGGCGTCAGCGTGGCCCGGTTCGCGGCGGCGCTGGCTCCGCACGGATCGGGCGCCCTGATCGCCGGCCGCGACGGCTCGGCGACCGGCGGCGCCGCGGTGGCAGTGGCCCGCGCCGACGCCGGCATCGCGTCGGGGATCAGCACAGTCGACGACGTCGACGCCGCGCCCGGTCGCATCACCGCGGTGTTGGGGCTGCACGATCTGATCAACGGCGGCCACGTCGGGCAGTATGGGACCGGTCACGGTGCCGCGTCGATCACCGTCCCGCAATAGCTCAGACCATCCATCGACGCCCCGTCGGGCGTGTCGCGGCGATGGGCGCCGCCGGATGTTAAGGTGGGTTTCCGTGGGTCGGCAGGCCCCAGCTGATAGCGGAACCATCAGTCCAAGAGGTTTTCAAGCCCTGCCCGTCTTCACGGAGGTCGCTAATTGCGTAGGCATCCGCAGACCGCCACCAAGCACCTCTTCGTCAGCGGTGGTGTGGCGTCCTCGCTCGGTAAAGGGCTGACCGCAAGTAGCCTGGGGCAGCTGTTGACCGCCCGGGGACTGCGGGTGACGATGCAGAAACTCGACCCGTACCTCAATGTCGATCCCGGCACGATGAACCCGTTCCAGCACGGCGAGGTCTTCGTCACCGAGGACGGCGCCGAAACCGACCTCGACGTCGGCCATTACGAACGGTTCCTCGACCGCGACCTGTCGGGATCGGCGAATGTCACGACCGGGCAGGTGTATTCGACGGTCATTGCCAAGGAGCGGCGCGGCGAGTATCTGGGTGACACCGTGCAGGTGATCCCGCACATTACCGACGAGATCAAGAGCCGCATCCTGGCGATGGCCGAACCCGACGCCAACGGCCGGCGGCCGGACGTCGTCATCACCGAGATCGGCGGCACGGTCGGCGACATCGAGTCGCAGCCCTTCCTGGAGGCCGCGCGTCAGGTCCGTCACGACCTCGGGCGCGAAAATGTGTTCTTCCTGCACGTGTCGCTGGTGCCGTATCTCGCGCCCTCAGGGGAGCTGAAGACCAAGCCCACCCAGCATTCGGTGGCCGCGCTGCGCAGCATCGGCATCACCCCGGACGCGCTGATCCTACGCAGCGACCGCGTCGTCCCGGAGGCGTTGAAGAACAAGATCGCGCTGATGTGTGACGTGGACATCGACGGCGTCATCTCCACCCCGGACGCGCCGTCGATCTACGACATTCCCAAGGTGTTGCACCGCGAGGAGCTCGACGCGTTTGTGGTGCGCCGGCTGAACCTGCCGTTCCGCGACGTCGACTGGACGGAGTGGGACGACCTGCTGCGCCGCGTGCACGAGCCGCACGAGACGGTGCGAATTGCGTTGGTGGGCAAGTATGTTGACCTGTCGGACGCCTATCTTTCGGTGACCGAGGCGTTGCGCGCCGGTGGGTTCAAGCACCACGCGAAGGTCGAATTAGTCTGGGTGCCCTCCGATGACTGCGAGAGCGCCACCGGTGCGGCGTCGGCGCTCGGCGACGTGCACGGCGTGCTGATCCCGGGCGGTTTCGGCATCCGCGGCATCGAAGGCAAGATCGGCGCCGTGCGGCACGCGCGGACGCGCGGGTTGCCGGTGCTCGGGCTGTGTCTGGGCCTGCAGTGCATCGTCATCGAGGCGGCGCGCTCGGCCGGCCTGATCGAGGCGAGCTCGGCGGAATTCGACCCGGACACACCCGATCCCGTCATCTCCACGATGGCCGACCAGCTCGACATCGTCGCCGGGCAAGCCGATCTCGGCGGGACCATGCGGCTGGGGGCCTACCCGGCGGTCCTGGAGCAGGGCTCCATCGTGGCGCAGGCCTATGGGGCGACCCAGGTGTCCGAGCGGCACCGGCATCGCTACGAGGTCAACAACGCCTACCGGGAGAAGATCGCCGAGAGCGGCCTGCGCTTCTCCGGGACCTCGCCCGACGGCCACCTGGTCGAATTCGTCGAATACCCGCGCGAGATCCATCCCTTCGTCGTCGGCACCCAGGCCCACCCGGAGCTGAAGAGCCGGCCCACCCGGCCGCATCCGCTTTTCGTCGCGTTCGTCGGGGCGGCTATCGATTACAAGGCCGGCGAGCTGTTGCCGATGGACATCTCCGAGCACTCGGCCAACGGCAACCATCAGGACGACGCCCAGCGGCTATCCGCGCCCGCGGCCCGTGGCTGAGCACCTCTTCGAGACGACCTCGTCCGAAACCCTGTACACCGGAAAGATTTTCGCGCTGCGTCGCGATCATGTCCGGATGCCGGGCAATACCACCGCGGTGCGCGAGGTCGTCGAGCACTTCGGTGCGGTCGCCGTTTTGGCGATGGACGACGGCGGCAATATCCCGCTGATCTACCAGTACCGTCACCCCCTCGGCCGCCGGCTGTGGGAGCTGCCCGCCGGGTTGCTCGACGTCGACGGCGAACCGCCGCACCGGACGGCCGCCCGGGAACTCGAGGAGGAGGCGGGTCTGCAGGCGGTGGCGTGGCAGGTGCTCGTCGACCTGGACTCCACGCCGGGGTTCAGCGACGAATCGGTGCGCGTGTACCTGGCCACCGGCCTCAGCGAGGTCGGCCGGCCGGAGGGCGAGCACGAGGAGGCGGACCTGACGCTGCAGTGGTACTCGCTCGCTGACGCCGTGCGCCGGGTGTTCAGCGGCGAGATCGTCAACGCCATCGCCATCGCCGGGATCCTGGCCGCGCACGCCGTCAGCCACGGATTCGCCCAGCCGCGCCCCGTGGAGAGCCCGTGGACCGACCGGCCGCGATCGTTCTCCGCGCGGAGGTCCGCGCCTTGACGACGGTGGCGCTGGAGGCCCAAATTCAGGGCTACCTCGACCACCTGACCATCGAGCGGGGAGTGGCGAAGAACACGCTGAGCTCCTATCGGCGCGACCTGCTCCGCTACAGCAAGCACCTGTCGGACCGTGGAATTCACGACCTGGCCAAGGTGGGCGAGGGCGACGTCAGCGACTTCCTGGTGGCGCTGCGCCGCGGCGACCCCGACTCGGGCGCCTCGGCGCTGTCGGCGGTGTCCGCGGCGCGGGCGCTGATCGCGGTGCGCGGCTTGCACCGGTTCGCCGCCGCCGAGGGCCTCACCGAACTGGACGTCGCCCGGGCCGTGCGGCCGCCGACGCCGGGCCGTCGGCTGCCTAAGAGCCTGACCATCGACGAGGTGCTGGCCCTGCTGGAGGCCGCGGGCGGGGACAGCCCATCCGACGGCCCGCTGACCCTGCGCAACCGGGCGCTCTTGGAGCTGTTGTACTCCACCGGCTCACGCATCTCGGAGGCCGTCGGCCTCGACGTCGACGATATCGACACCGAGGCCAGGTCGGTGCTGCTGCGCGGCAAGGGCGGCAAACAGCGGTTGGTGCCAATCGGGCGCCCCGCCGTGCAGGCGCTGGACGCCTACCTGGTGCGCGGCCGCCCCGAGTTGGCGCGGCGTGGCCGGGGAACGCCGGCGATCTTCCTCAACGTCCGCGGCGGGCGGCTATCCCGGCAGAGCGCGTGGCAGGTGCTGCAGGACGCCGCCGACCGCGCGGGCATCACCTCCGGGGTGTCGCCGCATATGCTGCGGCATTCGTTCGCCACACACCTGCTCGAGGGTGGCGCCGACGTCCGGGTGGTGCAGGAGTTACTGGGACACGCCTCGGTGACGACGACGCAGATCTACACGCTGGTCACGGTGCACGCGCTGCGCGAGGTGTGGGCCGGAGCACACCCGCGGGCGACCTAGCCGCTCCCGCCGAAGGTCAGCCTCTCTCGCCGAACGTCGAGCCTCTCTCGCCGAACGTCGAGTTGTTGCGCCCGTCCGCCCAATTCCACGCCATCTAGTCGACGCTCGGCGCGAGGGCGCTCAGCCCAGGTGCTCCGACTCCAGCACCAGGTCCGACAGCAGCGACTGGTATTCGAGGTGGGCCTTGTGCTCGACCGTGTTCCACTGCTTACCCTGCTGCTGACGCATGTAGTCGCGGTACTTCGGCGCGCCGGGGATCCGCACGTTGTCGGCGACCACGATGGCGCCCGGCCGCAGCCAGCCGCGGGCCATGATGCTCTTCAGGTCGTCCAGGTAGGCGTCTTTGTCGTGGTCGAGGAAGACGAAATCCAATGTGCCCGAGGTGATTCCGTGCTCTTCGGCGAGGCTGTCCAGGGTGCGCCCGCCGTCGCCGATGGTGCCCACGACGCACGTCACCCGGTCCGCGACGCCGGCGTGCTCCCAGATCCGGCGGGCGTTGGCGGCGTTGGCTTCGGCCAGCTCGACGGAGAACACTCTGGCGTCGGGAGCGGCCTGGGCGATGCGCAGCGCGCCGTATCCGCAGTAGGTGCCCAGCTCGAGCGCGACCGCCGGGTTGGCGCGGCGGACGGCCGCGTCAAGGATCAGGCCCTTCTCGTCGCCGACGTTGATCAGCATCGACTTTTCGTAGGCGAACTTGTCGATGGTGGCCAGCACGTGGCCGATGTCGTCCGGGCGGGCGTTCTTCAGGACGAAGTCGACGACGGCGGCCTCGCGGCCGTCACCGATCTGGCCCGTGGTGGTGATGTTGCGGTTGCCGGCGGCCATCCGCCAGACCGACCACCGCAGCAGCGGCATGCGACGCTTGAGATCCATGATGGCCACGATAGTGCCGGTTTTTCCCACCACCACGACGCCGACGTATGGTGCTGGTGTGACGGCTGTTGCAAAAGCGGCAAAAGGTGCCATCGACCAGGGAATATCGCTGATATTCGCTGGTGAAACGCGCTGCGGGTCGGCCGGCGCAGTGGCGTCGAGCCGTTAGACTTTCCCCCGATGTTCACCTCCCGAGCTGCCCGGGCATGACGACCGACCACCCGGACACCGGCGTCGAGATCGGCTTGACGGGACGCCCGCCGCGGGCGATTCCCGAGCCGCAGCCGCGCACGTCGCACGGCCCGGCGAAGGTCGTGGCGATGTGCAACCAGAAGGGCGGCGTCGGGAAGACCACGTCGACGATCAACCTCGGCGCCGCGCTCGCCGAGTACGGCAGGCGCGTCCTGCTGGTCGACATGGACCCGCAGGGCGCGTTGTCCGCGGGGCTGGGCGTGCCGCACTACGAGCTGGAGAAGACCATTCACAACGTCCTGGTCGAGCCTCGGGTGTCGATCGATGACGTGCTGCTGAACTCGCGGGTGAAAAATCTGGATTTGGTGCCCAGCAACATCGACCTGTCGGCCGCCGAGATCCAGCTCGTCAACGAGGTGGGCCGCGAACAGACGCTGGGCCGGGCGTTGCACCCGGTGCTGGACCGCTACGACTACGTGCTGATCGACTGCCAGCCGTCGCTCGGGTTGCTCACGGTCAACGGCCTGGCCTGCGCCGACGGCGTGGTAATCCCCACGGAGTGCGAGTACTTCTCCCTGCGGGGCCTGGCGCTGCTGACCGACACCGTCGACAAGGTGCGCGACCGGCTCAATCCCAAGCTGGAGATCAGCGGCATCCTGCTCACGCGGTACGACCCGCGGACCGTGAACGCCCGCGAGGTGATGGCGCGCGTGGTCGAGCGGTTCGGTGACCTGGTGTTTGACACCGTGATCACCCGGACCGTCCGATTCCCGGAGACCAGCGTGGCGGGCGAGCCGATCACCACGTGGGCGCCCAAGTCGACGGGCGCCATCGCCTATCGCGCGCTGGCCCGCGAGTTCATCGACCGATTTGGCGCGTGAACGCCGCCGCGAACGGTGAGGCGGCCCAGCAGAACGGCAGCTCGACCGGTTTCCAGGTCCGCCTGACCAACTTCGAAGGCCCCTTCGACCTGCTGCTGCAGCTGATCTTCGCCCATCGCCTCGACGTGACGGAGGTGGCGCTGCACCAGGTCACCGACGATTTCATCGCCTACACCCGCCAGATCGGCGCCCAGCTGGACCTCGAGGAGACCACCGCGTTCCTGGTGGTCGCGGCCACCCTGCTCGACCTCAAGGCCGCGCGGCTGCTGCCGGCGGGTCAGGTCGACGACGAGGAGGACCTCGCGCTGCTGGAGGTCCGCGACCTGCTGTTCGCCCGGCTGCTGCAGTACCGCGCGTTCAAGCACGTCGCCGAGATGTTCGCCGAGCTGGAGGCCGCCGCGCTGCGCAGCTATCCGCGTGCGGTCTCGCTGGAGGACCGGTTCACCGAGCTGCTGCCCGAGGTGATGCTCGGCGTCGACGCGCAGCGCTTCGCCCAGATCGCCGCGATCGCGTTCAGCCCGCGACCGGTCCCGACGGTGGGCCTCGGACACCTGCACGAGGTGCAGGTGTCGGTCCCGGAGCAGGCCAAGAAGCTGCTCGAGGTGCTACAGGCGCGGGGCAGCGGCGCCTGGGCCACCTTCTCCGAACTCGTCGCCGACTGTCAGGCCCCGATGGAGGTGGTGGGCCGCTTCCTGGCGCTGCTCGAACTGTATCGTTCCCGGGCGGTAGCATTCGACCAATCAGAGCCGCTTGGCGTGCTTCAGATCTCGTGGACCGGAGAGCGTCCCACCAACGAAGCCTTGTTAGAAGTGCGGGACGAATAGATGAGTGACAACACGGACGTCGACCTCGACGGCATCCCCGACATCGCCGAGGCGGCGCCCATGGAGGCCGAGGAGCTCCATTCGGTGCTCGAGGCGCTCCTGCTGGTGGTGGACACCCCCGTTACGGCCGAGGCGCTCGCCTCCGCCACGCAGCAGCCCGTCTACCGGGTCGCGGCGAAGCTGCAGTCAATGTCCGACGAGCTCACCGCCCGCGACAGCGGCATCGACCTGCGGCAGACGGGCGAGGGGTGGCGCATGTACACCCGCGCCCGCTTCGCCCCGTACGTGGAGAAGCTGCTGCTCGACGGCGCTCGGTCGAAGCTGACGCGGGCCGCGCTCGAGACGCTCGCCGTGGTCGCCTACCGCCAGCCCGTCACGCGCGCGCGAGTGAGCGCCGTGCGCGGGGTGAACGTCGACGCTGTGATGCGCACGCTGCTCGCGCGGGGGCTGATCACCGAGGCGGGGGTCGACGACGACTCCGGCGCGGTGACGTTCGCCACCACCGACCTATTCCTCGAACGCCTGGGTCTCACGTCGCTGACCGACCTACCCGACATCGCGCCGCTGCTGCCCGACGTCGACACGATCGAGGACCTGAGCGAATCCCTGGACAGCGAGCCACGATTCATCAAACTGGCGGGCCGGCCGGCGTCCGACCAGGCGCTGACCTTCGACGTGGACCACGATTGATGGTCGACACCGAGGGAGTCCGGCTGCAGAAGGTGTTGTCCCAGGCCGGAATCGCGTCACGGCGCGCGGCCGAGAAGATGATCCTCGACGGCCGCGTGGAGGTGGACGGCCGGGTCGTGACCGAGCTGGGCACCCGGGTTCACCCGGACAGCTCGGAGATCCGCGTCGACGGGGCCAGGGTGGTCCTCGACGATTCGCTGGTCTACCTGGCGCTGAACAAGCCGCGCGGGGTGCACTCGACGATGTCGGACGACCGGGGTAGGCCCTGCATCGGCGACCTGATCGAGCGCAAGGTCCGCGGCAACAAGAACCTATTCCACGTCGGGCGATTGGATGCGGACACCGAGGGGCTGATCCTGCTGACCAACGACGGCGAACTGGCGCACCGGTTGATGCACCCGTCCCACGAGGTCCCCAAGACCTACCTGGCGACCGTGGCCGGCTCGGTGCCCCGCGGGCTGGGCAAGCAGCTGCGCGCGGGGGTCGAGTTGGAGGACGGGCCGGCGAAGGTCGATGATTTTGCGGTGGTCGACGCGATTCCGGGCAAGACGTTGGTGCGGTTGACGCTGCACGAAGGGCGCAACCGCATCGTGCGCCGGCTGCTCGCGGCGGCGGGATTTCCGGTGGAGGCGCTGGTGCGCACCGACATCGGCCCGGTGACGCTGGGCAAGCAACGTCCCGGCACCTTCCGGGCCCTCGGCCACAGCGAGATCGGTCAGCTCTACAAGGCGGTCGGGTTGTGAGCGCCGTCGTGGTGGCGATCGACGGTCCGGCCGGCACCGGAAAGTCTTCGGTCTCAAGGGGTCTGGCGCGCGCGCTGGGCGCCCGATACCTCGACACCGGCGCCATGTACCGGATGGTGACGCTGGCGGTGCTGCGCGCCGGAGTCGATCCCGCGGACGCCGAAGCGGTCGGATCGGTCGCCGCCGGGGTGCGGATGTCGGTGGACTACGACCCCGCCGGGGACCGCTACTACCTTGACGAGGAAGACGTTTCGGCCGAGATCCGGGGCGACGGGGTGACCCGCGCGGTCTCGGCCGTCTCGTCGGTCCCCGCCGTGCGGACCCGGCTGGTGGCGCTGCAGCGAGCGATGGCCGAGGGCACGGACAGCGTCGTCGTCGAGGGAAGGGACATCGGCACCGTCGTGCTGCCGGACGCGCCGGTGAAGGTCTTCCTGACCGCGTCGGCGGAGACCCGCGCCCGGCGCCGCAACGACCAGAACGTCGCGGCGGGGCTCGCCGACGACTACGACGGCGTGCTGGCCGACGTCCGCCGCCGGGATCACCTGGACTCCACGCGGCCCGTGTCGCCGCTGCGCGCGGCGCCGGACGCGGTGGTCGTCGACACCAGCGACATGACCGAGACCCAGGTGATCGCGCACGTGCTCGACCTGGTCCAGGAGCGAAGCGGGGCCGTACGGTGACACAGGACGGCACCTGGGCCAACGAAAGCGATTGGGAATACTCCGATTCCGACCTGGAGCAAGCGGAGGAGGCCGGGCCGGCGCCCGTCGTGGCCGTGGTGGGCCGGCCCAACGTGGGCAAGTCGACGCTGGTGAACCGGATCCTCGGCCGCCGCGAGGCGGTGGTGCAGGACATCCCCGGCGTCACCCGCGACCGCGTCTCGTACGACGCGCTGTGGGCCGGGCGCCGGTTCGTCGTGCAGGACACGGGGGGATGGGAGCCCGACGCCAAGGGCCTGCAGCACCTGGTGGCCGAGCAGGCGGCGGTGGCCATGCGCACCGCCGACGCGGTCATCCTGGTGGTCGACGCGACCGTCGGCGCCACGGCCGCCGACGAGGCCGCCGCGCGCATCCTGCTGCGTTCGGGCAAGCCGGTCTTCTTGGCCGCCAACAAGGTTGACAGCGAGAAGGCCGAGGCGGACGCGGCGGCGTTGTGGTCGTTGGGGCTCGGCGAGCCGCACGCGATCAGCGCGATGCACGGCCGGGGGGTGGCCGACCTGCTCGACGAGGTGCTTGCCGTGCTGCCGGCCCTGTCCGAATCCGCACCGGCAGAAGGCGGCCCTCGCCGGGTGGCGCTGGTGGGCAAGCCGAACGTCGGCAAGAGTTCCCTGCTGAATAAGCTTGCCGGAGACGAGCGTTCGGTGGTGCACGACGTCGCCGGGACGACCGTCGATCCGGTGGACTCACTGATAGAACTGGGGGGCAGGGTCTGGCGTTTCGTCGACACCGCGGGATTGCGGCGCAAGGTCGGGCAGGCCAGCGGGCACGAGTTCTACGCCTCGGTGCGCACCCACTCGGCGATCGACGCCGCCGAGGTGGTGGTAGTGCTCATCGACGCGTCCCAGCCCCTGACCGAGCAGGACCAGCGGGTGCTGTCGATGGTCATCGAGGCGGGGCGGGCGCTGGTGCTGGCCTTCAACAAATGGGACTTGGTCGACGAGGACCGTCGCGAGCTGCTCGAGCGGGAGATCGACCGTGAGCTGATCCAGCTGCGGTGGGCGCAGCGCGTCAACATCTCGGCCAGGACCGGTCGCGCGGTGCAGAAGCTGGTGCCGGCGATGGAAACCGCGCTCGAGTCGTGGGACATGCGGATTCCTACCGGTCCGCTGAATTCCTGGCTGAAGGAGGTGGTGGCGGCGACGCCGCCACCGGTGCGCGGCGGCAAGCAGCCCCGCATTCTGTTCGCCACGCAGGCCACCGCGCGGCCGCCGACGTTCGTGCTGTTCACCACCGGATTTCTGGAGGCCGGATATCGCCGCTTCCTGGAACGCCGCCTGCGCGAGACGTTCGGGTTCGAGGGCAGCCCGATCCGCATCAACGTGCGCGTGCGTGAAAAACGGGGTCCCAAGCGGCGCTGACCTTTCGCGTGCTTGGTGGCCCTCTCCGGACCGTTTGGCGGTTGTCGAACGCGATAGCGCCGGCGATAGCGCCGGCGAATCGCTTCAGCGATGCTGATATTGCGAGTTTTCCTGCGATGCGGGATGTGAAAGCTGTATCACAGGAATATCTGTTGACTTCTTCGCCCGGCTGTCCTTACGGTTCTCGTAAAACGGGTGTCTAATACCGTATTGCGGGATTTAGAGGGGACGTGAACGTGCCACAGGAAGCGCCCGCCGCCGCGCGCTTCAGCGTCGAAGGCAAGTCGATCCTGATCACCGGGGCGACCGGTTCGCTGGGCAGCGTCGCGGTCCGGGCCTTGGCCGCGGCCGGGGCGCGACTAACGCTGGCCGGCGGGAACGCCGCGGGCCTGGCTGAGCTGGTCAACGGGGCCGACATCGAGGATGCCGCGGTGGTGGCGCGCCGGCCCGAGACCCCGGCCGACGCCCGGGCGATGGTCGAGGCGGCCGTCGCGCGGCACGGCCGGCTCGACGGCGTGCTCGTGGCCTCGGGCATGAACCACGTCGCGCCCATCGTCGACATGGCCGTCGACGACTTCGACAAGGTGATGGCCGCCAACGCGCGCGGCGCCTGGCTGGTGTGCCAGGCCGCCGGGCGGGTGCTGATCGACCAGGGCGCCGGCGGCAGCGTCGTCCTCGTCTCGTCGGTGCGCGGATCGCTCGGCCATGCCGCCGGATACAGCGCGTACTGCCCGTCGAAGGGGGCCACCGATCTGCTGGCCAAGTCCCTGGCCGCCGAATGGGGCGCCGACGGCATCCGCGTGAACGCCCTCGCCCCAACGGTTTTCCGGTCCGACCTGACCGAATGGATGTACGCCGACGACGAAAGGGGCCGCACCACCCGCGAGGCGATGTTCGCGCGAATTCCCCTGCGCCGCTTCGCCGAGCCCGAGGACTTCGTCGGCGCCCTGATCTATCTGCTCAGCGACGCTTCGAGCTTTTACACCGGCCAGGTGATGTACCTGGACGGCGGATACACCGCCTGCTGAAAGGAATTTGGATGACCATCACCTGGCCGCTCGGCGAGGCCGAATCGAAGCTGGAGTTCTACGACCTGTCCCACCCGTGGGGTCATGGGGCGCCGGCGTGGCCGTACTTCGAGGACGTCAAGATCGAGCGCCTGCACAACATGGCGCGCAGCCGCGTGCTCACCCAAAAGATCACCACCGTCATGCATTCCGGCACGCACATCGACGCGCCCGCGCATGTGGTCGAGGGCACGCCATTCCTGCACGAGATCCCGCTGAGCGCGTTCTTCGGCACCGGGGTCGTGGTTTCGATCCCCAAACAGAAGTGGGAGGTTGTCACGGCCGAGGATCTGGAAAAGGCGACACCGCAGATTCGGCCGGGCGACATCGTCGTCGTCAACACCGGCTGGCACCACAACTACGCCGACAGCGCCGAGTACTACGCCTATTCGCCCGGCTTCTACAAGGACGCGGGCGAGTGGTTCGCGGCCAAGGGCGTCAAGGCCGTCGGCACCGACACCCAGGCGCTGGATCACCCGCTGGCCACCTCGATCGCGCCGCACGGCCCCGCCGAACACACCGGCGGCCTATTGCCCTGGGCGGTCAAGGAATACGAGCAGGAGACCGGCCGCAAGGTGCTCGACGACTTCTCCGAATGGGAGCCGTGTCACCGGGCGATCCTGTCCGAGGGCATCTATGGCTTCGAGAACGTCGGCGGGGACCTGGACCAGGTCACGGGCAGGCGCGTCACCTTCGCCGCCTTCCCGTGGCGGTGGGTCGGCGGTGACGGGTGCATCGTGCGGCTGGTGGCGATCGTCGATCCCACAGGTGACTACCGCATCGAGACCGGCCGGGCGGCATGACGTCCGACGGCACCGGCATCCAGGTCATCGCCCGGGCAGCCGACATGTTGAGGCTGCTGCAGGCGCACCCCGGCGGGCTCAGTCAGGCCGAGATCGGCGAGCGGCTGGGGATGGCGCGGTCCACCGTCAGCCGGATCCTGGGGGCGCTGGACGACGAAGGGCTGGTGGCCGCCCGGGGTGCCCGCGGTCCGTACCGACTCGGGCCGGAGATCGCGCAGATGGCCGACACCGTGCGCCTCGGGGTGGTGATGGACGTGCACCCGTTCATGGAGGAACTGTCGCGGGAGCTGGGGGAGACCGTCGACCTGTCGGTCCTCGACGGCGACCGCGCGACGTTCGTCGACCAGGTGGTGTCCCCGCACCGCCTGCGCGCCATTAGTGCGGTGGGGGAATCGTTCCCGCTGCACTGCTGCGCCAACGGCAAGGCGCTGCTGGCCAACCTGCCGCCCGAACGGCAGGCCAGCCGCCTGACCCCACTCACCCCGAACACCATCACCAGTCCGGCGGTGCTGCGCAAGGAACTCGAGCGCGTCCGAGCCGAGGCCGTCGCCTACGACCGCGAGGAGCAGACCGAGGGCATCTGCGCGGTGGGGGCGGTGCTGCGCGGCGTACCCGGGCAGATGGTGGCCGTCAGCGTCCCCGTTCCCGCGCAGCGGTTTTACGGCCGGGAAGCCGCACTGGCCGCGGCGCTGCTGGCGTGGGTTGAACGCGTGAGCGCCTCGTTGGAAAAAGCCTGATGGCGGGCCGTCGCGGAACCGGTCGGCGACTGCGGTAGGCTTTCGACCTGCTGCCGGTCCTCCCGGCCGCATCCGGGCTGTGGCGCAGTTTGGTAGCGCACTTGACTGGGGGTCAAGTGGTCGCAGGTTCAAATCCTGTCAGCCCGACAGAGCTCAGAGGTGGTTTTGACCAGATGCGACCTTCGAGATTTCGAGGCTTACCCCAGTTGTTACCCCAGTTGGGGTAACCTGCCGCCATGGGCACACGCTCGGCCAACGGCACCGGCAACATCCGCAAGCGTCCCAACGGAACGTGGGAAGTGCGACTTTCCTACACCGATGCCGACGGCACCCTCAATCGCGTCAGCGTCTACGGGAAAACGCAGCGCGAGGTACGCGAGAAGGTCAGGGCGGTTCGTGACCGTGTCGACAACGGCGCGCCCGCCACGGACGACAAGATGGCGCTCGCCGCCTGGATGGCGCGGTGGCGCGAGACCACACTGGCAGCGTCAGCTCGTAAGGCAAGTACGCGGTCGCTGTACGCATCGCTGAGTCGCAAGCACATTGAGGACGGGGTGATCGGCCTAGTATCGCTGGCCAAGCTGCGGCCGTCCGATGTTGAGAAGCTGATCTTGTCGATGCGGTCAGCCACCAAACCGGGCAAGCCCACCAAGGACAAGCCCAACCCCGAGCCGGTGCGGGCATTGAGCGACTCCACTATCCGCAGCACCTATGCCGTGCTGCGCCTGGGCCTGGATGGCGCTGTCCGGGACGGCCTACTGGCACGCAACCCGGCCGCCTCGGTGCAACGACCGGGCGTAGCACGCAAGGAGGCGGCACACCTTGACCCGCAACGAGTCACGGAGCTTCTGGCGGCCGCCGAAAGCTCTCGGTATCACACGGCGCTGCTGCTAATCGCCACAACCGGCCTGCGGCGCGGAGAGTGCCTCGGCCTGCGATGGTCCGATGTAGACCTTGATGCAGGTGTGCTCCGTGTGCGGGATACTGTGCAGCGCATCGACGGGAAGCTGTCCACAGGCGAGGTGAAAACCGACCGCTCACGGCGAACGATCCCACTCTCACCGGCCGTGGTCGCCATGCTGCGCCGACACCGCGTCACCCAACTAGAGGAACGCATGCGGGCGGCCAACCAGTGGACGGACACGGGACTCGTATTCACCACCGAACTGGGGAGTGTTGTCGACCCGCGCAACCTGCTGCGGGTGGTTGAGGCGGCGGCTAAGCGCATCGGGCTGGAAGGGGTTGGGGCGCATACGCTGCGGCACTCGGCGGCAACGGCATGGCTAGAGGCCGGCGTCCACATTAAGCAAGTCTCGGATCTGCTTGGGCACTCATCCGTCGCGATCACGGGCGACGTGTACGGACACGGTTCTGACCAATCGGCACGCGCCGCAGTCGATGCGCTGAGTGGGGCGCTGGGTTTCTAGGCGGCTGGCAGGGATGCGACGAACGCGGCCACGGACGCCTGGGTGATGAACGCCCGGCGACCGATCTTGACGCGCGTGACGCTCCCGGTGTCGATCAGCTTGTAAAGCAGGGTGAGGCTGATGCCGCCTAGCGCAGCCTGAGCCTGGGGGAGGCTTAGTAGCCATTGGTCGCGTGCGAGCACCTCGTTCATTGCAGCCCGATGCCCTTGACCCTCAAGCCGTTCTCGTGCCGCCGTGCGCTAGTTGCGGCTCTCAGGAAAGCATGCCCGTCCTGGCTTGAAACTGTTCCCACGTCAGGGCCGTGATCGGGTGCCGTATCGGTGGTGGGCGCGGTCATAGCTGTCAGTGAATCACGCTGCGGGAGGCGTGAAACGGGAGCGAGGTCAGGGCTGTAATCGGCTGCGGTGTCGGTGGTCGCTGCTGTCATGCGCCCAGCCAAGCAGACTGATGGCCGAGTAAACCGGGAGCGACTTCGGCCTCAGTTGTGCCAGTTGTGCCAGTTGCCGAGCCTGGCACAACTGGCACAGCACAAGCGATTTCAACGCCCGGTTCACGGTCGCGAAGGTGGTCTACACTGAGCCTGTCGCATCCCAACGATGGTTCATGAAGTTTGCTGTATAATTATGAGTAGAAGGGAAACAACAATTTCGGACGAACGCAAGATAGCTGGTCGCATCTACACAGTCACAAAGCTCCCACCCAAGCTGCCCATGTCGAAGCGGAACACGATCTCCTCCAAGCGGATTCGGACGCGCAATAAGCTCAGGCGGGCACGGCAACAGGAATACCGTAGCGTCTACCGAGTAGACGATGGTGACAGCCGGACCTGTCCCGATCAGATCGTTGGTCGATAAGTCAAATCCCCACAACCGAATAGGCCTGCCGTTCGCAGCGGAGGAAATACCACCGTCAGATGGGGAGAACCGGTGTCCTCACTTTGAGGATACAAGCTGTCTGCCGCCAGGACAGCATTCCAATATTCGATTGGTGAGGTCAGGAACGTCCAAGTTGGAGCCGGAGCGTTCGCAAGAGTTGACCCCCAAGTGCCCGCCCCAACCCCAGTGGGGGGCAAGAGAAATGTGCGGGTTGCAACTACGCCAGGATTTGATAGCCCGCGAGGGCATGGAAGGAAGAGTACACAAATGAGCACTACACAGACTGACGAGTTGGTCACCGCGCAGCAATACGCGGACGAGATGGGTGTGACCCTGAGGCACGTCTACCAGATGCGATACCACGGCACCGGCCCAGCCTCCCATATCCGCAGTGGCCGGATCGTGTTCCGGCGCAGCGACATCGACGCCTACCTTGAGCGTCAGCGCGTGCGGACATTGCGGGGTGAGGGAGTCATGAACGAAGCGCATGCAAATGCTGGCGACTGATTTCCCAGGGGAGAGAAGGGCGCATTCGCACGGGTGTCCGCGCCCTAGCGCCCGTGGGGTACTCCCCCAGGCGAAGCCAAGAGAGGCAGAAACCGCGAGGTGCAGGGAGATCCGGTGTCCCAGGCGCGCTCACTCGCGCGGGTACTGCACGACCCACTATCGCCGTTGGCGTAGCGGTCAGCCGATGGACGCGCCGATCCGGCGCTACAGGCGGAAGCGGAAGAAGCCATTCGCCGCCGAATATGCCCTTCTGGCTGAGTTGGGACTCATCCGTAAGTAGCCTCGAAGGCCGTTCTGGTCACTCTGCGATGTGCCACGATTGCCAGCATGGTCCAGACTGATCTTCCCGGCCTGACAGCATCAAAGGCGTTGGCCTTGGCCCAAACATGGACCGATGGCGGACTTTGGAATGACGTACTCTGGCTCGCGCGGCGATGCTGGCAAATCGATGAACCTACTGCGCTTGCGTTGCGGTGGCATCATCTCGTTCTTGCCGTTGGCAACTTTAAGCGACAACGTGGACGAAGGTTGCACCCATCCCGCATCGATGACATTGAGCAACCTGTTCCCGTGCTGGGTGAGCGGTTCACGTTGCCTTCGGGACTGGTTGTGGAGCGGGAGAGTCAAAGCTCTTGGCAACAGCTCAAATCCGCTCTTCCAGGCGCGGGACTTGCCACCACGACGGCGTTGCTTGCCGCGCTGTGGCCTGAACACCACTTCGTGTTCGACTGGCGGGTTCATAGTGCGGCCGACGCGTTACGGATACATGCCCACTTAGCTCCCTCGCCGAGCACCGAGCTAGAGATGGAAGGCCGCAGGGGAGTGGCTGAAGACTTCACCGACTACGCAACGGTGCGCGGTTGGTTAGGAACCATCGCATGCCCGCTAGTGGTCTGCGAGCGTGCTCTTTACCGCCTCTCGCAGAAGGTTCCTAGTGTCGAAGGCCGCAGCTGGATGGACTATGCCAGCGAGATTGCGTCGAAGCTCGAATGCGTTGATCTGTAGTGCGGTCTGCTGGATATACCATTCGCGCCGAGTACACCCTCCTGGCCGAGTTGGGCTGCGTCGCCGCTAACCTTGCCGCTTCCTCTTGGCCGGCGACAGATGGGCGAACTTCCGCCTAATCTGTTCGGACGTCAGGATGCGCCAGATGTACCCGCACTCACAATCCCACCGCTCCGGGTTCTCCTTCGTCGGCGCAGGGTGCGGATGGTGCCCCTTAAGGCGATGACGTTCAGCCCAAACCTCAACGCTGTGTTTGCGTTGTTCTGCCGTGGGCTGCGGATCACCGATCCAACCGCGCTCGGCACTCATCGCGTCCGCCCACCTGAATGAGTCAGACAGGTCCCGTCGCCATAGCGGCACGGCTCGAGGGGTGTTCCCGTCGCCGACTTCTCTAGGTGACGCCACTTGTATCCCTCGCGCTGCATCTTCTTGGCCATGCTGAGCGGTATATAGGGGTTACCGTGCTTGGCCCGTTGAAAAGCCAGTATCTCGTCATCGGTCATTGCTGCCTGCTCCTCGCGGGTCATCGGTGCGGACGCCCCGCCGCATACTGATCAGCGATCCGCAAGGGGGGTCCGCTAGGGATCGGCAGCGCGGCGTTCTTCTGCTCCTGCTCTACCTGGATCTCTTTAATGTGTTCCCGCTGCCTGTGCATACTCTCCCTAGGCACCCGTGGATCGCCGCCGCAGCGTTGGCAGTGGTCGCCTTGGACATAGATGGGCGGGTGGGGGCAGCGGTCCGGGGTGGTGCAGCGGCAGACTAGGGGGAATTGCTTGTAGCGGGTGGCCTGGCCACAGCGGTCACAAGGGTCGTGGCGGTATCTATGTGCTGAAGCCCTATCCGCGGCGGCGTTGAGTCGCCGGTGGCGCTCGATGTCTTAGGGTTGGTGGTGGCCGGATAAAAGCCGAACTCTTGGGCCAGCTCGCGCAGCCTGGCCACGTTGGGCGGCGGTGACGTGCTTCCCGACGAGGCTGTGCCTTCGGGTGGGCCCATGGCGGGTCCGCGCGGGTTTTTGGCAGTCTCGCGGTCGGAGGGACGGTCGCGGTTCGGCTTAGTGGTGTCGGTCATTTGCCCGTTCCTCATTCGGGCCTCCACTGAGTGAGGCGCTCTTGCCTGCACCGAGTTGGTGCTGGCCGCTTCGTCATCCGAGCCACCCACGAGCGTGGGGTTGGCGTGCCGTCCAGTCGGAGCTTGGCGACGGCGTCTCATGAAGCACGGTCAGTTTACATCGACCCGCCGACGACTTCGGTGAGAAGCGTGGAAGGACCAGGATTCACGCCTGCGTCGCATAATCAGCGTGTCTAGCTAGGGCACACCCATGCCAAACGCGTCGTCGAACCGCATCTCGCGTCTAACTAGGGTGGGGTTGCGCATTGATAGGCAGTAGTCTAAGTTGACTCTCAGAGCTCAAATAGACACTCTGGGAGCGCACATGGGTAAGGGGCAGACCATCGGCTACGTGCGGGTTAGCACCGTCGATCAAAACACCGACCGTCAGTTAGACGGGCTTCATCTGGACAAGATATTCACCGACCACGCCAGCGGCAAGGACACCAACCGGCCTGCGCTAAACGAGTGCCTGACATACCTGCGCGAGGGCGATGAACTGGTAGTTCACAGCATGGACCGGCTGGCCCGGTCGCTGGTCGATCTCCGTCAGACCGTTGACACGCTGACGGCCAAGGGCATCCGGGTTCGATTCGCCAAGGAGGGCCTGACGTTTGGCGACGCTAGCGACCCGTGCGCGACGCTGATGCTGTCGGTCATGGGCGCGGTGGCAGAGTTCGAACGCGCCCTGATTCTAGAGCGCCAGAAGGAGGGCATTGCCATCGCCAAGACCAAGGGCATCTACAAGGGCCGCGTCCCGTCGCTGAACGACGAGCAGGCCGACGCGGTGGCCCAGCGGTTGACCGAGGGCGAGTCCGCTTCGGCGCTGGCTCGTGAGTACGGCGTCAGCCGGGCCACGGTCTACAACGCCCGCACGCGCCAGCCTTGGTCCGAGGACCACACCATCGCCGCTGACGACTTCTACCGCAAGTACGGACTGCTCCCCGCCGAGCACCCGGAGGTACAAGCCCTGGCTCGCGGACTGGGCCGCGTTCACACGGCGGTTGCTATGAAGCTTGTGGACCTGGACAAAGCGCACGCAGAGCCAGGTGTTTACCCCGGCAAGCACTGGCGCTTCAGCAAGCTCGACCGCAAGGTGGCCGACCGATGATCCCGGCGCACCTGGTCGAGCAACTGTCCACTGCCCTGGCAAGGTGGGACGGGCGCGGCCCGACCGAGGATGACATGCTCGATGCGGGCAAGGAGCTGGCCAGCGCGGCGATGGCCGTGCTGACGTGGGACGCCCAGCAGTGAGTGCTAGCCACCAACCCCTCCGCGCAAGTGTCTTGCGGCCCTCTGACGACGACGTGGTCTCGCTCGGTCGTACTCGCGGGATTTCTCATTGTGCGTCTCGCGGCATAGATCGCACCTACAACCTGAGCGGTACGCGAGAGCCGTTCCATGCTCGCTAAGTATTCGGCCCGATGCACGGATGCGCTTCATGTACTCGGCCTGGTTGATCCGATTCGCCTCTCTGCACTTATCACACCGGCAACGGTGGTTTCCGTAGCCGTTCGCTGTGCCGTGCCGAGGGTCATCTGGGCCGAGCCTCGAAAAACTTCGAGCTTGTTTCACCTTCATGATGGTAACGGCGCTCGTCCAATACGTGACGCATGTGAGGGTCGATACCAAACCAAGAGCGGTGGCTCCAAGGCTCGTATGCCCTACTGCGCTTCGAGTGCCCACCTTCCATGCACGGCGCAGGCAGTGAGCAGGACTTGCGTGACTGTGATCTTGGAGTCCGAGCGATCAATACGAATCTTCATGTACGGATGGTCCGAGTCAGGAGGAATGGGGATCGTCGCCAGTTGCGCGGTCGCCGTGTCCAAGTAATCGGCTGGTGCGAAAAGGTCGGTGGGTATCTCGATGAGCTCATACAAAACGCCGGCGTTGCCCTCGAAGCCGCGAAGGATGACGATTGCGTCGCAGGCTTCCCGGTACTCGCGGAACAGTTCGACGATCCTGTCTCGACGGTCGACTTGGCGTCGGACATCCTGTATCCAGGCGGCCTCTGTCAACTTCGAGATGTGAACGTACCTCCTGCTCATTGCCCTTGCCGATGTGGCTTTGAGCGAGATTCGCTTGGGCGGCTGACCGGGAATTGTGATCTTGGAATCGAAGAACCGTTGCGTCGCCGAGGTGGCCGATTCAACCGTCCATCCAGCGGCCTCACATGCGTTCTCAAAGGCCGCTTCGAACTGAGTCGTCGATAGCGGCTCGCGACTCAGAGCATGATGCGCCCTGAGACGCGCTAGAAAGGCTTTCGACCATTCGCTGGTCGTCAACCATGAGCCGTCCAGAAGCTGCTCTGCCACAGGGGTGAGCAACGCGTCTACGAACTCATTGACGACGGCGATTTCGTACATGCCGAGGGCGTCGATCTTCTGATGGAGCTCGTCGCGGCTCGCGGGACTATTCAAGCCGCCTCTTCACGAGCCGTGACGATGTCAGCAGCCTGCAAGGATGTGTTTGGAAGGATGAGCTCAGCGATCTGACGACGGTTCCCCGTTAGGCACCACTCCACGGCACAGGCGATCTGGTAACTGATCATGGGGGGCACCGCGTCGCCGACGTGCCGGTACTTATTCGCGAGACTCGTGCCGCCGAATCGGTATGTCGATGGGAAGCCGTTCAAGATAGCCAGCTCTCGGAGGGTGCAAAGTCTGTCATCGACTGGGTGCGAGTATCGACCGTTGCCGACATGGCCACACTCGCGTTTGATCGTGGGGGCGGGCCTGTTCCAGGCCATACGCCCGTACACGTCTGGGTGGTTACCAAGTTTTTTCGCGTCGATCAGCTTCCACATCGCCGGTGTAAGGAATTGCTCGGTCGCCTGGCCACCCCCGATGAGGTCGCGCCAAGAACCACCGTCGGTAGGTATGGCGGCGATGCGGCCCAGTGCATGGTCTGACACGAACCTTGGCGAAACGTGGGCGCTGTCCGACGGATCCATCGCGCCTGCGTTGAGGGACGGCAAGTGCCCTATGGCATTCTTCACGGTTAGCGCGTCATCGCAGACCTTGAAGCCCCGCCACAGATCGTCAAGTGTTCTGGTGGGTAGGTCGGCGAGTACCGCGATAACCAGGGCGCGTTCTCGCACTTGCGGGAGCCCGAACTTGGTCAGCATGTGGATGTCCCCAGCAACCCTGTAGCCGAGCCGCTGAAGGCGGTTGCGGAGTCCGATGAAGTGCTGCCGAAAGTTGCCCATCAAGAGCTCGCGAGCGTTCTCCATCACCACCACCGAGGGGCCGAATGCCTCGACATAGGCTGCCACTCTTGGAACCAAGCTGTTGCGTGAATCATCAACGAGGTGATTCTGGGAGTTAGTCCGAGTGAACCCAGTGCAGGGAGGGCAAGCGGCTAAGACATCGACTGCGCCAGTTACGCCCAGCGCCTTCTTTAGCTTCGACGGCGGGGCCGACGACAGATCCGCAATCAGGGGTTCGATCCCCATATTCAACGCATACGTCGAGTTGCAGCCCAAAGACCCGCTCTTGCTGCTTGGCTTGCCCAACTGTGCGTCGACTGCGCCTATTAGTTCGAACGCGGGATGAGCATGGAATCCGTAGCTCATGCCGCCGCCACCTGAGAACAGGTCGACCACGGTGAACGCGCGCTTCACGAACGTGAACTATACGGCTGGGGACTGACGATTCGCGGGATCACCGCGCCGCCACCCGCTAGTCGACTGAGCGTCAGCTCTTAACGTCGTGCGAGCACGACTTCACGTACTCGCATAGCGGCCTCTCGGAGGTCCTCATGCTCCCAGACCCGAAGGCTGACCCAGCCGGCCTCGGCTAAGCGTTCATCCGTGTCGCGGTCGCGCGCTTTGTTTTCGGCGATTTTGTCGGCCCAAAACTTCGCGTTAGTCACTGCGACCGTGTGGTGGTCGGGACAGCCGTGCCAAAAGCATCCGTCAAGGAAGACTGCAACCCTCGCTCTTGGAAAAACCATGTCGGCGGTGCGCCGCAGCCCCTTGAGGGGTCTTGACGAGACCTTGTAGCGCAGACCTAAAGCGTGTACCGCCGAGCGGAGCGCAACCTCAGGCTTCGTGTCCCTGTTTTTGTTGGCCTGCATGCAGAGACGGACCCCAGGCGATGACGCCCACGATTGCGGCATGGCCTCCAGCGTAGAACTAGACGAGCTTCCACTTCTCCCGCTCGATCCGGGTTATCTCGTGCTGGATCAGCTTCGAGATCTTCCCGTGCCGCTGATGAATCGGCTGTTCGCTCAAACCTTCGACCTCGTTTAGGACATCAGGCGACATCTCTGGGCGAAGTGTGACCCACCAATCTTTCGTTCGAACGTCGCCGCTGATCCTCTCGGTCGTGAGGTAGCCCTCCTGCCCGTGATTTGCTTCAGCCCAGTCGAGGTTTTCCACCCCATCGCGCCACTCCTTGATGCGCCTGACCCGCCGCTCTCGGGTGAGGCGTTTCTTCTCGATCCCCCAATTGGCCCAGGGAGCGACGAGTGAGCTGATCGTGCCGGTCACAGCGCCGGTCAACAGGCCCGCGCCGCCACCGATGAATGCGACTGCTATATCTGATGCCACCGCGCCAGTGTTCCAGCGCGGTCCGACGATTACGCATGATCGCTCGGCGTGTCCATTTCGCCCGCAGGATTCCCGAGCAGTGCTCATCCTGACCAACGATCCGCCCGCTGTCGGCGTGTGAGGTCTGGCGCGGTAAACGGCAATTCCCACCGTGGCCGTACCCCAATTCTTACCCCAATTGGCTCGCCGCACCCATCAGCGCCAATCGAGAATATCCAGTTCAGCGGGCTCCAGCGGGTTCCCAAAAATGCAGTGCCGCTAACTGGGGGTCAAGTGGTCGCAGGTTCAAATCCTGTCAGCCCGACGCAGGTCAGAGGCACTTTTCGGCCTCCATGGTCCAATTTCTGAGCGGCTCGACCCAAACGTTTGACCCAAACCAGCTCTTGCTGGTCGCCGAAACGCGTTTGCTGTGCTTTCCTCGTGCGACTGGCGTCACCCCGTTCACCACCGTTGTAATGCGGCCTTCGCCTGGGACAATTGGGCGCCGGGGGGCGAACAAAGGGGCTGTGCGTGATGGTGACGGATTGGCAGCAGGCGCTGACCGTGCTGCTGATCGTGGTGCCAGGGTTTGTATACCGGGGACGCCTTGCTCGGCTTCGTGGCCCGACAACTGAGGACCGTGATCTTCTTGGCGTACGGATTCTGCGTGCCTTGGCCGCATCCGCCGGGTTTGCGCTCAGTTATGTGGTGGTGCTCGGGCCGTCACTGACGGGCAAGGCGAGCAAACCCCGCGACTACCTTGTTGCCCACCCGAGGGGTGCGGCCATCGCGCTCGCTGTGCTGGTGTTCGGCATTCCAACCGCGTTCGCCTACGTGCAGCATCTGCATGCGGCCCGTCGCCAGTACCCTAAGTTGTCCTGGAAGCAGGCGCTCAAGGCTTACAACACCGACCCAACCGCGTGGGATTTCGTCGTCAACCGCGTCGAGCCCGGATACGTGCGCGTGCACACCAAGGACGGCAGGTGGCTAGGCGGCTACGCGGGGGAAGGGTCGTTCTACACGACTTACCCAGGCCCGCGCGAGATTTTCGTTGAGCAAGCCTGGGAATTCGACGACGAAGGTGAGTTCAAGAAGGCCACACTTGGCACCGGAGAATGGATCCAGTGCGACGATGCCGCCGCCGTCGAGTTCGTCCAGCCAGCGCAGCCTGAGCCCCATGCCGGTCGATGGTCGACTTTGATCGCACTCGCGCTCGTGATCTGGGTATGGGGTCGTCGATCACGTGGATGAGCGATAATTGGTAGTGAACAGCACGGAAGGCGGACATGACCGAAACGACAATGGCCGATCGCGGATCCGGTGGGCTCCGGATGGAAAGAGCGACACTCCCTCCGAGTCGTGGTGACGAGCGAAGAGGCGGCAGGGTTCCACAACCGGGCCGTGTTCCACCCCCTCCTCCATCGAAAGCCCCACCCCCGCCGCCTAAGAAGACTAGGTAACGCTGGCCGGGTACCGGCTCTACAGTCCGAGCGTGCTCGACAGCCCGTCGATCGCGGCCCGCGTCGTCGCGTCGGAGCTGTGGCCATAGATATCACCGGTCACCGCAATCGAGCTGTGCCCCAACAGGTCCGACACTGCCTTGATGTGAACCCCGGCCTCAAGCCACGCCACGGCCGCCGAATGGCGCAGGGTGTGCACGTCGACACCCTCAACACCGACCGCCGCCGCCGCCGCGACCTCGACAACGCGCAGCAGGTTCCGGGGATCGACCGGGGTGCCCAGCTCCGTGGTGAACACTAGCTTGCTCTCAGTCCATTGGTTGACTGCCCGCAGCTTCTCGGCAGCCTGAGCCGCCTTGTGCTTGCGTAGCATCGCCACGACGGCCGGCGAGAGCGGCACCGTGCGGCGAGCGCGGTCTGTCTTGGGCTCGGTGATGACCAGGCGCCCGCCGACGCGTGCGATGGTGCGGCGCACCTTCAGCCAACCCTCGTCGAGGTTCAACGGTAACCCGTCGAGACGCCCCGATCTGGACCCACGCCAGCTCGCCAGCTTCGAAGAGTCGGTAGATCGATGAGCGTGAAATACAAAGGGCCGCAGCTGCTTCGGAAACCTTGAGCAGCAATCTGCCGTTGATAGGCCTGCCGGTGAAGGAGTTATGCTCAGTTGAGCTTGGGGAGTGTATCTGGGTCATGGGATCCCCTCGTGGTGAGTGCTATTCCACCACTGTAATTCGCCGCAGGACTACTTCCTGCACAATCTTCGGGACACTCGCGCTTCATAACGCTTTACGTTAATAACGCCTCACGTTATCATTGGTGAGTGATCCGCTCGTTCCGGGATAAAGACACCGACGCGATCTGGCACCGCCGCTGCGTCAAGAAACTTAGCCCGGAATTCAGCAGGCTCACATACAACAAGTTCGTTCTCATCAATGCCGCCGAGAACATCAACGACATGCGGGTGCCCCCGGGCAACCGGCTGGAGAAGTTGGCCGGCAACCGCGCCGGCCAATATAGCGTCCGTGTCAACGACCAGTGGCGCATCTGCTTCACCTGGAGCGCCAGCGGCGCCGCCAACGTCGAATTTGTCGATTATCACTAGAGAAGGACCGACGCCATGGCAGACTTCGCACCCACCCAGGCGAGATCCTATTGACTGAGTTTCTCGAACCGATGGGGATCTCGCAGTATCGAGTCGCCAAGGCGATAGATGTGCCGGCCCGCCGCATCAACGAGATCGTGCACGGCAAGCGCGGGATCAGCGCCGACACCGGGTTGCGGCTATCACGCGCGCTCGGGCTCAGCGACATGTTCTTCATCAACATGCAGGCGCATTACGACGCTGAAGTCGTGCGAGAGCTGCTCGCTAATGAGTTGGCAAGTATCGACCGTATCGCATGAGTCCGAAGCCCACCGGCGCAAATCAGTGCCTTGCACGCGCACTAAGCCCTACCATCACCGCAGGTCAACGCACCGCGATCTTCAAGATCCGATGTACGTGACCCAAGTCGGGAGCGAAAGGGCAACGCATCATGTAGACGCGACCTATCATCGGACGACCAAACCCCCGTTGCGCCAAGAGTGTGATCACGGTGAGGATGGCGAAGGCCGGGCCGCTGCAAGAGCGCGGCGACCGCTGCAAAAACTCGGGATGGTTCAGAGTGCCTGGCGTTTCCACTGGAACAATGTCGCCTGACAGATAGCGGTATCGACCGCCACGGCGGCCACCGGTTCACCCGACCGCAGCCGAGCAACGATTTGCCGGCGCACCGACGACGAAAACTGACGGGGCATGT
This sequence comes from Mycobacterium sp. 050134, assembly GCF_036409085.1. Taxonomy (NCBI): domain Bacteria; kingdom Bacillati; phylum Actinomycetota; class Actinomycetes; order Mycobacteriales; family Mycobacteriaceae; genus Mycobacterium; species Mycobacterium sp. 050134. The sequence continues at coordinate 80,923 of NZ_JAZGLV010000023.1, forward strand.
GACCTCCTAATGATCACTCTGCCCTCGACTCTCACAACCGTGGACCTACAGCACGGGTACAGCTCTCCCGGTCTCAATCACGGGGAACAGGCCAGGCGGAGTGCTCAATTCGCCGCCGTGTTCCTTGGCTGACCCAGACTGCCACAAGCCCGCGGATATCAAAGGCTCAGTAAGACGCGAGATCCGTCTGGACGCTTCACCGCGACCTCCAGTTCGCCGCCGGTGGCCTCGACGTACTTGCGGAGGGTGTCGACCCGGCTGGTGCCCAGATTGCCGTGCTCCATCTGGGAAACGCGGTTCTGTCCGACGCCGATGGCTGCTGCGAGGGAGGTCTGGGTGTAACCAGCTTCTTCACGCAGCTCACGGAGACGGTACTGTGCAACCTCGCGATCCATCGCGTGCTTGATTGCGTCAATGCGGGCATGGTTGCCCGGACGGCGACGTCGAAGATCATCAAGCGTTGTCATCGATTCTTCCCCTTTCTTGTCTTCGGCTTGACGGCTTTGGCCGCTTCAGTCTGCTTCTTTAGTTTCCCTTGGTGTTCGGTGAACAGGCGATCGGCGATGGGGATGTTCGCCGCATACCACTTCGTCCAATTTCCTGCCTTGTCCCCGGCGACGAGCATGATCGCCCGAGACTGGATGTCGAAGGCGAACAGCATGCGTACGTGGGCTCCGCCTTTGGTGGTGTGAGGTCGAAGCTCCTTCATGTTCGGATGCTCCGATCCTTCGAGGGTGTCCACGAACGGCCGGCGTGTGACGGGTCCGTGTTCCTCCAATTGTTCAAGAGCCGCAATCACGTTGTCGTATTCCTCATCATCGAGGGTGTCGATCCATGCTTCGATGAGAGTCAGATCGACCTCCCACTTCCGCACCAGGGGATGTTATCAGTTTGAACTGATATCAGCTAGAGGTGATTCCCGAAGGCCGTCGGGGCAGGTCGCGCTGGGACCATCCAGGGACCACACGTCATGCGCGATGCTGAACGACCTGCGCGTCCATGAACGTCACGCATCGCAATGCTCTCGGGAATCACCTGTGACCTGGGAAAACGCACGACCGCTACCTAATGGGGGTCAAGTGGTCGCAGGTTCAAATCCTGTCAGCCCGACTATAGAAATAGCGTCTGATCAGGTCTTTTATCCGAAGCCCGATTGCGCACACGTTCGAGGCACCACAGATTGTCACAAGAGACGGTTCGTTGTCGTAGGGGTGGCACCCAGCCGGCCGAGGGGGTCTTGGGATCGTCTTGGTCAAACGCTCGACCGCCCACGTCGACGCGCGTCTTGTCTATCAGCACAGTTCAATTGGCGAGGCCTACGTCCTCCCAGCGCAAGCCCGCGATCTCGCCCCGCCGGAGGCCCGCAAGAGCGAGGTGTCACGCATGACGATTGCGATCCTTCGCGATGCCGGTCTAGACGATGCGCACCTGATTGGCGGTGACTGTCTCGAACTTCCTGACCTTGTCCGGCACGCGATCGACCAGTGAGGCAACGTTTCTCGCTAAACGTCCTTCCGCTACCAGCTGCGCGGGCACCTGCGACAGGGCGCCGAGAATGCCCCAACGACTCGCTTCCACCGCCCGGCAGGCTGCCGAGCGGGCACGCGGCCGCCTTACGGACGGGGGACATGGGCTCGACTCATGAAAGTAGCGAAACGACCTTGACCACCAAAGTCACGACATTCTGCTTCACCGCTGGAGCGCTCGCGTATAGGGCAAATGCGTCTTGTCTGCCCAGAGACCTTGGCGTAGTCTGGGCGCGAGCGAAACTGATTCGGGCTCCCGGTGTTTGGGGGAATCAATGGCGATCATGACGTTGAGCGAGCAGGTATCTGCGGTCGGCTACATCGCCAGTCTCGAACGGCTTCTGACGCTCGATGCCATCTGGACAGCGCACCTCGACGGCGCGTCAGGGCGCCAGCTCAACGCGGATGACAGTGCGGCGCTAGGCCAAATTGCCGACGAGATGACTCAACTGCTGTCTCAGTGTCCGGCGGCGGCAACCTTGGCCCACGAGCTTATGCAGCGCGACGGCGACAGCATCCATCGAATGATTGGCTCGGCGATCTCGACGCTACCGGCCCCCCCGGCGGCGCAGGACAGCATCCGTGTGCGGCTCGTGACACAGCAGGGGCTCGGCGCACTTATCAGCCGGGCAGCCGAACAGATGCCAGCCGCGGTGGAAGCCGAGCAGCGTGATATCGCACAAAAGCGCCGTCAGATCGATGGTGGCGCGGTTCCGCCCGGCGACATGAGCAAGAATTCGCTCTGCTTCGCCGGAGGAGTGGTCTTGGGCCTGACTACCGGGACAGCGATCGCGACGGGGTCTGTCGCAGAAGGACTTTTCGCGGTCTATCAGGCGAAGGAAATCGCGGGTGAGTGTTTGCAATAGTTGCTGATCAACTTCGAGGGAGGTGTCCACGTGGACGTCACGATCGATGATCAAAGTCGAGCGATTTCGGGGCAGAACACCATCCTCAAATTGCTGCGCCTCGACCGCGTTTGGACCAATTACGTCGAGAGCAACTCCACCGTCGCCGACGGCGACAAAGCGGCGTTGCAGTCGTTGACATCGCAAATGAGCATGCTTTTGGATCAGACGCCCGAGCTGGCGCAGTGGATTCATAGCTTGGTGGCCCGCGACGTGCCTGCTTTTGAGGCCGCTCTGAGCGACGCGATTAAAAGGGCAGCGCCGGACTCGCCGGAAATGCAGGAGCATCATCGCCGCCTGGTCGATGAGCACAGAGCGGTCACTCTCATTGAAACGGCGGCCACGCAGCTTGCTGCTCAAGTCAAGGCAGAACAGCAAGCTATCGCCGAGAAGGTCAACCAACTCAGCAGTGGCGTTAGCGTCAAGGGCGACATCAGCGAAACTGCGGTGTGCGCCCTGGCAGGCACCACGGTGGGCCTCAGCGTGGCGGCCGCAATCGCTACGACGAATCCTCTCCCGCTGGCCGGCTTGGTGGTAGGTCTGGGTGTAGGCGGCGCAAGCCATTGCTTTGAGTGACAAGACGTCAATCGAGGGAGGCGCGTTTATGCCCGATTTCAGCGGCTTACTTGTCAGCGTGGAGGGCACTCTTTCGCCCGACATTCTGAACCAGATCGCCGACGCAGTGCAGACTGCGGTGCGCACGGAAGTCGCCGGCATCGACGTCATGCGCGACTATCAAGAATCGGGAGCGACGGGCACAGATCCTTCCGATCCGTTGCGTATTCCTGAGCCGGAGATTCTTGACCTGGCATTGCCGAGGCCAATTCTGGGCATTATCTATAAGCCACCGACGCCGCCGCACCCGCATTAAGCCCTCGCGAACTTCATCCAATCCGGTACGAAAGTTGGAGCGTGACCATGACGACGGAAAAGCCAGCGCTTTCGGTCAAAGTACAGGGTGGCGGCCTGCCCAAAGATGTTGTGGCCCGCATCGCGGAAAAGGTTGACGCGGCGGTCCGCGATGAAGTGGCGAAGCTTGACTTGCTCGCGGGCTTTCGCGGGCTTCCGCTGCTCGATGCGATGCCAGGGTCCACTACCGGGGGCATCGTCTACGTCCCGCCTGACACCTTCCCGCCGGTGATCGAGTCCTCGTGACGGACTCCAGCGTCAGCTCCAGCCAAGCCATGACATGTCCAAGTCACAACTGCTCGCCCGGCAATCTGCTGATCGGCATCGTCCAAGCTGACGGCTCCGTGGCGTCGGTGACGCCGGCCATCCGGATCGACGACAAGTTCGTGGAGCGCGCCAAGAGCGCCAGCGTGAATGCGCCAGAGTCGAGGTTCCGATTCGCTGGGCCGTGTGTGATGACGTCATGCGAGCAATGGACGGGAACGCGATGCAGCGTCGGCGACGCGGCCGCCAAAGCGTCTGGCTCGGATTCGAAATCCTTGTTGCCATGTGAGATTCGCGCAACCTGTCGATGGTGGGCGCAGAACGGGCCCGCGGCGTGTAGGTCCTGCCGCCGAGTGATTCATACGCCGCCGGGCCAACTCGCTTCCGCCGAGGGAAATGTGTCTACTGGCCCCTAACGCGGCCAGTTGACGCCACGCTTGGTGACGGACGGTGGATGACCAGACCTGTGGGGGTCACGTCGAAGGCCGGGTGGAAGACATCAGGTACGCCCTGCAGCACAAGGCGATTACGTCGAACCCAATCGACGGCGTCGACTATTCGGCCAACAGCGCGCAGCGCCGTAACAGGCGGCACCAGCGTGCTTCTGCCAACGGCCCCGTATGGCGTCTGGCCGAACTAGCAAACCGGGCAGCCAAACTCGCACTACATGACTCCAGCACTTGGCTTTCGCACAGTGTTGTCACAAGTAAATGCGAATTGCGGGAGCGGCGAGCGACGGCTTGAGATGGTTTCGGCTGGTCAGCGCGCTATGAAAGCCATTGTGGGATAGCTGAAATCGATCATGCGCGGGGTTAAGTGGTCGCAGGTTCAAATCCTGTCAGCCCGACGCACGACGATCGACTCCGCGAGATGCCACCCAAACTGTTGCGCCGGCCTGCCTTCGGTGCGGAATCGGGCGCCCGTATGAGACGACCGCCATGCCCGTCGCAGACGCATTCACGTTGGCAAGGCACAATGGGGCTAATGACCACTCCCCAGGGGCCCTCGCGCGGCGATTCGCCGGAATGGAATCGCCCCTCCGAGCCGCCTGGCCGCGGCGGGGGACCGGTACCTCCAATACCCCAACCAGCGACTCCATCGGGATCTCCGACCCGACAGATCCCGCAGGGCGGTCGGCCATACCCGCCACCGCCGCGACCGAACCGACCACACCCGCCCGGTCGCCCACCGATTCCGCAGCCGTATCCGCCGGGGCGTCCACCGACCCCGCGGCAGCATCAATCCGGCGCGCCACCAAGACAGCCGGAGCCGGCCACCACTCGGCTGCCTACCCAGCAGCCGCGGAGCGAGGGGCCGGCCCGAAGCCGACGCCGCTTGTTGGGCAACCGGCGGTCGATGGCGCTGGTCCTGGCCATCGTGCTGGTGGTCATCCTGGCCGCCGTGGTCGGTGCCGAGCTAATCCTCCGCCACCTGGTCGGCAGCAAAGTGGCAAGCGCAGTGGCGTGCGAGGTGCAGGACAGCGCCACCGCGTCCTTTGCCGCCATGCCGCCAATGCTCTGGCAGTACTTCAGCGGCCAGTATCCCGACATCTCGGTGCAGACCGCCGGCAATCAGGTGCGTAGCGCCAAGGGCATGAAAGTCAACATCGCTATCACTGATCTTCGCCTCAGCGACACCAACAACTCCAAGGGCACCATCGGCGCGCTCAGCGGCACCATCACCTGGTCATCCGACGGCATCAAGCAATCGATCCAGGATGCCGTCCCCGTGCTAGGCAGTTTCGTGACCAGCAAAGTCACCACCAACCCCAGCGACGGAACCATCCAATTGAAGGGTTCCCTCGACAGCGCCACCATCAAGCCGCAGATCGCCAACAACGGGCTGTCACTTCAGGTCGTCAACCTGACCGCATTGGGCTCCAAGATGTCGACGGACAAGGTGCAGGCGAATCTCAACGATCTCACGTCCAAAGCGACCCAGAACTATCCGCTGGGCATTCACGCCGACAACGTGAAAGTCACGGATACCGGCGTGGAGGCTACGTTTTCCACCACCAACGCGGCCATCCCGGCGGCATCGTCGTCGTCGCAGACCGGTCAGGACTGCTTCAGCGGAGTGTGATCGGCCGGGCCCGTCACGGGTGGGCGCCGGCTCGACGAGGGGATCGCCGCGCCAACAACCGAGCGGCCCCGGGCGGCCTAAACTTGCACCATGCCACTTGGGCGCGACTACGCCGGTCAGGACTGCGCGCTCGCCCGCGCGCTGACGATTCTCGGTGAGCGGTGGACGCTGCTGATCGTCCGCGATGCCTTTCACGGGTTGACCCGCTACGACGAGTTCCTGCGCAGCCTCGGGCTGGCGACAAATGTTTTGAGCGCCCGACTGCAGAAGTTGGTGGAGCACGGCGTCATGGAGCGGAGCGGGTCGCGAGGTTCGTACCACCTGACCGAAAAGGGCCGCGACCTCTTCCCGGTGGTCCTGACCCTGATGGCCTGGGCCGACCGCCACGAACCGGGCCCCAAGGGCCCCGAGGTACTGATCCTGCACAACGACTGCGATCACGAGGCCGGCGGCGCGCTGCGATGCGAACACTGCTACCAGCCGATCGAGTTGCGCGACCTGCGCGTGGTGCCGGCGCCCGGCGCGGTCGGACCGGACGGCGGGCCGACCACCCTGACACCGCCCCAGCTCGCCGCGTGGGAAGGCCGCCCCACGCGTCATTGAACCGGCCCATTGCCCGCGAACTTGCACCATGCAAGTATAGATCCATGTCCATCAGCCCAGATCTCGGCCAGGAGCGCCGCGTCGCCATCCCGCAGGGCGCGATCGGCTACCGCGAACGCGGCGATGGCCCGCCGATCGTGTTCGTGCACGGCGTCGGCGTCAACGGCGATCTGTGGCGACACGTCGCGCCCCGCCTGGCGGCAGACCATCGATGCATCACCCCGGACCTGCCGTGGGGCTCGCACTCGATCCCGCTGGACGCCGACGCCGACCTGTCGTTGCCCGGCATGGCGCGGATCGTCGCGGACTTCCTCGCCGCCCTGGACCTCGACGACGTCACGATCGTCGCCAACGACACGGGTGGCGCCGTCGCCCAGGCGTTGGTCGGACGCCACCCGGACAGGATCGCCCGCCTGGTGCTCACCTCGTGCGACGCGTTCGAGAAGTTTCCGCCGACGCCGCAGAAGTACTTGGAGGTAATGGCGCGCTCGCGGCTGCTCACCTGGATCGTCGCCTACACCGCGCAGTTCAAGGCGATCCAGCGCTTGCCGACCGCCTACGGGTTTGTGACGTCGCGGCCGATGCCACCGGAGATCATGCGCTCGTTCACCGACCCGGTGCGACTCAGCCCCGGGGTCAGGCGCGATTTCCGGCGCATGCTGCGGGCGGTCGACACGAAATACACGTTCGAGGCCGCGGACCGGCTCACCAACTTCGACAAGCCCGCGCTCGTGCTCTGGGCCGACAACGACAAGATCTTTCCCCGCGACCATGGCCGGCGACTGGCAAAACTGTTGCCGCAAGCGAGATTCGAACTGATCACGGGAAGCCGCACCTTCATTCCCGAAGAACAGCCCGATCAGCTTGTCACCGCGATCGAGGACTTCCTTGCCGCGCACCCGACGAGAGCGGAGTGAGCAGTGCGCCGCAGCCCCGCAGCACCGGTCGGCTCGCTGGAATGGGAAAGACTGGGCGGTCCGCCATTGTCGGTGCCCCAGCGCGTGGCCTTGCTCGCGGGCACCGGCGCGGTGCTGCTCGGTGACGCCGCCCCCCGACTGCGCTGGACCCTCCGTCATATCGCTCCGCCGAGCGCCCCCCGAAAGATCGACCTCACCCAATGGGAGCCGCCGCGCACGGAAGCGGTTCGTGCGGCCGAGGAGCGCCTGCGCGCCGTGGCCAGCCCCCACATCGTCGACCACAGTTTCCGCACCTACTACTTCACGGCCATCCGCTACGAGTTGAGCGGCCACCCCGACCCAATCGACCGCGAAGCACTTTGTGTCGCAGCGCTACTCCACGACACCGGGCTCTTCGACCCCGATCGGCGCGGGTGCTTCACCGTCGCCGGAGCCAGACTGGCTCGCGAAATCACGGCGGCCGCTGGCTGGGCGAGCCCGCGCCGGGACAGCGTGGCCCTGGCGATCACGACGAACCTCAACCCGTTCGTCCCCGCGCGTCGGTACGGGCCGGTGGCCCATTGGCTCCGGGCGGGTGGGCTGATCGACGTCCTGGCTCAGCAGTGGGCGCTGCATCCCGAGAACCTCGAGGAAATCCTCGACCGCCACCCTCGCGACGGATTCGCCGAGGACACCGCCCGGCTCGTCAGACAAGAGGCCCGCCGCAACCCCGGCTGCCGATTCGCGTGCTTTGGCCCGATCTTTCCCACCGCGGTCCGCTGGAGCAATTTCACCACGGCGGACGTAAAGCCGGTTTGATTGCGTTCAACGACGCTGCTGCAGGTCATGCAGGCCATACGCATCAGGCGTGAGTCAGCTAGGGCGTGTCTGACAATGGTTTCGGGTGTTGTGCGTGAGGCTTGGGGTATGTCGCGGTTTCAGTTGCTTACCGATGCCCAGTGGGCCTTGAT
>NZ_JAZGLV010000024.1:0-88499 GCF_036409085.1 Mycobacterium sp. 050134
GCCGGCCGCCCCGTCACCGTAATCATCCATCCCTCAGGCCTGCCCATCGGACACCTCCACACTTCGAGGTGTTGCGACGATCAGTTGAATTCACCTAGTGCACCAGCATCTTCGGCCGTGCATCCCGCTGTGAACACGTCGAACGTGGGGGAAAAGTATAAACCACCAACACTTTTCGTCCATAGGGCCCACGCTCGGAAACAGGAGCGAAGACTACACCCGAACCAATGACTCATGGCACGGGGTGCTTGGCATCAGCGAGCTGTTCAGCGCCGCGGCATTGCCGGCGCTGCAGCGGGGCGAAGACGTCGGATCCGCCGCGGCAATACGATTCGTCAGCGCGGTGCGACCGACACGCCGTAGACGCGGATTGCGACGGCGATCCGTGCGGCCCGCTCAGCCGAAAAGATCCGCCTATGTTTGCTGGTCGGCCTGCTATTCTGTGCCGGATCCGCCCTGGACGATGACGCATCGACAATGGGGTTTGCGCGTCGCGGGCGCGGTCCCATCGACGTCACTGGGCAAACCGCGCCGAAAGAGAGCCGCATGACACGTCCACGGATACGGGCGCGTGCGCCGCTGCGGATATCGTTTGCGGGCGGCGGCACGGACGTACCTCCTTTCCCGTCGACCGAGGGCGGCTGTGTCCTCTCGGCGACCATCGACCGCTACGCCCAGGGTTCCCTCACTCCGCGCACCGATCGCATGGTCACGATCGAGTCGGTGGACTTCAAGACCACCCACGAGATGACCCTCGACAGCGAGATCCTCTACGACGGCAGCCTCGACCTGATCAAGGCCGCCGTGCGCAGGTTCGGCCGCGACGGCACCGACGGCTACGACCTGGTGCTGCGGTCGAGCGCGCCGCCCGGGTCGGGGCTGGGTTCGTCATCGACGATGATGGTCGCCCTGACGGGTCTGCTCGCCGAGCACTACGGCGTGCCCATGGGGGAGTACGAGACCGCCCAGCTGGCCTGCGCCATCGAGCGCGAAGACCTGGGCATCACCGGCGGCATGCAGGACCTCTACGCGGCGACGTTCGGCGGCTTCAACTTCATCGAGTTCACCGATCGGGTGATCGTCAACCCGCTGCGCATCCGCGACGAGATCGCCTTCGAGCTCGAACTCAGCCTCCTGCTCTGCTTCACGGGCATCACCCGGGATTCCGCGCGCGTGATCGAGGACCAAACGCGCCGCGCCACAGCGGGCGCTGGCGACACACTGGCGGGCCTGCGGGCTCAGAAGGAGCTGGCGGTTGCCATGAAGGCGGCCCTGCTCACGGGCAAGTTGAGCGAGTTCGGCGCCCTGCTGGGTGAGGCCTGGACCCAGAAGAAGCGCATGTCCCCGTACATCACGAACGGGCGCATCGACGAGCTCTACGAGCTGGCCACGCGCAACGGCGCGTTGGGCGGCAAGCTCACCGGCGCCGGTGGCGGCGGCTACATCCTGCTGTTCTGCGACTTCGCCAAGAAACACCGCCTGATCGAGGCCCTGGAGGTGGCCGGGGCCACCATCACCGAGTTCGCCTTCGAAAGCAAGGGGTTGACGACATGGCTGGCATGAGCGGCTCGGACGTCGTCGCCCCGAGCGCGGAGCTGGTCGAGAAACGATTGGCGGAGACGATCGCGGTCAAGCAGCAGATGCTGTCGGGCCCCTTCGCAACGCAGACGGTCGAGATCGCGCGGCGGATGATCGAGTCCCTGCGCTCCGGCGGAAAGGTCATCTTCTTCGGCAACGGCGGGTCCGCGCAGGACGCGGGACACCTGGCCGCCGAACTCATGGGCCGTTTCGCCTTCGACCGTCCGGGCCTTGCCGCGCTCAGCCTTCCGGACGCCACCGCGGCGATGACCGCGATCGGTAACGACTACTCCTACGACGAGGTGTTCGCGCGGCAGGTGCTCGCCGCAGGGCGTGCCGGCGACGTCGTCGTCGGGCTCACCACGTCGGGCAACTCGCCCAACGTCGTGCGCGCCCTCGAGGCCGCCGCGCAGGCCGGGATGACGGCCGTCGCCCTCACCGGCGCGGGCGGCGGCAAGGTGGCCGAGGTCGCCGAGATCTGCGTCCGGGTGCCGAGCGGGGACACCGGGCGCGTCCAGGAGGCGTGCCTGCACCTGGGCCACACGATCTGCGAGATGGTCGAAGCGGCGCTGTTCGCCCGGCCGTCCTGACCGGCCTCCCATGGCCACGATCGCCGGGCGGAGGGTGCGCACCGTCTTCTTGGACCGCGACGGGACCGTCAACGTCAAGGCTCCCGATGGTGAATACATCACCTCGCCGGCCGACCTGGTCCTCTTGCCCGGCGCGGCGAGGGCGATCGCCGCCCTCAACCAGCGCGGCGTCCGAACCGTTCTGGTCACCAACCAGCGATGGCTGTCGCGGCCGTCGGCGGATCTCGCGCGTTTCGCCGCCGTCCACGCCCGCCTGCAAGAGCTGCTCGCCGCCGAGGGCGCACGGCTGGACGCCGCCTATCACTGTCCGCACGCGGCGGGCACGTGTGACTGCCGCAAACCCCTCGCCGGCATGCTGACGCGGGCGGCGCGCGAGCACGGGCTGGACCTGGCCGAGGCGGTCATGATCGGCGACAGCGACAGCGACATGCTGGCGGGCAAAGCGGCGGGCACCGCGACCGTTCTGGTGGGCACCGGCGGCCGGGACGCCGGGGGAGCCGACGCAGTGGCCGAAGACCTCGCCGCCGCGGTACGGCTCATCCTGGGCGGCGGGGGCGCCTGAGTCGTTGCGCCGCCGAGCGGGTCAGCAGCGCGAGCGCAAACGGTAGGTCGTCGCGAAGGTATCGACGGGCGAGCCGGCGCGGCTCGAGCGCCAGCCGGTGCGCCCACTCGAGCCCCAGCCGCTGCAACAGCGGAGGGGCCCGCCGGACCACGCCGGCGGCCATCGCGATGCCACCGCCGCAGGCGAGAAACCAGGCGTGGGGCAGCTCGCGCCGGAGCTGCTCGATCAAGCGCTCCTGCCTGGGGAAACCGAGCCCGACAAAGACCAGGTCCGGCGCAGCGGCCACCACGGCGGCGACCGCCCGGCGGGTCCCGTCCGGGGTCCCGTCGAAGCCGAACGCCGGCGACAGCGTGCCGGCGATACGCAGGTCCGGCGAGCGCGCGGCGAGCGCGCCGGCCGCCGTGTCCGGCACCCCTTCGGCTCCGCCGAAAAGGTAGACCGACTTTCCGTCGGCCGCCGCCGCCGCGCTCAACGCGAAGATCAGCGATGACCCGGCCACCCGCTCCGGCAGTGGGCGGCCAGCGAGGCGCGCCGCCCACACCAGGGGCATCCCGTCGGCCACCACCAGCGAGCCCCTGGCGACGAGCTCGGCGAGCGCGGGGTCCCGGGTGGCCGCGCGGGCGACGTCGACGTTCGCCGGGATGATCGTTCCGCCGCGGCCGGCGCCCCAGGCGGCGCACACCACGTCGACCACCTCGCGCAGTGTCAGCGCGTCGAACCACAGACCGCCGACGTGAATCCTCTTCGGCCCCATGGCTGTTGGGTGCGGCGGCCTAACGGTTGTCCCCCGTTCTCGGGTGCGAATGATGCCATCCGCTGAGCCTCCGGCTGCGCTCCACCCGATGATCATGCCGCAGGCCGACGCTTGCCGGGGTCGGAACACACGCCATAACCTGGGCAACATCCGACCGTGTCCAGGAGCGGGTGGCTGGCGCGGTAGACGACGGCAACGCAGGCGGGCGGCTCATGGCACAGCGGTCAGCGCGACGCGCGGACCCGTCCCGTTGCTGCATGATCGGCGGGCTGGCGCAATGGCCGAGTTGACCGGCGCCCGGGCCGAAGAGCTGGCGACGATGGACATCTTCGAGGGGTGTCCCACCGAGGATTTGGCGCCGCTGGCCTCGGCCGTTCGACCCCTGCGCGCCGAGGGCGGCCAGGTGCTGATGCAGCAGGGCGAGCGGGCCGTGTCGTTCCTGCTCATCTCGTCGGGCATCGCCACCGTCACCCACGTCGGCGAGGACGGTGTGGTGGTGGTCGAGCAGGCCCTGCCCGGCATGATCGTCGGCGAGATCGCCCTGCTGCGCGACATCCCGCGGACCGCGACGGTGACCACCGCCGGGCCGCTGACCGGTTGGGTCGGCGACGGTGACGCCTTCGTCCGGCTGGTACACGTTCCCGGGATCATGCCGCGGCTGCTGCGGACGGTGCGCCAGCGGCTCGCCGCCTTCATCACGCCGATCCCGATCCGGGTGCGCGACGGCACCCACCTGATGCTGCGCCCGGTGCTCCCGGGTGACAGCGAGCGGACCGTGCACGGACACATTCACTTCTCTAGCGAGACGCTGTACCGCCGCTTTATGTCGGCTCGGATGCCCACTCCGGCGCTGATGCACTACCTGTCCGAGGTCGACTACGTGGACCACTTCGTCTGGGTGGTGACCGACGGAAGCGACCCCGTGGCCGACGCGCGCTTCGTTCGCGATGACACCGACCCCGCCGTCGCCGAGATCGCCTTCACCGTGGCCGACGCCTACCAGGGCCGCGGGATCGGGTCCTTTCTGATCGACGCCCTTTCCATTGCGGCCAGCGTGGACGGAGTCGAAAGATTCTCGGCCCGAATGCTTTCCGATAACGCACCGATGCGCGCCATCATGGATCGCCACGGCGCCGTCTGGGAGCGCGAGGACGTCGGCGTCATCACCACCGTCATCGACGTGCCGCGCAGGCGCGACCTGAAGTTCCGGCACGACACCGCCGAGCAGATCATGCGCGTCGCCCGCCAGGTGATCGAGGCGGTCGGCTGACCCGGGCGCGCTTGACGTCGATTCCGGGCGTCGCGTGGTATGAACGCCCGATGCGGCCATCCTGGGTTGCCCTGGCGGCATGTCTCGTGCTGACGATGGCCGTGACCGCATGCAGCCATGCATCGGCGCCCCGGCCGTCCGCCACCCCCGCGAAATCCCCACCACCGCAAGGCTTTGCCGTCAACCCCGCCAACATCCGGCGCGTCGTCGCTGACCTGCCGCCCGGATACGAGACGACCACCGCCATCCCCGGCGGGGTGTCGCCGAGGGCGATCTGGAGTCTGGCCGCCGGCGCGACGGCGGATCCGCCCCAATGCGCGACACTGGCCGACCCGGGCGACGGCCGCGACCAGTCCGCGCAGGGCGTGTCCGGTTCCGGGCCGGGCGGCATCGTCAACGCGGTGGTGGTGACTTTGCCCGGGCCGGTGGTCCTGGCGCCCGACGTCGTCGCAGCGTGCGGGCGGTGGTCGATGCGCGCCGGCCGCGACAGCGCCACCGTGCAGCTGACCGACGCTCCGCACGTCGATGGCGCCGATACCGTCGGCATGGTGGCCGAAATCAGGTCATCGGTCGAATCCGGAACCGAAATCGATTCGCGCATCTACACCTTCATCGCGTACCTGGGTTCTTACTACGCCTTCACCACCTTGAGCGCGGACCCGGGTTCGGCGCTGCCGGCGCTGCCTTCGCAATTCGCCGCGAATCTGCTCGTGAAAACGGTGTCCACGTTGCGCGGGTGAGCCAGTGCCTTGGGTAGATTAGCCCCGGTGTTGAAGCTGCTGCTTGCCGTCGCGTCCGGGTGCGCGCTCGCCGGCTGCTCGTCGGGTGCGGACACTTCCGGGCAGAAAGCCGACATCGGCAAGGTTGCCGCCGTCAAGTCGAGCTTCGGGCCCGAGTTCAAGGTCAACGACATCACCGAGCGCGGGATCGACCCCAAGCTGTTGGCCTCCCGGAAGTTGCCCGACGGACTGACCTTCGATCCGGCGAACTGCGCGAAAGCGGCGGTGGGGCCGGACATGCCGCCCGACCTACAGGGCAACATGGCCGCGGTGTCCGCGGAAGGCAAGGGCAACCGCTTCGTCGTCATCGCGGTGGAGACCTCAAAGGCGTTGCCGTTCAACGACCCCGGAAAAGACTGCGCGAAGGTTGCGTTCTCCGGAACGGGGGTGCGCGGCGGCATCGAAGTGGTGGACGCGCCACACATCGACGGGGCGCAGACCCTGGGCGTGCACCGGGTGCTGCAGGCGCTCGTGCCCGGCGGCGCGCGTACTGGTGAACTCTACGACTACTCCGCCCAATTCGGGGACTACCAGGTCATCGTGATCGCCAACCCGCTGGTGATCCCCGACCAGCCCGTCGCCCCGGTCGACACCCAACGCGCCCGCGACCTGCTGGTGAAGGCGGTTGGCGCGGTCCGCGGATAGCCGGTTAGTGGTGCGTCCTGTATTTCATGGACTTTCCCCCCTTTCTGCTACTCGGCGATTGGTCGAACTCAGCCCCAATTGCCACGCTTGACCTTATATGTGGCTCGTGCCGCGCCGACGGGTTGATGTGCGTAGCCATCGGCCGCCGTGGGGCTGGACGCTGCCGCTTGGGACCACGGTCGAGCATGCGCGGCCCGGTTGGGAGCCGAACAGGTGAACCAATCCTTGGAGCGGCTTATCGCCGAGTGTTGTCCGCTCGACGTCTGCTCGCTGATTCCGCGGTGTAGCGCGGGAGCAAAATGGCTGCGTCGAATGTGAAAGCGGTCTCGCGGCCGTCGCATAATCGCTAGACTCGACGCCGGTGCTGGAGGCGAATAGCCCTGCCCGTGGCCCGTCCGCGAGTGGCCATGTGACTCGGCTAGACGACAGTCGTTCACAATTAGCCCAAAGGAAGTAACGGTGGCGCAGACAAATGCAGATTTCTCTGTGAAATTTTTTTCCAACCCATCTATTTCATTTGCGACTCAGCATGATCTTAAGTTACTCTTCGACACCTTGGCCAACCGCGAGGAGCGCTTCACAATCTTTGTCGGTGCCGGGGTCTCGTTGGACGCGGGCCTTCCTTTATGGCCAAGGCTCATCGACAATATCATTGCGCAAATCCCCGATAAGGATTGGCAACGAGAAGCGCGCCTTGACCACAACGATCTGATGCGTAAAGCGGAGTATGTCATTCGATTGACAGAGAGTTTAACAGTATTACCGGTCGAGAGTGTCATACTTAAGGCTTTGTATTTGAAGAGCTCTGGAGACACCCAATTTATTCGCGATCCACAGCCAGGCAGGCTGGCCGATGCGATAGCTCGCTTGTGTATATCGCTTGGCGATCGAGTCGATATTATCACAACGAATTTTGATATATTGCTCGAAAAAAAGGTGGAGGAATACGGGCAGAACGTAGACTCAGCGCACTTCCGCAGCGGAATCGACGACGCTGCTTGGGCGAAGGGAAAGGGTGTTCTTCACTTGCACGGGATTCTTGTTCCAGGCGAAAGGGCAAAGGGAAACATTGTCCTGACCGAGAACGATTTCTTGGAACACGGACCCCAGATTAAGTCATTCATGTTGAATCGATTAAAGCAGACGAACGTACTGTTTATTGGCGTTAGCATGACAGATCCAAATTTGGTAGGACCTTTGTGGGATATTTTTAACTCCAACAAGAAGCATGCGGGCGTCGACCGAAAGCGGTGCTTTATGCTGTCGGTGGCGGCTCCCAGTGTCGAGTCATCCGCAGACGCAGCGACGGTGGACGAGGCAAGGGATCGCGCAATGGCGTCGAAGAAATTCGCAGTCTTGCGGACGAGTTACTTGCGGGACACTCTTGATGTAAACACGATTTTCTTCAAGTCATACGGTGAGCAGATTCAAGCAATCTATGAGATGTCGCTGGCGCTCAGTGACTATGCCGCATACCAATCAGACGACGAGGCAACGTCGAGCCGATATGGCTTTCGTCTCATACGGGCGCTACGGGACAGTTATCGCAACATTGGGTGTGCAGACAACAGCGAGATGCCGGTTGGCGAGCATGCCGAAGCGTTGAGCGATCTCTTGCACGAGCATCTGACTGTCCGGGGTGGCGCGTTGCGAACGGTCATCGACGACGCCAGGAAAGACGCAGCGCAGGCGGCGCTCCAGGGTGAGTTGGGAAAGTATCAGTCTGATTTCGACTCGGAGCAGTTTGGTTTGTTTCTCTGGCTTCGTTTACGGGCTTCTCGTGGCAACGACTCGTACGAATTGCGGCTGGTCGGGTCGTCTGTGTACCGGTATCGCGACGCGTGGTCTGTGGAGAGAACGGCCGACATTTCGCCATTGTCTCGGTTTCCGGCCGGTCGTGCAGCCTTTCGTGGTCAGTTTGTTGTCGAGGACTTCCCCGTCGAGCCGGCGTGGCAGCTGTGGGGGTCGGCTTGGGCTGTGCCATTCAGCTTCTTTTATCCGGGCGCGGATCCTCGCGAGTCGGTAGAGGTGGGTGTAATTTCGCTGCAGTCGACTCGTTTCTGGTCTGAGCCGTGGTCGTCGATTCGGAAGCGTTCCGTTCTGTCGACGCTGAGCGAGGGGCAAGCTGGCAAGCTGGCTGATGAGTTGGCGGGCGTCGGCCGGCAAATCGTGACGACTGCCCTACCGACAGTTCTGTCGGGTGGATCGCCCTAAGCGGCGTTGCGCGTGCCTAGGCCTGGGCGCGTTCTGCCAACTCCTGGCGAATCTGACGTCCGATCTCGGCGGGATCCCCCGCGACGGGACCGGGGCGATATTGCATCGTGTGGCCGTAGAGGGTCCGATGTTCGTAATTGTCGACGGCGACGTCGGTGGCGGAGGTCGTCACCTCGGGCGGATTCATTGGGGCGGGCGAGGTCATGTCGGCGCTGCCTTCCGTGTGCCTAGAATCACGAGCCCTCGTGGCGGGCGGAGTGTGCGGGATGGGCCATTCGGTTGTTCTGATGTTTGTCGATACATTGCCGATCAGGCTTGCGCAACGGCTTGACCTGCCATCTTGTGGCTGATGACTGTTGCTGACGGCCCTTCTGCATCGACTCACCTAAGCATACAGCCTTGGATACTCGGCCGTGGGCAACTTGTTGTCGGGGTCGATTTCGCGCTCAAGTTGTGGGCATGACTTGCCCACGGTCAATGCGGCGACCGACTTGAGCGGACTCGGATGCCGGTGCGCCGTGGCGGGCGTCGCGAGGTTTGTTCGATGCGAGACGGCGCGGCGGAGCGGGGTTGCGTGATGTCGGCGTGCAGTGGCGTGGCCGAGCGGCCGCTTGTCGAATGCCGGGGCGGCATCGCGGAAATAATGTCGTTGCCCCGGCTGGGGCGCGACGGCGTGTAGCGGCGCGACGCTCGGCGGGCTGGCGCAGCTTTGCGGACTGTGACCTACGCGATCAATTCCGGGTCGAGCTCATCTGCGGTGTGTTGCGGACAGCTCTTCCGGACTTTCTCACGTCCCGCGGGTATCGGGCCGCGCGGACCCGGGCACCATCGGATCGTGAAATCCGCGACGAGCAGCTGATCGCCGACCTGCGGGCGGTGCACCGGCAGAACTTCTCGGTCTACGGCGTGCCAAGATGCACCGGGCCATGAACCGCAAGGGCTGGCACCTGGGCCGCGAACAAACCCGACGGTTAATGCGCAAAGCGGGCCTGCGGGGCGCTCAGCGCGGAAAGCCGGTGTTCACCACGATCACCGCCCCGGCCGATCAGCGGCCGGCTGGTCTGGTCAACCGGCAGTTCAAGGCCAGCGCACCGAACCGGCTGTGGGTCGCTGACATCACCTTCGTGCGGACGTGGCAGGGGTTCTGCTACGCCGCGTTCGTCACTGATGTGTGCACCCGCAAGATCGTCGGCCGGGCTGTCTCGGCGACGATGCGCACCGAGGCCATCCCGTTACGGGCATTCAATCATGCTGTGTAGCAGTCGAATACCGATCTATCTGAGTTGGTGCATCATTCCGACCGCAGATCCCAGTCAGTACCTATCGCTGACCTATCCTGATCGGCTCGTCGAACTCAGCATCACGCTCTCGGTGGGATCGCGCGGCGACAGTTACGACAACGCCCTCGCCGAGGCCGTCAACGCCGCCTACAAGACCGAGTTGATCAACCGCGGCAAACCCTGGCGATGCATCGACGACGTCGAACTCTCGACGGCCGATGGGTGGCCTGGTACAGCCAAGAACGCCTGCACGAAGCCCTCGGCTACGTTCCACCCGCCGAGTTCGAGACCGCCCTTGCCGGCACCTCACAACGACCGAGCCAGCCAACCGCGGCCCTCGCGACCGACTAGGAACTAAACCTGGGGTAGTTCACCCTGTCGGCCTTCACCCAACGCGGATGGATTGAGCAAGACGGCAAGACGCTGTTCATCGTCGCCCCCGAAAAACTTGCCCGTCGCGCCCGATTGGGGCCAGCGACGCCACGCCCGGGGGGATTCGAGTACAAGAGCTCTGACCGACGTAGGGGTTGGCTGGACGTTCCCGAGCGGAGCGGTGGGCGACCCCGTCGATATGTCCACTCGCTCACCGATTTCGGATCGGGTACGGGCGGTGCCGGTCAGCGCACTAGCGCACGTCGCGGGGCCGGAACTGGATGCTGACCCGCGGCCCCGTGGGCGCCGACGTCTTGGGCACGGAATGCTCCCAGGTCCGCTGGCATGACCCGCCCATGACCAGCAAGTCGCCGTGGGCCTGCGGCAATCGCAACGACGGGCCCCCACCACGCCGCCGCATGGCGAAGGTTCGGGTCGCGCCCAGGCTTACGATCGCGACCATGGTGTCCTCGGTGCTGCTGCGGCCGATCGTGTCACCGTGCCAGGCGACGCTGTCGGCGCCGTCGCGGTAGCAACACAACCCGATCGTGGTGAAGGGCTCGCCCAGCTCGCCGGCGTAAATGTCGTTGAGCCGGCGCCGCAGGCGCACCAACATCGGGTGCGGCGATTCCTCGACGGCCAGGTCGTGGAAGCTGACCAGCCGGGGCACGTCGACCACCCGGTCGTACATCTGCCGCCGCTCGGCCCGCCACGGCACCGTCGAAAGCAGGGCCTCGAGCAGCTCGTCGGCATCTGTCAGCCAGCCGGCGCGCATCTCGATGAAGGCGCCGTCTCCGAGCTGCCGGCGCTCGGTGTGCTGGAACAGGGAGCCCTGGACCGCGATCTCCACGCCGCCCAGTTTATCGCACATCCGTTCGATCAACGGCTGGGCGGCGTGAGCGGCTACCGTTTCTGGTGTGGGCGTTGTCGAACTGGGCACCAATTCCGAAGTGGGCGCGCTGCGCGGAGTCATCGTCCACCGCCCCGGGGCTGAGTTGCGGCGGCTCAACCCACGCAACGTCGACCAACTGTTGTTCGACGGGCTGCCCTGGGTGGCGCGCGCGCAGGACGAGCACGACCAGTTCGCCTCGCTGCTGCGCTCACGCGGCGTCGAGGTGCTGTTGTTCTCGGATCTGCTGACCGAGGCGCTCAACCACAGCGGGGCCGCGCGGATGCAGGGCGTGGCCGCCGCTGTGGACGCACGTCGGCTGGGAGTGCCTTTGGCGCAAGTGCTTTCGGCCCACCTGCGCAGCCTGGACCCGGGCCGGCTGGCTCAGGTGCTGATGGCGGGGATGACGTTCAACGAGCTGCCGGCGGACACCCGGACCGACGTCTCGCTGGTGCTTCGGATGCATCACGGGGGCGATTTCGTCATCGAGCCGCTGCCCAACCTGGTCTTCACCCGCGATTCGTCGATCTGGATCGGGCCGCGCGTGGTGATCCCGACGCTGGCGTTGCGGGCGCGCGCCCGCGAGGCGTCCCTGACCGACCTCATCTACGCCCACCATCCTCGGTTCACCGGCGTCCGGCGCGCCTACGAATCGCGCACCGCGCCCGTCGAGGGGGGCGACGTGCTGCTGCTCGCGCCCGGCGTGATCGCCGTCGGAGTTGGGGAGCGGACCACGCCCGCCGGAGCGGAGGCGTTGGCGCGCAGCCTTTTTGACGACGACCTTGCGCACGCGGTGCTCGCGGTGCCGATCGCCCAGCGACGCGCGCAGATGCACCTCGACACCGTGTGCACGATGGTCGACACCGACACCGTCGTGATGTACGCCAACATCGTCGACACCCTGTCGGCGTTCACGATCGAGCGCACGCCGGCGGGCGTGACCATCTCCGATGAGGCCCCTTTCCTCGAGGCGGCGGCCAGGGCGATGGGCATCGACAAGCTGCGCGTCATCGACACCGGTCTGGATCCACTGATCGCCGAACGCGAGCAGTGGGACGACGGAAACAACACGCTGGCGCTGGCGCCCGGGGTGGTGGTCGCCTACGAGCGCAACGTGCAGACCAACGCCCGTCTCGAGGAGGCCGGGATCGAGGTGCTGACCATTGCCGGCTCGGAACTCGGCACCGGTCGCGGCGGTCCGCGGTGCATGTCCTGCCCGGTGGCCCGTGATCCCTTGCCCTAGCCGTTGTTTTCGCGGCATTGCGCGCCGGAATTGCTCCTGCGGTCGTGGGCCCCGTCAAATGGCAGCCCTCACGGCAAACTCGGCCGGGCCCGGCGCGCGAGGGCTTCTCGTGCCCGTCGCACGACGAACTCGGGCCGGTCCTCGTTGACCACCCTGATCGATTGCCAGCCGAGGTGGTTGGCCATCTCAGCTCGTCGGATGTCATTCAGGTACTGGCGCCGATCGGTCCTATGGTGGTCTCCGTCGTACTCGAGAGCCACCATTGGCTGCTCCCAGCCCATATCGAGGTAGGCCACGCGACGGCCATCGGTGATCCTTATTTGTGTTGTTGGCCGTGGCAGACCCGCATCGATGAGGAGGAGCCGCAACCAGGTTTCCTTCGGTGATTGGGCACCCCGGTCCATCAGCGCCAGCGCCGTCAGGCAGCGGCGCACGCCCCTCGCGCCTTTGTAGCGGGCAATCAGGGGATCGACGTCCGAGCGAATGAGGCCGGTGGCCGCGGCGAGCGCGTCAAGGTTGGCAACCGCGGCATCGCGCGGTAGGTGTCGGGCGAGGTCAAACGCCGTTCGCGCCAGGCTGGTGAGACGTAGCCCGTTCAGCTCGACCGCCTCGTCTGGACGCAAGCGTTCGCGGCGGATGATGACGCCCGGCGGTGGGTGGTGGAAGGGCCCGACGAGCTCTACCGGGGTGAAATCGTCGACCCATTTGGCGCCGTGGAGTGCGGCGGCGGCGCGCCCCGCAATGATCCCCTGGCGACCCGACCACAGCCAGGCGGCAACGATGTCGACCCCCAGTGACCTCGGGGCATTTCTCGGTAGATACACATTCGGATGGATCCGCCGGTAATTCCACCTCAGTTGCCCGCGGGTCAGTTGCCCGCGGGCGACTGCCTCACTCCCAAGAACGACTTCGGCCATGGGCCGTTATGGTGCTCGGCTTTTCCGACATCGCAGTCCGATTGCGCCCTGGGTTGTGGATAAGCCGAATCCGCGACCATGCCAGCAATTTCGGTGCGCGTCGAGGGGTGCAAGCCCGGCGGTTTACAGCGAGGGTGCGTCCTGGGCTGCAAATGAGCGAATTCCGTGACCATGCAGGCAATTTCGGCGCACAGCCGCGCAGCCGCGCAGCCGCGCAGCCGCGCTGCATGCGCCGTCAGCGCCAGCTGGGCAGCCAGATCTCCATGTTCCACGTCTGTTGGGAGATGGGCAGGCCGGTGAGCACCGGAAACAGCCACGCAAAGTTGGTGACCACCAGGGCCAGATAGCAGGAGACGGCGATCAGTCCCAGGGTGCGCCGCTCGGAGTTCTTCGCGAGCCGCGGACCCGCGGAATACAGGATGTCGCCACAGATCAACGCGATGGCCATGGTGAGGAAGGGCCCCATCGTCGCCGCGTAGAAGAAGTACATCTGCCGGTCGATGTCGGCAAACCAGGGCAGCCACCCGGCGCAGTACCCGGTCAGCACCACCGCGTAGCGCCAGTCGCGGCGCACCAGCATCCGCCACGCCGCGTATACCAGCACCGGCGCGGCCAACCACCACATGGCGGGTGTGCCGACCATCATTTCCGCTTTGACGCACGATTGCGCGCCGCATCCGGGCACATTCTGCTGATCGATGGCATAGAGGACGGGCCGCAACGACATCGGCCAGCTCCACGGCTTGGATTCCCACGGGTGGTAGTTGCCGGCGGCATTCGTCAGACCCGCATGGAATTCGAACGCCTTGGCCGTGTAATGCCACAGCGAGCGGATGGCGTCGGGCAGGGGCACCACGGAGTGGGGGCCGATCGACTGGCCCACCTCGTGCCGGTCGATGGCCGTCTCGGAGGCGAACCACGGCGCATAGCTGGCCAGGTACACCCCGAACGGGATCAGGCCCAGCGCGTACGCAGTGGGGAGGAAGTCGCGCCGCAGCACCCCGAGCCACGGCCGGGTCACCTGGTACTGGCGTCGCGCCGCCACGTCGAAGGCCAACGACATGGCGCCGAAGAACACCACGAAGTAGAGCCCCGACCATTTTGTGGCACAAGCCAATCCGAGCAGGATGCCCGCCAGGAAACGCCACCAGCGCACACCCAGCCGCGGGCCCCAGACGGTGTCAGCGTTGCGGCCCGCCATGAGCGCTACGTGCATCCGCCGGCGGACCTGGTCCCGGTCGACGATGAGCGCCCCGAAGGCGGCGACGACGAAGAAGGTGAGGAAGCCGTCGAGCAGTGCGGTCCGGGCGGCGACAAAGCTGACGCCGTCGCAGGTCACCAGGACCCCGGCGATCGCGCCGACCAGCGTCGAGCGGCTGATACGCCGCACGATGCGCATCACCAGCGCGACCACGACCACACCCAGCAGCGCGCCGGTGAACCGCCAGCCCACCCCGTCGTAGCCGAAGATCGCCTCCCCGAGCGCGATCAATTGCTTGCCCACTGGGGGATGGACCACGAGGCCGAAGCCGGGGTTGTCCTCCACGCCGTGGTTGTGCAACACCTGCCAGGCCTGGGGCGCGTAATGCTTCTCGTCGAAGATCGGCGTGCCGGCGTCGGTGGGCGAGCCGAGGTTGAGGAAACGGGTCACCGTGGCCAACAGGGTGATCACGCCGGTGACGACCCAGCCGCGGATCGTGTCGGTGGGCCCGAAATCGGCCACCGGAACCAGCGGCCCGGGACTGACCACCGGCACGACGCGCTCCTGGGTGGCATCCTCTGCGCGCACGGAGGTTTCGCTGGGCGGGGCGATCATCACGTCGATCGTAGGCTGTCCGTCATGACCTCTGGCCGCCTATTGCTGGGCGCGACCCCGTTGGGCCAGCCGTTGGACGCCTCGCCGCGTCTCGTCGACGCCCTCGCCCGTGCCGATGTGGTGGCCGCCGAGGACACCCGGCGCCTCCGGACGCTGGCCAAGGCGCTTGAGGTGCGGGTCTCGGGCCGGGTGGTCAGCCTCTTCGACAGCGTCGAGGCCGACCGGGTGGAGCCCCTGGTCGATGCGGTCCGCGCCGGTGCGACCGTGCTGGTGGTCAGCGACGCCGGGATGCCGCTGATCAGCGACCCGGGCTACCGGCTGGTCGCGGGCTGCGTGAATGCCGGCCTGCCGGTCCAGTGCCTGCCCGGTCCGTCCGCCGTGACGACGGCGCTCGCCGTCTCCGGCATGCCGTCGGACCGGTTTTGCTTCGAGGGGTTCGCGCCGCGCAAGAAGTCCGCGCGCAGGACGTGGCTGGCGTCGCTGGCCGACGAGCCGCGGACGTGCGTGTTCTTCGAATCACCGCGCCGGTTGGACGCATGCCTGCGCGACGCCGTCGAGGAACTTGGCGGGACGCGCCGGGTCGCGGTATGCCGGGAACTGACCAAGGTGCACGAGGAGGTGGTGCGCGGGTCGCTCGACGAACTCGCGGCCTGGGCCGCCGACGGCGTGCTCGGCGAGATCACGGTCGTGCTGGCCGGGGCGACGCCGCGCACGGACCTGCCGTCCCTGGTGGCCCGGGTGGAGACCCTGGTGGCGGCGGGGGCGCGCGTCAAGGACGCCTGCGGCGAGGTCGCCGCCGCGCATCCCGGCGTGCGATCGCGGCAGCTCTACGACGCGATCCTGCAGTCACGCCGCGAGTGAGCGCCCGTCAGAAGTGGGGGAGGTTCAGCGGGTTCGGTAGCGACGGAAGCGCCGGCGGCGGCAACGCCGGTAACGCGGGCGGCGGCGGCAGCGCCGGCAGCCCGACGGGGAAGGCCGGAAGTGCGGGCGGCGGCGGCAGTGCCGGCAGACCCGGCGCGCCGGACGCGATCATCGGGAGCGCCGCCGCGGCCAGGATCGTGGGGTCGATACCCGGCAGCCCCGGAACTCCCGGCAGCCCGGGCAGACCCGGCAAGCTCGGAAGACCGACGCCTGGCAACGCGGGCAGGCCAACCGCCGGGACACCGGGCAGGCTCACCGCGGGCAGGGCGGGCAAACCCACCGCGGGCAGACCGGGCATGGCCGCGGCCGCGGCCAGCGTGGGCAGGCCCACTCCAGGCAGGCCCACCGTCGGCAGGCTGACGCCGAGGTTCTTCGGCAAGAAACCGATCTGCTGCAGGTAGGCGATCGCGATGGCGGCGCTGGTCACCGTGCCGACGGCACTGCTGGCCACACCGACCACCGTGCCGCCGACGCCCACGACGCCGTTGACGATCGAGAACGCCGCGTTCGCCCCGTAGGGGACCGCGGCGGCGCCGAGCACGCTCGGCAGGAGCACGTTGGGGTCCAGCATGCCGAGAGCGGCCGCGTCGGGCAGGCCCAGCAGGCCGGGGTCCTCCACTCCGCCGAGCGGTACCGAGCTACCGCCGGCGGCCGGGGCTGCACCGCCGCCACCGCCACCGCCCACGAAGCTGGGACCGGCGGCGACTCCGGCCGAGGGGCCCCCGGGAGGTGTGGGGGGTGTCACGTTGGCCGCCGGGGTGAACGGTGTCGGCGCCGGCGACACCAGGTCGCCGGCCGGCTTCGGCGTCTCGGGCATGAGGACGGAAGCCACCCGCTCGCACTTTGCGCCACCGCACGCCCCGCCGGCAGTGATCGGCGTGTTGACCGAAGTCAGCGGCGTGACCGCCAGCGTTCCACCGACCAGGGCGGATGCCGCGGCGCCAAGGAGAGCGATTCTCATGACTAAGCCCCCATCTTGCATTCGACTCGTGATCGGCACGGGTCGCTGGTCAGAGCTTAAGCGCAACCTGGCGGTGATGCGGCCGTTATTCCGGAATCCGGTCACCCCGGATCGCCACGATTCCGGCCGCTGGCCAGCCCAAATGACGCCGAGGTTGCCGCCCGGCGATTTGATCGGAAACGGCCGTCAACCGGGTGAGCCCGCGGTCGCGATGCACCTCGCCCCGACGATCGGGGACGCCTTGTGCAGGCACTCGGCCCATTCGGCGTCGGGGTCGGAATCGGCGGTGATCCCGCCGCCCACGCCCAGCACGGCGTTCCCGGCGGCGTCGAATTCGACGGTGCGGATGGCGACGTTGAGTTCGCATCCCGCCAGCGGGGACGCCAAACCGATCGTGCCGCAATACACCCCGCGTCGGTCCAGCTCCCACTGCGAGATGAGTTGGCGGGCCCGCGTCTTGGGCGTTCCGGTCACCGACGCCGGCGGAAACGACGCGTTGAGCAGCGCCGACGTCGGCAGTTCGAGGGGAACCTGCGCCGACACCGTCGACACCAGATGCCACACGCCGGGTGCCCGCCGCACCACTAACAGCTCGGGCACGGTGACCGTGCCGGTGACCGCGACCCGGCCCAGGTCGTTGCGGACGAGGTCCACGATCATGATGTTCTCCGCGACATCCTTCGTCGAGGCCCGCAGCGCCGACGGCCGGGCGTCCAGCGGCAGGGTGCCCTTGATCGGGCTGGAGGTGACGACCGCCCCGCGCCGCCGCAGGAACAGTTCTGGTGACAGCGAGGCCACGGCGCCCCAGGGTCCGGCCAGGTAGGCCGCCCGGGCCGGGGACGTCTTGGCGATCCCGTCGGCGAAGAAATCGAGCGGCGCGCCGGTGACGGTCCCGGTGAGCTGGGTGCAGACGCACGCCTGGTAGACCTCGCCCGCCCCGATCGCCTCGAGGCAGGCGAGCACGCCGGCGCGGTGGGCCGCGCGGTCGGGGGTACCCCAGTCGATCCGGCATTCGCGCCCCGGCGCCGGCCCGGCCGCGAGCGCGGTGGTGAGCCAGCCCGGCATCGGCGCACCGGACAGGCTTTCGTACCACCAGTTGCCGGCCGCGTCTCGGCGCAGCACGCAGTCCGTCCAGCCGCCGGCGGCCGCGGGAATCCGGGCGGGCTGCCCGTCCGCGGCCGGATCCGGATAGGAGAGGTAACCGAACCAGCCGCCCCCCACCGCGTCGATGTAGGGGGTCTTCGCAGCGGGGGCCGGGGCGACGGCGAAAACGTCGTCGACGCTCACCGGCCGCACCGCCAGGCTGGGGGCGATGACCGCCAGCGCGCCGAACCACTCGCCCGTCAGGGCCGCCGGCGGGGGGAGGCCGAGCCGGTTGGTCGCGGCGCCGACGGCACGCAGCACCGCCGGCGCCGCGCCGAGGTCACCAAGCCGGTCGATTCGCACCGCCTCAGCTTGACAGAGCGCGGGATTTCCGCACGCCGGGCGCCGGCCTCAGCCGCGGCTGATGTCGCGCGCCGCCGCCAGGTTGGTCAGCTTGTCCGGGTTGCGGGTCACGTAGAAGTTGGTGATCTTGTCGCCGACGATCTCGACGGTCACCACCCCCTCGAGGTGCCCGTCGAGCATGAACAGCACCGCCGGGGCGCTGTTGCAGGTCACCATCTCCAGGCGCAGGTCCGGCCCGGCCTTGCGCAGCAGCCCGGCGACGGCGGCGGCCACCCGCGCGGCGCCGACGACGGGCCTGCGGGCGGCGCTGACCTTGCCGCCGCTGTCGGCCGTCCAGGTCGCGTCCGGGGCGAGCATGGTCATCAACGCCTCCACGTCGCCGTCGGCGGCCGTATGCAGGAACCGCGCGGTGATTTCTGCGTTGCGTTGCGGGTCCGTCGCGTCGAATCGTTTGCGCCGGGCCCGCACATGCTCGCGGGCCCGGTGCGCGACCTGCCGCACGGTCTGCGCCGGCTTACCCACCGCGTCGGCGATCTCGCCGTAGTCGAAAGCGAACACCTCGCGCAGGACGAACACCGCCCGTTCGTCGGGGCTGAGCGTCTCGAGCAGGACGAGCATCGCCATGGAGACCGATTCCGCGAGGACGACGTCGGCCGACGGGTCCCGCTCGTCGAGGAGCAGTGGCTCCGGGAGCCACGGCCCGACGTACTCCTCGCGGCGCCGGGCACCGGCGCGCAGCGCGTTGAGTGCGTGACGGGTGACCAGCTGGGCCAGGTAGGACTTGGTGTCGCGCACCGACGCCAGGTCGACCGCCGACCACCGCAGGTAGCTGTCCTGCAGCACGTCGTCGGCCTCGGTCGCGGAGCCAAGGATCTCGTAGGCGATGGTGAACAGCAACGGGCGCAATACGGTGAACCGTTGCGCGTGCTCGTCGCCGGGCGGCTTCATCTTCACCGGAGGGCGGCCTCCCGGTCGTCCGGCAGCCGCGCGGCCCGGTTGCCGCCCTTCAGCCAGAAATAGGAGCCCGGCTTGGTCGCCTCCCGCCGAATGGACCACAGGGTGCCCTTGCAGATCGCCTCCTTGAGCGAGGCGGCGACGCGTCCTCCCACCAGGAGGTTCATTGGGGTGTCGTCGGTGTGGGCGAGTTGGACGGCGCCGTCGGAGCGGCCCAAGCTGATGCATTGGCCGACGAACGCCTGGTTCAGTGCCGCCGGCGTCTTTCCGGCGATGCGGCTCAGCACGGTGTCGGCGGCCTGGGCGCCCAGCGGCCCGGCGGCCTGGCAGCTCATCCGCAGGGGCCGGCCCGACGGCGCCGCGGCGTCGCCCGCGGCGACGATCCGGCCGTCGTCGACGCTGGTGAGTGTCTCGTCGGTGAGCAGCCGGCCGAGGTCGTCGGTGTGCAGCCCGCTCCGAGTGGCCAGGTCGGGCACCGTGAACCCGGCGGTCCACACGGTGACCGCGCTCGGCAACACCCCGCCGTCGCTGAGCACGACCGCGTCGGAGCGCACCTCGCCTGCGGCGACGGACTCGAGCACGTTGACGCCGAGCCTGCGCAGCCGCTTGGCCACCGAACGGCGGCCCCGGTCGCTCAGCGACGGGCCGAGCATGCCCCCGCAGATCAGGGTGACCGCGCGTCCCCGTCCGGCCAGCTCGGCGGCCGTCTCGATGCCGGTCAGCCCGCCGCCGACCACGCCGACCGGGGCTCGCGGCGGCAAGTCGGCCAAGGCGTGCCGGAGCCGCTCCGCGCTCTCGAGATCCGTCACCCGGTGCGCGAATTCGACCGCACCGGGGATCGCCACTGGCACCGCGCCGGTGCTGCCGACGGCGTAGACGAGGTAGTCGTAGGCCAGCTCGGCGCCCGATCCGAGTACGACGCGCCGGCCGGCGGTCGTGAGGTGGTCGACCGCGTCGACCACCAGCCGGATCCCGTCGGCGAGCAACGACTCGTAGTCGGCCGTCGCGGCGCCGGTGTCGGCGACCAACTGGTGCAGGCGAATTCGCTCGACGAATACCGGCCGAGGGTTCACCAGCGTGATGTCGATGTCCGGATTCTGCCGTAGCCGGTTGGCGGCCAGCGTTCCGGCATACCCCCCGCCGACCACGACGACGTGAGTTCTTGGGGCCACCTCGGTCATTGCTCTCTCCTACTCTCTCGGGGTGTGTGCCCTTGAGACACCGCGCGCCCCGCGGGCGTGACAGTCGCGACGCGGATGTGACTCGCCTCACTGCACCGTGCGGGCTCGCCGTGGCCCTCTTGAAGTCCGTCGCGCCGGAGGCCGGGTGCTAGGCTGCGCTACACCGGTTCGGGGCATGTCCCCCGGCGAGGGCTGCCCGCCGGACATCCGCGAAAGACCGTGAAGACGACCATCCGCCTGATTGGGCCGGGCGCCCAGCCGGGGACCTGTGGCCCACCTGGGAGGAGCCCGTGCCGCGCAGCCTGGATCTCGTCGTCACCTCCGTGGCCACCCAGCTCATGGAAGCCACCGGGGCCACCGCAGCGCGGGTTAGCGAACGGGTCTTGGCGCAGCTCGTCGAGCAGTTCGATCTGGACGCAAGTTTTCTGCGTCACCATGACCACGACGTCCGGGCCTCGGTCCTCGTCGCCGAGTGGCCGCCGCGCGAAGAGCCGCTGGACCCGGACCCGCTGGCCGTCGTCCACTTCACCAGCGCCGACCCGGTGCTCGCCGAGTGCGAGCACGGCAGAAAGCCGGTCATCGTCCGGCCGGGCCAGCCGCACCGACCCCTCCTGCGCTGGACGGGCAAGGGCAGGGGCGAGGCCCCGCCGTCGGTGGCCGTCGCGCCGCTGGTCTCGGGTGACGTGACCACCGGCGTGCTCGGCTTCGTCAAGACCGGCGCGCGAAGGTGGCGACAGGAAGAGATCAACACGCTCGAGGTGGTCGCCGCCCTGTTCGCCCAGCTCGAGGCCCGCATCGCGGCCGAGGAGAAGCTGCGGTACCTGGCCGAGCATGACGACCTGACCGGCCTGCACAACCGGCGGGCGCTGGTGGCGCACCTGAGCGAGCGGCTCACCCCGGGCAACCCCGGACCCGTCGCCGTCCTCTACCTGGACCTGGATCGGCTGAAGCCGATCAACGATTACCTGGGCCATACGGCCGGCGACTGGTTGATCAGGGTCTTCGCGCAGCGGCTCCGGACGTGCGCCGGCAGTGAGAGCATGATCGCCCGGGTCGGCGGCGACGAGTTCGTCGTGGTCCCCGACCAGCCCATGACGACCGCGACGGCCGAGTCGTTCGCCCGGCGGCTGGGGACGATGCTGCGCGAGCGGCTGGCCATCGGCGGCCATATGATCACGCGCACCGTGAGCATCGGGCTGACGGTCGGCATGCCGGGCCGGGACAACGGCACCGACCTGTTGCGCCGGGCCGACGAGGCGGTCCTGACCGCCAAGCGCGCCGGCGGCAACCAGGTCGCGATGTCTACCGACGACATGTCCCTGAAGAGCGCCTTTCGCAACGACATCGAGCTGCATCTGCAGGGCGACATCGACAGCGAGGCGCTGCTGCTGCACTACCTGCCCGAGGTGGACCTGTGGACCGGCGCGGTCGTGGCGGCCGAGGCGCTGGTCCGTTGGCGGCATCCCATCTGGGGCCTGCTGCTGCCGGACTCGTTCATCGGGGTGGCCGAGTCGACCAACCTCGCCGGGGAGCTGGGCCGGTGGGTGATGCGCAGCGCCTGCGCCGAATTCAGCCGCTGGCGATCGAACGGCGTGGGTCTGGGTGCCACCCTGCGCATCAACGTGTCACCCGTGCAGCTGATCACCCGGGGCTTCGTCCGCAGCGTCGCCGACACCATCGACGAGTTCGGCATCGACGCCGGATCGGTCTGCCTGGAGATCACCGAACGTGCGGTGGTGCACGACATCGAAACCACGCGGAAAACGTTGGGAGAGCTCAAGGACGTCGGGGTTCAGCTGGCCATCGACGACTTCGGCACCGGGTATGCGGTCCTGTCGCACCTGAAGTCGCTGCCGGTCGACGCGCTGAAGATCGACACCGGCTTCGTGCGCGACCTGGGCAACAATGCCAGCGATCTCGCCATCGTTCGCGCCATCATCGGTCTCGCCGAGGCGTTCGGTCTGCAACTGGTCGCCGAGGGTGTCGAAACCCCGGCCGCGGCACTGACTTTGATGCAGCACGGCTGTCACCGGGCGCAAGGTTTCCTGCTGTCCCGCCCCGTCCCCAGCGACGCCATGGAAGCTCTGCTCGCCGCGCGCTGGATGCCGATGCCATTCCTCGCCGACCGCGAGGCATTGTCGTCAGGCGCGATCTAGTCCCGGTGACGATGCCCCGCCTATTGAGGAAAGCCGTGCTGGCCGCTGCGTTACTGCAGGTGGTGCTGCTGAGCGGATGCGGCGGCCACCCCAATCCCGGGCCGCTGTCGGCGATGGTCTTCCCGGCCATACCGCCGACCGCGCAGGAGATTCCCAATCCGCTGCGCGGACAGTACGAAGACTTGCTGGATCCGCTTTTCCCGCAGGGTAATCCGGCGCAACAGCGGTATCCGGCGTGGCCCGCGTCCGACGATGCGAGCATCCGCGTCTCGTGGCGGCAGCTGCAGCCGACCGACCCCCGCACGCTGCCGCCGGATGCCCCGGACGATCGCAAATTCGATTTCAGCGCGATCGACGACGCGCTGACGAAGCTGGCGGACCGCAACATGCGGCTGACCCTGCGCGTCTACGCCTACAGCTCCTGCTGCGGCGACTCCCGCGCCGACAACACGAACATCGCCATCCCCGACTGGATGCGGTCGGCAGCCACCACCTATCCCGCCCCGCCCAATGGCCGTGCGCCGGCGGCCGCGCAGGTCGTCCCGAACTGGAACGACCCCGGCTACCTCAACGCTTTCGGCCAGCTGCTCGCCGCGCTCGGTCGCCGCTACGACACCGACGAGCGACTTAGTGTCTTCGAGTTCTCCGGGTACGGCGACGCGAGCGAAAACCACATCGAGTACCTCCGCGACGTGTTGGGCGCGCCGGGCCCGGCGCCGGACGACAGCGTCGCCAACCTCGGCTACTACAGCCAGTTCCGCGATCAGAGCATCACCATCGCCTCCATTCGGCAGCTCGTCGCCGCCAACGTGAACGCGTTCCCGCACACCCAGCTGGTCGTGACGCCACAGAACCCGGAGATCGTGCGCGAGTTGCTTGCCGACGAGGTGACCCACCGATTGTCCGGGCCGGTCGGCATCCGCGCGGACTGCCTGGGGGTCCAGGCGCCGCTGCCGGCCTGGGCGGAATCCGCCGACTCGCACTTCGTGCGGTTCAACGATCCCGTCGTCAACGCGATCAAGCAGCGGTTGTCATCGGCCCCCGTGATCACCGAGTGGTGCCGGCCGCCCGACGGCACCGATCCCCGGACGTATTACGAAAAGGGCCTGCACGACGTCATCCGGTACCACGTGTCGATGACGTCGAGCACCGGCTTCCCGGACCGCGACGCGGGTTCGGCGATGGATCCGAAGCTGTATTCGCTGTGGTCCCACGCCAACATCTTCGCCGGCTACCGCTACTCGGCGGAGGCCAAACCGGGGTCGCAATCGCTCCAGGGTTCGACGGCGACGATCTCCGTCGTCTGGACCAACTACGGCTCGGCGGCGGCGACCGAGCACTGGGCGCCCGGTTACCGGCTGGTGGATTTCTCGGGGGCCGTGGTCCGGAACCTCCCCTCGTCGGTAAACCTCCGGACACTGGTCCACGACGACTCCAGCCAATCGCGCGACGAGGCGGTTCCGGAGTCGACGACGGAGCCCGTGCACGTCGACGTCACCGGCCTGGCGCCCGGGCACTACACGCTGCGCGCGGCCGTCGACTGGCAACAGCACAAGCCGGGCGCCTCGCGGGTGGTGAACTACGCGCCCATGGCGCTGGCCCGGGACGGCCGCGACGGGTCGGGTTCGTATCCCATTGCCACGCTCGATATCCCGAATGATTCGGACCAAAACCAATGAACCACTTCCGGCGCCTGGCGTCGCTGGCGGCCGTGATCGGGTGCGCGGTGCTGCTGTTGGCCGGGTGCGCCCATCGAGCGGACCCCGGCCCCCTGGTGGCGGTGGCGAGCCCGCCCATACCGCCGGGTGTCCAAGAGGTGTCCAACCCGCTGCGTGGCCAGTACGAGGACCTGATGATGCCGCTGTTCCCGCAGGCCAATCCCGCGCAGCGGCGGTACCCACCCTGGCCCGCCTCGTATGACGCCAGCCTGCGTGTCACGTGGCGGCAGCTGCAGCCGACCGACCCGAGCACGCTGCCCCCGGACGCCGGCGACGATCGCAGGTTCGACTTCGGTGCGATCGATGACGCGCTAGCGAAGGCGAGCGGGCGCAACATGCGGCTGACGCTGCGCGTGGTCGCCTACCACTCTTGTTGCGACGCCAACTATCCCGACAACACCAACATCGCCATACCCGATTGGATGCGCTCCGCCGCCACGAATCTGGTTGGTCGGCAACGATATTGGTGGCCTGCCGCACCGACGCAAGTGGTGCCGAACTGGAATGATCAACGGTACCTGGACGCCTTCGCCCAGCTGCTCGCCGCCCTGGGCCGCCGTTACGACGGTGACGAGCGGCTCAGCGTGTTCGAGTTCTCCGGCTACGGGGATTTCAGCGAGAACCACATCGCGTATCTGCGTGACGAGCTGGGCGCCCCGGGCCCGGCGCCGGACGACAGCGTCGCGAAACTCGGTTACTACAGCCAGTTTCGTGACCAGAGCATTACCGCCGCGTCCATCCGGCGGCTCGTTGCGGCGAACGTCGACGCCTTTCCCCATACCCAGGTGGTCGTCACCCCGCTGAACCCCGAAATTGTCCGCCAGCTGCTTGCCGACGACGTCACGAGGAAGCTGTCCGCGCCGGTCGGCATCCGTTCGGACTGTTTGGGCGTGCTGGCGCCGCTGCCCACCTGGGCCGAGGCGGAGGGCTCGCACTACGTGCGGTCGAAGGATCCGCTCGTCGGCCGGCTCAAAGACCGGCTGACCTCGGCGCTGGTGATCACCGAGTGGTGCCAGTTGCCGCCCGGCACGGATCCACGGTCGTACTACGAAAAGGCCCTGCGCGACGTGGTGCGCTACCACGTCTCGATGACCTCGAGCTACAACTTCGCGGACGCCGGTTCCACCACCCCGATGAATCCGGCGCTGTATCTGCTGTGGGCCCAGGCCAACGTTTCGGCCGGCTATCGGTATTCGGTGGAAGCCCGGGCGGGATCGCAATCCGTGCGCGACGGGGCGGCGACCATATCGGTGGCTTGGACCAATTACGGCAGCGCCGCCGCCGTCGAGAACTGGGTGCCGAGTTATCGGCTGGTGGACTTCTCGGGTGCGGTGGTCCGGGCGCTGCCCGCGCACGTGTCGCTGAAGACCCTGGTCCAGCAATCCGGAGCCAACGCCGGGGACCAGCCGGCCGCCGTGTCGTCGATCGAGTCGGTGACGGTCGATCTGACGGGGCTGGCGCCGGGCCATTACACGCTGCGCGCGTCCGTCGATTGGCGGCAGCACAAGCCCGGCGCGTCGCACGTGGTGGACTATCCGCCGCTCCATTTGGCGCGCGACGGCCGCGACGGCTCCGGCTCGTACCCGATAGCGACGCTCGACATCCCGCGCGATCAGCCGAGTTCTGCCGCCCGATAGTGCCGGCCGCCCCCACAATCGGTCCCGGACGCGGGACGGAGGCCGCCGAAGGGCGACAGAGGGGTGGGTGGGGGAAAGGGTGAGAAATGGGAAGGTCACGACCCGGCCTGGCCATGCTGCATAATGTGAAGGGTTTGCGGGGACGCCGATCGGGCGACCAAAGGTATGCTCTTAGGCGCTGCGGCCGTTAGAAAGGTGATCAGCCGATGGATTTCCGTACCTTTGTCCGGATTCTCGGTGCGCACTGGAAGCTCGCGATGGGCGCCCTGCTGGCGTGCACCATCGGCGCCGCCGCCGTCACCGCCCTGCAGACCAAGCACTACCAGTCGGCGGCCACGATCCTCATTTCCTTCCCTGGCGCCACCGACCTGACCGAGCTGTACAACGGCACGCTGACGGCCCAGGAACGCCTGTCGTCCTATGCCCAGATCGCCGGCGGACGCACCGTGGCCGAGCGCGCCGTGAGCCAGCTTCAGGTCCCGATCAACCCCGATGCCCTGGTGAGCCAAACGCAGGTGAAGTACACCGCGAAGTCGATGCTGTTCACAATCATCGTCCGGGACACGGATCCGGCGCGTGCCGCCGCGCTGGCGGGAGCTATGGCCAACCAGTTCGCCGCGATCATCCCGACGCTGGGCGCGAACCCGGGCCCGAACGGTCGGGACGTGCCGGTGACCGCGGGACCGCGGCCCGACACGGGCGAGCCCGCCCCGCCCACGGAAGCGCCCGGCCCGGTGACCGGCCCGGCAGCAAAAACGCTGCCGGTGGGCCGGGCGAGGGTGGTGGAGCAGCCGCGGGTTCCCGAGCATCCGGTGTCGCCGGTGCCGATGCGCAACATGCTGATGGGCTTTGTGGCCGGGATACTGCTGGGCATCGCGGTGGCGCTGACCCGCGAGGCGAGCGATCGCACCGTGCGCACCCGCGAGAAACTCGAGCAACTCTCCGGCTTACCGACGCTCGCGCAGCTGCCCGGTAAGCGTGGCAGTCCGTTGCGGTTCGGCGCCGACCCGACGCTCGACGACGCGGTACGAGGCCTGCGCGCCCGGCTGCTCAGGGCGATCGGGCCGGACGGCCGCCGGGTGCTGGTGGTGGCACCGTTCGGCGGCGAAGGAACGACAACGACGGCGGTGAACCTGTCGCTGGCCCTCGCCGAAATCGGCGAAGACGTCCTGCTCGCCGAGGGCGATACTCGACGGCCGGTGATCGCCGGGCTGCTGAAAGTCGAATCGGGGGAGGGGCTGGGCAACGTGCTGGCGAACCCCGAAATCGCCGCGGAAGCCGTCAAGCCGACTCCGCTGTCGAAGCTCTTCATCCTCGCGTCCCGGTCCGTCCGCCGCGAGACGCTGCCATGCAGCGCCTACCTGCCGGAGACGGTCGACCGGGTGCTGCAGGACCTGTCGTCGCGGTTCGACCGGATCGTGGTGGACGGTCCGCCCGTGCTGGCCACCGCCGACGCCGGCCTGCTTTCGGGTGCCGTGCAGGCCACGGTGCTGGTCGTGCGGGCGCGCCGGACCACGTTCGACGAGCTCGAGGATGCGCTGACCGCCCTGCGTTCGGCCGGCGCACAGGTCGTCGGCACCGTCCTGACCGACGCCAGGCCGTCCATCCACGTCCGCGCCGCGGCGAAGACCTACCGGTCGAAGGTCAGCAGACCGGCGTGATTCCCTACCTGCCGAGTCGCCATCGCCTCGCGGTCGATGGCGCTCTGCTCGCGGTGTTTCTGTTCGGGTGCTTCGTGTTCGGCGTGCTCTCGGTGCGCCGAACCACCGAGGGAGCGCTGCTGATCGCCGCGCTGTTCTGCCTGGTGGTGTACTGGGTGAAGCCGGAAGGGATGGTAGGCGTCACCCTGTTCCTGGCGTTCGCGGCGCTGCCCGAGGGTTTGCACATCGGCAAAGTCATTGGGCCCGTGGCCATTTACGCGTTCCACGTGGCCGCCGTGCTAGCGATCTGCTACCTGATCCCGATCGTGAGACCACGATTCACCGATTTCCTGTTGGCCGCGATGTTCGTGTTCACGGTGGTGGTCTACACCGTCATCGGGTTTCTGCGTGGACACCAGGCCACCATGGTGATGCTGGAGTCGGCGACCCTGATCGAAATGGTCATCGGTTTCGTGTTGGGGCTGTTCGTCGTCTACGGCGGCTACCTGAAGTTTGCGATCCGGGTCATGGCTGTGACGCTGTGGTTCTCGGCTTTCATGACGATTGTCAGCTCGTTGCATGCGATCCGGCTGGCGGGAAGGGCCGAAAGCCTGGAGGGGGCGACGGGCGCCAGCCAGGCCCTTCGCATCGTCTTGTCCACCCAGACGCCGGCCACCGCCGTGCTGGCCGCGCTCGTCGCCGCCTCGATCATCGGCAAGGTCAGGCTCGCAACGATTCTCGCGTTGGCCCCGCCGTCGCTGGTCATCTCGCTGCTGGCCTTCGCCCGCAACACCCTGATCGCCGTCGCGGTGGCGGCCGTGGTGGCGTTCCTCGCCAGTTTCGGCTGGCATGCGTTGCGGCGCACGGCCGTCGTCGTCACGATCAGCGCGGCGGTCTTCGCGGTGACGGTGCCGGGGTCGCTGTTCCTGCTTCAGCAAACGCACGCCGGCGCCTGGCTCAGCGATCAGTTCACCGCGTTCAATCAGCGGGTGTTCGGCGGGATTTCGGCGAGCGCGCTCGCCACCGACGAATCGACACTGGACCGTCTGCGCGAAAATGCCCGGCTCAACGACGCGATCGCGCAGGCGCCGCTATTCGGCCACGGCCTGGGCTACGCGTATCAGCTGCCGTCCGGAAACGATCCCAACGCCTTCCCGTGGGTGTTGGGCCCCACCTACTCTCACCTGTTCTACCAGTGGTGGCTGGCCAAGGCCGGCGCCGTCGGGATGGCGGCGTTCGTATGGTTCGCGGGGACACCGATCGTCCGCGCGCTGCGCCGCGCCTCGGCACCGGCGAAGATCAGCGCCGCGGTCTGCGCCGCCCTGCTCGCGATATCCGCCGTCTGGCCGCTTCCGGAGATGCAGTCGCACGCACTGGCGTTGGGACTCGCCCTGGGATCGGCGATGGGGTTCGCGAACCTGCCGCGCCGCGCGGGCGACGCGGCTCTCGACGCCCCCGGCCCGGCCGCCGCGCCAGGGCCGAACTGATGGTCGCGGTCATCCATGTGGGACCCGGCATGTACAGCTTCGGCGGGACCCAGTCGGTGATTCGGGTCATCCGCGACAACCAGATCGGCGCCGACGACATCCGGGTCCTGTCGACGTGGAACGGGCGCCACCACCTGAGAAGCCTGCTTCTCACGGCGCGCGCGGGTGTCGCGCTCGCGCGGGCGCCGCGGGCGACCATCGTGCACTTCCACTTGGCCAACGGGGGAGCGTGGCTACGGGAAGGACCGTTGATCCGACTGGCGCGAGCACGCGGCCTCCGGGTGGTGGTCACCATCCACGGCGCCGACTTCCCGGAGTTCGCCGGGTCGCGCCCCCGCTTCGTGGGAGCCACGTTGCGCCATGCCGACCATGTGATCGTCCTGTCGGAGCAAGCGCGTGCCGCCGTCGCGGCGGTGGCGCCGGCGGTGCCGACGTCGGTGGTAGCGAACCCGATCCCGATCGATCGGGACGCGCCCGGAGCCGGCGCGACACCACCCGTGGCGCTCTTTGCGGGCACCATCGGCCACCGCAAAGGGGTCGACACCCTCGTCGCCGCCTGGCGCCTGCTGGTCGCCGAGGGCGTCGAAGGGCGTTGTCGGATCGTCGGTCCCATCGACGACTACACGCCGCCCCCCATCGAACGCCTGTCCGTCGAGGGGCCGGTACACCCGGACGGGATCCGGGACCTGCTCCGGTCCGTTCGCGTGGTGGTCCTGCCGTCGACGGCCGAGGGAATGCCGATGATCCTCACCGAAGCCCTGGCCGGTGCGCGACCGTTTGTGGCCACCCCGGTCGGGGGTACGGCCGAAATCGCTTCGGACCCGCGGATGCTCGTGCCCGTCGGCGATGCGCCGGCGCTAGCAGCGGCGATCGGCCGGTACCTGCGCGACCCCGCTTTGGCGGAGCGAGACGGGCTGCGGGGCCAGGAGCACATCGCGGCGACGCGCAGCCCGGAAATCATCGATGCCCAGCTGCGCCGGATCTACGAGGGCTGTGGCGTTGGAGCGCGTTGAGCTTTCGGGACCGCGGCTGCAGGTGAGCGCGGTCGGGTTCGGCTGCGGCGGTCTCATGCAGTCACCTTCCCGCCGCGAGCGGATGGCCGTGCTGGGCAGCGCCGTCGACAACGGCATCACGCATTTCGACACCGCGCGCATGTATGGCCTTGGAATGGCCGAGGCCGAGCTTGGGCGGTTCTTGCGCGGATTGCCGCGCGACACCGTGACCGTCGCAACCAAATTCGGCATCGACGTGGGCGGCGTGGCCCGGCGCCTCGGCCGCTTTCAGGCGCCGGCCCGCGCCGTGCTGCGCGGGGCGCCGGCGCTGCGGCGCACGGTCAAGCGGCAGCGGTCGACACCCGAGACGCCACGTGTGTACGGTGTCGCCGCCGCGGCGGACAGCCTCGACCGCAGCCTTGCGGCGCTGGGCTGTGACTACGTCGACATCCTCTTCGTGCATGCCCCCCGACCCCACGACGTCGTCGAGAGCGACGAACTTCGCGAATTCTTCGAACGCGCCCGCCGGCAGGGCAAGATCCGCGCGTGGGGTGTCTCCCAAGACGAGGGCCTCGAGTCGGACCTCGCCGGCGAATTCGCGCCCGAGGGCGTCAGCCAGGTCCGTGGTGATCTGCTCAACCCTCCGCCGCGTCCCGCCGATCTGGCCTTCGGCGTGCTGAACGGATCGCTCACCGCACTGTCCGGCGCGCTGCGGGCCGACGCGCCGCTGGCGAGACGCTGGCGCGAATCGCTCCAACTCGATCCGCTCGCCCCCGGGGTGCTCCCGCGATTGATCGTCGGATCATCCGCTGCCGCAACGGGTTGCCGCGCGATCCTCTACAGCACGACCCGTCCGGACCGCGTCGCCGAAGCGGCGAAGGCCGGCTCGTCGACACCGGACGCGGAGATCGCGACGCGCTTCCTCGAACTCGTCGCGGAATTCCGGGAGGGCGGCGCGCGGTGATCCGTGGCCCGCGGGAGTTCGCCGATCACACGACAATCGAGACCGATGTGGTGGTCGTCGGAGCCGGTGCGATCGGCATCGCCACGGCGCTGGAACTCGCGGGGTCCGGGGTCCGGGTGGCCCTGATCGAGAGCGGGCTCGAGCGCGCGGAGCAAGCGGCGCAACGATTGTCGGATCTCGACTCGCGGCAAGACGATCATCTCCACTCGAGCGGTGAGCTCATGGTCCGCCGACAGGTGGGCGGCACCACCGCGCTCTGGGGCGGGCGCTGCGTCACATTCGACCCCATCGATTTCGAGAATCGCCCGCTGACCGCGCAGGCGCCCTGGCCGATCCGCTATGAAGACGTCGAGCCCTACCTGCAACGCGCCTGTGATTGGGCGGCGTGCGGGCGGGCGGCGTTCAACGCGCGCGACATCCCGCGGCTCGCGGCGGGCGATCTGGTCGCGGGGCTGCCCGACGGGCCGGTGCGCACGACCGATCTCGAACGCTGGGCGCTGCCAACGCGTTTCGGCCGCGAGTATCGGGACGCCCTGCGCGACGCCTCCCGCCTCACCCTGTGGACCGGCCTGACCTGCACCGAAATCGTGACGACACCGGGCGGCGACTCCGTCGACCACCTCGTGGTCAAGACGCTTGACGGTCGCCAGGGCGGCGTGGTTGCAACCGATTACGTCATCGCGACCGGCGGGCTGGAGGCGACCCGGCTGCTCCTTGCGTCGGATCGCCACCACCCCGCGGGGCTGGGGAATGCGGGCGGTCACCTGGGCCGCTGGTACATGTCGCACGTCGAGGGCCGCGTCGCGCGCGTGCGGTTCACCACTGACGCCGTGATCCACGGTTACGAACGCGACGACGAAGGCGTGTACGTGCGCCGCCGCTTCACCCTCGATCCGCAGCTGCAGCGGGCGGCCGCGATGCCCAATGCCGCTGTCTGGCTGGTGAATCCGCCGATCAGCGACCCGCGGCACGGAAGCGGGATCCTGTCGGGGGTCTATCTCACTCTCATCTCCCCGGTCGGCCGGTTCCTGCTCGCGGAGGCCATCCGCGCCAAGCACACCCACACGGACGGACCACCCCAGGTCCTCGCGCACCTGCGAAACATCGTGCGGGACCTGCCCGGCTCGATCCGGTTCGCGCTCACCTTCTCCTACGCCCGGTTCGTCCGCCGGGGTCGCAAGGCGCCGGGCTTCTTCGTCAAGAGCGCCGACAATCGGTATCTGCTGCACTACCACGGCGAGCATCTTCCGCACTGGGACAGCCGCATCGAGTTGGCCGACGACCGCGACGCCCTCGGCATGCGGCGGATCCGCACCCACACCCAATTCTCCGACGCCGACTATCAGAGCGTCCGAAAGGCCATCGTCGCGATCGACGAACACCTGCGCCGCCACGACGTCGGGTACGTGGAATGGCTATCCGACGACGCCGAGGGCTTGGTGCGCGAATTCCTCGCCGGACATGCCGGCTACCACCAGGCCGGCACCACCCGGATGTCCAGCACTCCCGGCGGCGGCGTCGTCGACGCCAATCTCGAAGTGCACGGGGTGCGCGGGCTTTACGTCGCCAGCACGTCGGTGCTCCCGACGTCGAGTCAGGCCAACCCGACGCTCGTCGGGATTGCGCTCGGCGTCCGGCTTGCCGAGCGTCTGGCAAACGCCCGGGCGTGATCTTGCGCAGCGGACGCCGGCTCAGCGAGACGTGCCGACCCGCTCCACCTTCTGGACGTCGATCGCCAGCAGGCCGTCATGGTAGGAGAACGAGTGCGTACCAACGATCTTCGGAGCGAAGCGGGGGGCAATCCTGGTGACGACCTCCTCGCTGTACGTGTCCGGGCCAAGGCCGGTGATCTCCGCGATGCCCATGGATTCGCCGTACAAGTCGTAGCCCTGGGTTTGGAAGACCCGCAACAGGGTGTCTCCGTCGCGGAAGAATCCGCCGTTTCTGGCCCGGCCGCTGTCGAACACCACGGGATTGTTGGCGTGCGGGATCCAGGCTTCGGAGTCGAACGCGTCGGCGCAGAAGACATGCAGCTCGGAGTTGTGGTCTCCCATGTCGGCGCTGTCGATGTTGGTGAGCAGCCACCATCTGCCCCGGGAAAAGAAGATGGTGGTATCCGCCGCTGACACGTCGCTGACGAGCGTCTTGTGAAAGGACCACCGCAGCGGGAAATCGACGCACTTGTACAGTCGTATCTCCTTGATCTCCGCGGTCTCCGGGCACATGTACAGCTCCCCGTCGACGGTGAAGACGAACGGATACGAGAGGTGAAACGGCTCCTCGAGGGCGGTGCCGAGCAATTCGTAACCTTTGGGGTCCACCCGGATGACCGAGATCTTTCCCTTCTTGGTCCTAAAGTCGTAGTCCTCGACGAAACACGCGTCCAGTTTTTCGTGCCGGAAGACGAAGGGGTCGGCGAGGAAGCGGTGGGCGGGATTCGCGATGAACTTCGACCTCCACAGCACCGAGCTGCGCCAGCTCTCCGCGAATTGGTAAGCGACGCCCCAACGATGCTGCCTACCGGTCAGCCGGTCGGACAGGCGTCGCATGACGGTGTTGAGCGTGTCGATCTGATACCGCGCGAGGTCTCGCAGCGACGGCATCCGGTAGAGCCGATGCGAGTACGGCGACTTGGGCAGCACCGCAGGCAAAGCCTTCGTCCGGCCCAGGTCTTCCAGGAACTTGTGCAGGAAGACGTTGGACTTGTTGTGGATTCGCGCGAGGTTGCGCGCATAGGGGCTCACCGTGCCGATCGAGCCCCTCGCGAGGACGTCCCCGCCGTCGAGTTCGTCGAGCAGCCGCTGGATCACGAATCCCGTCGACGGTTCGTGATTGAAAACTTCCCAGAATGCGGGGGGGCCGCCCCTATTCACGTCATTGTTCCCGTGGTGGAACGAGATGATCCCGAACTCGCAGAGGTCGAGGATCCCGCCGCGCAGAATCCCGCTGCCGCCGCGCACCAGGACATCGACGTTCAGGCCCCTGATCGATTCCAGGTCATCCGCACCGTACCGGTAAACGGCCCCACTGGGCGACTTGATCGGGCGGACAAGCAGTTTCGGTACCTGTAAATCGTCGAGGTGACGGGTTTCGAAGGCGCTTTTCAGACGTGGGTCGCGCACGAAGACGCGCACCTCCATGGCCAGGATGGCTCTGAAGCAGAGGGCGGCCAGGGTCTTCAGGAATCGCCGTTCCCTGAATAACCGGAGGGCCTTACCGACCGGGCCGCCCCGGCGCTCGGGGAATGTCTGCACGATCAAGTGGTCGATCGAATAGTGTGCCGCGGATTGGCTCTTTTCGATCAGGTCGAACACCAGGTTCGGTTGGTATCCCTCGTCGACGAGGTAACCGACGCTGAGCTTCGTCATCGTCTCTTGCCTGCCTTTCGGACGCGTGGAGACC
This sequence comes from Mycobacterium sp. 050134, assembly GCF_036409085.1. Lineage (NCBI taxonomy): Bacteria > Bacillati > Actinomycetota > Actinomycetes > Mycobacteriales > Mycobacteriaceae > Mycobacterium > Mycobacterium sp. 050134. Next base: position 34,369 of record NZ_JAZGLV010000024.1, read on the forward strand.
TCGACGGCCATCAGCGCCTACCGCCCAAGACCTCCGCAATGACCTCAAGAATGCGGCCCGCGACGATGTCGACGTCGAATCGACCCGCGTAGTGGCGAGCGGCGCCAGCCCCGAGCTCCGCCGCCGTCCGCGGGTCGGCCAGGGCGTCGAATGCGGCGGCAAGGCCGTCGATGTCGTCGACATCGATAGGGTCGCGACCCGGCGGCTGGAACTCCGGTAGGGCACCGGCCGTCGACACGATCGGCATGACGCCGAGCTGCATCGACAACACCTGCACACCGCTCTGCGACGCGCGGCGGTAGTGCGCGACCGAACCCTTGGCGGCGGCCAACGCCGGCACCACGTCGGCATAGCGGTAACCGCCGTTGCGCCAGATGGTGTGTGGTGGCAGGGCGTTGACATCGAGATCGCCGGCGCCGATGAGGACCAGGTGGTCTCCGCGCCAGCCCCCGCCTGTGGCATGCCGGCGCCACGCTTCGAGCACCACGTCGACGTTCTTGTAGGGGTTGAGCCGGCCGAACATGACGAAGTCATGCCGCCCTTCGGGTCCCACGAACGGCGGCACCCGGTCGAGGTCCAGGTCGCTAGCCAGGGGCACCACGTGCAGACGCGTGCTGGCGACGTCGCGTCGTGCGGCCACGGCCGCCGCAACGTAATCGCTGTAGGCCATCGTGGCGGCCGACCGTGCGCCCCAACGGTCCAATACCGCGCGCTCGTAGGCCGGCTGCCGTTCGTCGGGACCGTGCGGCTGATCGTCGTGCAGCACCCGGATGCGCGGCGTCCTCCCCGCCAGCGCGATCCAGCGGGGATCGCGGACCAGCTCGGTGATGACGACGTCGGGTCGGTACCGGCGGATCCGCCGCCAGGCGGCGAAGAACGGCGGCCAGGTGGCGGCGCTGAGAAACCGCGGCTCGAGCACCAGCTCGTAGGCGCGCGCGGCGTCCGACTCCGGGTGTCGATCGGAGGTCACCAGCAACACGTCGGCCCCCCGCCGGATCAGCGCCTCGGCCTGGACCCGCACCGCCGGACGCGTCCACGGCGAAAGCCACAGCACCCGAGGCGAACTCACAACGGGCACCCCGTGTCGCGTTTTCCCGCAATCCGTCCCCGGTGCGATCAGTTCTCCGTCACCCTTCGCCCGCCCGGAGGAACCCGTCGGCGTCTGACCACGTCCGAGACTCGAGGGCGCGCCGCGGTATCCCCTGCAGGACGCCGGCGACACGCGGTGCGGCGAGCACCTTCCAGACCAGCGGGTTGATTCTCGCGCGTGACCACACGTGCACGCCCACTCCGCCGAGTCCCCGCACCCACGGCCACCTGAGGGACGTGTGGAACCGCATGCCGAAACGCTTACCGATGAGTTCGAGCGTCGACTTCTGGTAGAAGGTGATGTGTTGCCCTGTCGCAAAGGCGTAATACCTCCATTCCTCCGGAGCCGGTGGGGTGCCTTCGAAGAGGTCCGTCGTGAAGATGACGGTGTCGGTCCCTGTGCTTTCCAACAGCTCCGCCACGAAGGCCATCGGGTCGGAAAGATGCTCCATCACCTCGAACGCCGTGACCGCTTCGTACGGAGCTCCCGGACCGCCGTCGGCCTCGAAGCCGCGCGCCGTCAGGTTCGGCGAGTGGCTGTCGGCCCAGTAATAGTCGAAACCGATGTCCCGCATCAGGCGGGTGAAAAGGCCGTAACCCCCGGCCGTGTCGAGGAATCGGCCGTCGTGGTCGAACTGGAAGTACAACAAGACGGACACCACCCGGGCTAGGTAGAGGTTGCGCCACAGGATGCTGGTGTCCGCCGCGGCCACCGGGCTCGCATACGCCTCGTCCAGCCAGAAAGGCTCCTCGGTCTGCAGGCAACCGCAATTGCCGCAAAGGTAGTAACGGCAATCGTACTTACGGAGCACCCGGTGCGTGAACGCCGGTGCGGTGCTCGAGCTACAGACGCGGCACAGCACGCTATCGAGCCTCCTGAGGGTTCTCCCCGGAGCCGGCAAACACCGAAGAGTTCAGGATAGAACCTACGACACGCGGAGCGGGCCGGGCAAGCAATCCGTCCCGAGATGCGTTCGGCGAAAGCCGAGTTCGTCGGGGCGCCGCAGTGACGCGATGAGCCCCGCCGCCGTGCCGGGGGCTGGCCGGGACGTCGAAGTTGCCGTCGTGGCTGCGAAGTGGGCGTTGTGGCGGCCCTGGTGCGATATGGCTGGGGCGTCGGCACCGCACGACATGGTAATTTGAAGTCCGTTCCGTATCGGTCTGCTCGTAGAGAGTTAGCCTAGTGACCAGAAGCGTGACACCGAAGTTCACGAAGGCGCTCAAGCGGAGAATCCGGTGGGTCGTCGGCAGCGAAACGCTCGAACAGCTCAAGGATCTGCTCCTCTTCGATCATTCCCAGACACTCAGGGCGAATCACCCGAATCCGCTCAACCGCGCCGGGCTGAGGTGTTTCTCCGCGACCGACGAGGACGGGATCACGTTGGAGATCCTGCGCCGGATCGGCCGCCTCGAAGGCGGGACGTTTGCCGAATTCGGCGTCGGCGACGGCACGCAAAACAACACGCTGATTCTCGCGGCGTTGGGCTGGAAGGGTTTCTGGGTCGGGGGGCAGGATCTGGCGGTCGAACTCGACGCTAACCCGCGCTTCACCTACCAGAAGGCCTGGATAACCGCCGACAACATCGTCACGTCGAGCCGGTTTTGCATGCAGCGCATCGGCGCCACCCACGTTGACGTCGTCTCGCTCGACCTCGACGGCAACGACATCTACCTGGCCGAAAAGCTGTTGGCGGACGGCCTGCGTCCGCAGCTGTTCATCGTCGAGTACAACGGCAAGTTTCCGCCTCCCGTGAAATTCCAGATCGCCTACGATCCCGGCCATGTCTGGCAGTCCGACGACTACTTCGGGGCGTCGCTGACCAGTTTCGCCGAGTTGTTCGAGCGCTTCGGTTACCGCCTGGTGTGTTGCAATGCGCATTCGGGTTCCGACGCGTTCTTCGTCGATGCCGCGCTCTCGGAGCATTTCGCGGACGTGCCGACCGACATCGGGCAGCTCTATGTGGAGCCCCGTTACTTCCTCTACGGTGGGTTTGGGCAGCACAGGACGTCCCCGCGCACGGTTGCCAGCATTCTGGCAGGTGCCGGGCGATGACTCGCCCCCGCGACGGGACGTGGCAGCGGCAAATCGCTTGCGCGAGAGGCTCAATCAGAGCACCTCATTGATCGCGTCGACATAGGCGTCCGCCATGGCTTCGATCGTGTAGTGCTTGCTCATTCGCTCGAAGCCGCGCTGTCCGACCGACGGAAGGGCGGCGGGGTCCGCGAGGATCGCCGCCAGGGATTCCCGCCAACCCCGCACCGACACGTCCTCAACGAGGAACCCGGCACGACCGAAGTCCAGCATCTCCGGTACGGCGCACACCGCCGACGACACCACCGGAATTCCGCGCGCCATGGCCTCGAGAATGACCAGGGGGAACGTCTCGCAGCGGCTCGGCATGCACAGCAGGTCGGCGTCCGCGAGAGCGGGCTCGGGGCCGTCCGCCCAGCCGCGCCAGTGCACCCGGTCGCGCAGGGCGGCGGGGGTGCGTGCTTCCAGCATCTCCCGGTCGGGTCCGTCGCCGAAGATCGACAGCTCCCAGGGCAGCTCCGTCAGGCCGCTCAGCGCGTCGACCAGGAGGTGAGGATTCTTGAATTCGACGATCCGCGACAGCATCACCAGTCGTATCCGATCACCGGCCGGACGGACCCGGGGGTGAGGCGGACCCGGTATGACGACGCCGTTGGGTGCCACGAAGTGCCGCCTCGTCAACCGGTGCTGTTCGGCGAGCATCTCCCAATGCCGTTGCGCCAGCATGATGAAACCGTCGGAACGGTTCATGGCGGCGACCAGGGGCCGGGAATAGATGGGCATGTCCGGGTGAGTGTGGGGCGCCACCAGCCACCCCCGACCGGCGCCGGCGGCGCGCCACACGGTGGCGAACCCGGTCTCGGTGTTGCTGTCGCCGCTGATGATGACCGCGGGACCGTCGGGCAGGTCGACGTGCGGCGCCCACCAGGGCTGCCGAACGACGCGGACGGTCGGTGGAATCTCCCTAACCAACGGGCCGAACCGCTGCACGCAGGCGACGGTGACCGGGTAACCGCGGCGGTCCAGCTCCGTTGCCAACAGCACCTTCTGCCGCTCGGCGCCCCCGTAGATGAGCCGGTTGGTGGTGATGACGATCGCGGGGAGGTCCCCGCGCCGGCCGGCGCGGGGAAGCTTGCGCTGAATGCGCTCCAAAAGGGTCGTACCGGCCAGGTAGACGTCGGCATGGTGGACGCCGTCCTGGTGTTCCAGCAGCAACGCCGCGTTGGCGCGCGCCAGGTCCTGCGCGCGGCGGCGCTCGACGTCCGCGCGGCGCACCGGCCGCGCGCGCTCGGCGCCCAGCTCGTCGGCCAGCAGGATGCGCCAGCCCGCGGCGCGGGCCCGCTCCTGCCAGTCGGCCGCCTCGCCGTCGCCGAAGAACTCCTCGTCGAAGCCGCCGAGAGTGTTCCAGGCGGCGCGGCTGATCGCCAGGCAGTTCGGGCTCAAATCGCCGGTGATGCAATGTATTTCGGCGGGCTGGCGGGCATAGAGCGGCGAGAGCGAGGTACGGCGTAGCGATTCGGACGCGCCGGCGGCCGCGGTCAGCCCGCGGGCCACGGTGCGGCGGCGGCTGGCGACGTCCCACGGCGTCCGACCGGCCGCGGTGGCGTCGCGCACCAACGGCGAAACCGCCGCCACGCCGGGGCGGCGAAGCAGGTCACGGGTCCGGGCCAAGGGGCCCAGCACGCTGGTCCCGGCATCGACGAGCAGCAGATCGGCATCGCTCGCGACGCGTTCCGCCAGCGCGTTAAATGCTTCGGCGAGGCCGACTTTGGCCGTCCCGGCCACCCAGTGCACCCCCGGGTAACGGTCGGCCAGTTCGGCGCGGCCGCCCCGATCATCGACGTTGTCGTAGACATGGACCGGCAGTTCGGGCAGGTGCGCGGCGAGCCTGCCGAGGCACACCCCGAGTTGTGCGTGATCCGCGTCGTTGACGATCAGCACCGCAAGCGGGCGCACGGAAGGCAGGGCGGCCGCGCCCGCGACAGGGCGCTTCAGGTATGCCCGATCCAGCTCTTTCACGCCGGCAGCTGCCCCCCGCGCGACGACCCCCGCAGCGCGGCGACGCTCGACCAGCCGATCGGGCCCACCACCGCGCTGGTGGCCAGGTAGGCGGCGGCGGCCGCCGCCAGGATCACGAGCACGTGCTGCCCCGAAAGCGCCAGTGCCACCGCTGCACTCACGCCGGTGGGGACGAGCGTCCGCAGCAAGAACACGACAGGCGTTCGGTATTCGCACCGACTGCGCAGCCACCAACTGCTCACGACCATGTTGAAGAACTCCGTGCACACCAGCGCGACCGCCGGACCGACGGCGCCAAACTTCCCGGCGAGGGCGACGTTAAGCGCGACGTTGAGCGCCAGCGTGGCCATCGTCAGCCAGAACAGGACCCGCTGGTGATGACTGGCGACCAAGCCCTGGCCGAGGGTGCCGCTGACGAATCGCAGGGCCGCTGCGACAAACAACAACGCCAGGGTCGGTGTCCCCCGCGCGACGAAGGCCTGGTCGCCGAAGAGCGCGATCAACGGCCCGGCGAGCAGCGCGCCGATCACCGCGACGGGGATGGCCGCGAAGGACATCAGCTCGACGCTGCGGCGCAGGAATCCGGCGAACGCGGCGACGTCCCGCGCGTAGAGCTCGGTGGCGGTCGACAGCGTCGACTTGAGGAAGACCAGCGAAACCACGATGGTGTTGAAGGCGATCGTGAAGGCCAGGCCGTACACGCCGACCTCGGAGTGGGTGCTCAGCAAAGACAGGATCACCCCGTCGGCGCGGCAGTAGAGCAGCCCGACGACCAGGAAACCGATCAGCGGCAGGCTTTCCCGCAGCAGGTCGAAGGCCTCGCGCGGCGCGAAGACCGGACGCACCGAAATCTGCCGCGTCGCGGCGCCGCCCTGGATAAGCAATTGCAGGGCCGGAGGGATCAGCTGCACGACGGCGAACCAGATCACGCCCGCCCGCTCGGCAACCAGCCAGCCGACCATGATGAGCGCGGCCAGCCTGCCGGCGACGTCGGAGATGGCCACCGCGGAGAACCGGACGGTGGCAAGGAACACCGGCTCGAACCGGGTGGTCATGGTCTGCAGCAGGAGCGCCCCCGACAGCACGACGAGCATCACCCGCACGTCGGAGTCGTGGTAGATCAGCAAACCGGAGCCGGCCGCCAGCCCCGCGAGGGGAATGCAGTAGATCAGGGCCATGCCGCTGTTCACGCGCACCAGGCGCTCGAGGTCACCACGCCCGGAGGTCACGCGGCGCACGATCACGGTGGCGATACCGAGGTCGGCGAGGCTGTTCCACATGGCGATGAAGAGGACCGCGATGGCGAGCTGGCCGTAGCGGCCGGGACCGAGATAGCGGGCGGTCATCGCCACTGAGACCACCGAGGCGAGCATCCCCAGCGCGCGGCAGATCAATTGGATCGAGAACGCGTGGGCCATCCGGGCGAGGGGTACCGATGGCACGACCACGCCAGGTGCCACCGGCTCAGTCATTGTGCGCGGGAACCTAGTAGGCGCCGTGGCTCGTCAGAACGGCCTTCACCGTCTTGGCGACGATCATGAGGTCACCCGCCATCGACCAGTTGTCCACATAGGACAGATCCAACCGGACCGACTCTTCCCAGGAAAGGTCGGAGCGGCCGCTCACTTGCCACAGCCCGCTCACGCCCGGTTTGACCAGTAACCGCCGCTTGACGTCCCCGCGGTAGTTCTCGACTTCCCGCCGCAGCGGTGGCCGCGGCCCGACCACGCTCATGTCGCCTTTGAGCACGTTGATGAACTGGGGCAGCTCGTCGACGCTGAGCCTGCGGAGGAATCTGCCGACCGGGGTCACGCGGGGGTCTTCGCGGATCTTGAACAGCATGCCGCCCGCGCCCTCGTTCGCCGGTAACAGCCGGTCGATGTGGGTGTCGGCTCCCTCGGTCATCGTCCGCAGCTTCAGCATCTTGAAGGGCTTCCCGTCGATGCCCATCCGTTCGGAGGGGTAGAAGACCGGCCCCCGGCTGGTCAACTTGATCGCGGTGGCCGCCGCCACCAGGACTGGCGCCGTCGCGATCAGGGCGGCCGCCGAGAAGCAGATGTCGAAGAGCTGTTTCTGGAAGCGTTGCGTCCCTTCGTATTGCGGCTTCTCCACGTGCAGCAGCGGCAATCCGGCGGTGAGGCGCAGGGTCAGTCGCGCTTCCGCCACGTCCATCACCCCGGGAGAGACGACGACGTCGACGTCCATCCGCTCCAGCTGCCACATCAGCTCCCGGATCCCGTGCATCCCGAAGTGATCGGTCTGCGTCACCGCGACGGTGTCCGCGCCGCAGCTCCTGACCGCGGCCACGGCATGGGTTTCGTCGCCGAGGATCGGCACCTCGCGCCCCCCGAGCGTGATGGTGTTCCCCCGGGGTCGGCCATATCCGGGCAGGCACACACCCACCACCACGCAGCCGTCGGAGGGATTGCGCGCCAGCTCGTGGGCCAGGTGCGACACGGCCTGTCGATCTCCGATCGCCAGTATCCTCGTCTGGCATTCGCCGTGGGCCCGCATGCGGGCGAGGCTCTTCCGCCACAGGCTGCGGCTCGTGAGCAGTCCCAGCGTCCCGACGGGCAGCGCGATCGCCAGATAGCCCCGGGCGAGATCGACCTTGGCGAGCAGCGTCACCATCGCGATGATCCCGAACGTCCAGAACGACGCGCTGCCGATCCGCCGATATTCGTCGATTCCGGCCCCGATGACCCGCGGGGACCGGGTCTGGAAGACCGCGAGGGACGACAACCAGAGCGCAGCGAACAGGATCGAGAGCAGCGTCATCACGAAATCGGAGTAGCCCGACGTGTTCGCGATCTCGCCGAAGCGGACGTACTGCGCCAGCATCACCGACGCGCAGACAATCAGCGAATCGCTGATGCGTAGACGCTGCGCATATCGGAGTTGCCAACGCGGCGCAGCCTTTCCGGTCGTCGGCACCGGTGCCAGGACGTTGGTCCCCGGCGCAACGCTGACTCGGTCCGGTAACGCGACCACGCCGATCGGTCGCCGGCGTCGTTGCGGTTGAAGGACATTCACCGTGTTGTGGGTCATGCTCGGCTCATGCATCGTGTCGGGTTCTCGATCGCCGTCAACTCCCGGTCGCGCGATGGCCAGCTGGCGTCCCGTTCGGAGATGACCGTGACGGGCAGCGGCCACTCGATCCCGAATTCCGGGTCGTCCCAGCGGAAGCCATGCTCGTCGACGGGTGTCTGCCCCCGGCCCCCGACTTGATAAATGACCTCGGTGTTGTCGATGAGGGTCTGAAACCCGTGTGCGACGTGCGGCGGCAGAAACAGCGCGCGATGTTCGTCGGCGCTCAACCCGACCATCACGTGGTTGCCGTAGGTCGGCGACTCGTCGCGCACGTCTACCGCGACCGCGGCGATCGCGCCCCTGGTGCAGCGGACGAGCTGCGCCTCGGCATGGGGCGGCGCCTGGCGGTAGAGACATCGCACCGTGCCGCGGGTGTAGTTGAAGAAGGTGTTGGTTTGCGTGATGTCGAAAGCCAGGCCGTGCTTGCCGAATTCGCGGGCGCAGAACCAACGTGACGAGAAGCCGCGGTGGTCGCGTTCCGGTTCCAGATCGACGATCGTGACTCCCGCGACCCGGGACGGGGTGAACTTCACTTCTCGCTCCTCCAGCGACAGGCACCCATGGCGGGAAGCCGCCGAAGCGGTCCCTCTGCGTACGTACGCGACTTGTCCATGGGTGGCCTAGCCGTATCCGCCGGACGGTGGCCGCGTCATCACGGTCGGGACGACCCCGTATCGGGGTCCGAGGTTCTTCGTCGCCGACGCCAGTCGCGGCAACGAACCCATGACGCTCGGCGGCACGTTGGCGGCGCTGAGACTGGCGTTCGGCAATGCCGCCGCGGCGCTCATGTTGGCGGTGGGGATCACGCTGGTCCAGCTCGCCGGCACCGCCAACGGGCCCAGGGAGGTCGCCGTGCCGAGGCTGCCGAACACGCTCGAGCCAAGCGCACCCGCCCCCGCGCCGGCCGCGCTGATCGCCCCCGACGCTGCTTGCCCGGCCGCAGCGGCGGCCCCCTGAGCCGCCGAGCTCGCCAGACCTTGTGCGGTCTGGGCCATCCCGAGGATGGACGACATCCCGTACAGCGGGGTCGCCGCCGCCATGAGGTACGACGGCAGAGCCGATGGTGCGTTGGACACGAAGGTGGACAGCATCTGCGACATGCTGGCGCTGCTCAGGATGCTCGAGGCGCTCCCCGCAGTGGCCGGCGAGGCGAGCCCGCCGAGGGCCGCGGGCAGCGAAGACACCAGGTTCGTCAGCGAGGCTTGCACCGTCTCGGCCGACGAAGCCACGGAGTTGGTGACCGCGGTGGCCTGGTTGGTCAGCCCCACTGGGCTGACGACCTCCGGCGGCTGGATGAACGCTGTGACCTCGCATGCGGCGGCCGAATTCGCCGCGTACTGGTACATCGCCGCGGCGTCTTGGGCCCACATCTCGCCGTATTCGGCCTCGGTGGCGGCGATCGCCGCGGAGTTCTGGCCGAAGAAGTTGGTGGCGATCAGCGTCGCGAGCTGGACGCGGTTGGAGATGATCGCCGGTGGCGGGACGGTCATCGCGAAGGCGGCCTCGTAGGTTTCGACGGCCTGTCTGGCCTGGCCGGCCGCCTCGAGCGCCCGCGCAGCCGCACCGGCCGTCCACGCCATGAACGGAGCGAACGCCGACGCCATGGTCAACGACGAGGGCCCCATCCAGCGGCCGGTGGTCAATCCCGCGATCACCGATCGGTAGGAGCTCGAGGCCAGATGCAACTCGGCGGCCAAGTCATCCCAGGCCGTCGCGGCCGCCGTCAGCGACAGCGGTCCGGGGCCGGCATACATCCTCGCGGAGTTGACCTCCGGCGCGAGTGCGCCGAAGTCGATCACTTCGACTCCTGATCATCCGCCGGCCGCGCGGTGCGCCCCGACGATACCGTCGGGGCAGCTAGACCGGAAACAGTAATACTCAAAGTATGGATTATGTGCGGATCACTCATTATGGGTATTTGATCCCTCGAGCGGAGGATTAGGGCCCTGGGTGCCCGGGCGTCGCCGTTCGCGCTGGATCGCGCCGCGCGATGTGGTGTGGGGCGGGCGCTCCGTGGCGCGGCGATGCTTGCGACACGTGCCGCGCGGGTGAGGTCTCGGTCCGGGGGCGGGGACGACATGGGCTCTCCTGACGGGCCTCTGTTCTCGCCGCGGTTTGCGGCCGAACCGCTACTGACAAACTGACAGCAGCTCGTCCGGCTATTTAACATACTAATAGTCTGGATTTCAAGTGAGACGCGCACCACAGGTATCGCGGTGAGGGCGCAGCGGGTCACGCCGTGTGGCGAACTACTGCTGCTAACCTGGTATGCGGACGATTGCCGCTCGGGGAACGTCCGGCCGGGGCTCCCTGAATACGGCTGATCCGTCGCAATGTTTGTGCCATCCTTACAAGAAGGACACCGTTGACGTGAAGGCGATCGAATCGGCGCATTGCGTGACGTCCGGAACCGCCAACCGCTTTGCCGCCGTCGAATCCGAGCGCCCCGCAATTGAGCTGAATTTCCGAACGTCGACCGGCGGCGGTGGCTCGCCCGAGCCGAAGCGCTGTTCTCCATTCCGATGACGCCTCAATCCGCGGATGGAAGGGCAGACGCGACGCGGCGACAAATTCTGCGGGCCGCCTGTAATCAGTTCGCGCGGCGGGCCTACCACGATGTCGGCCTCGACGATATCCTCGCCGATGCGGAACTGACAAAAGGCGCGATGTATTTCCATTTCCGGTCCAAGCACGCGCTGGCGGTGGCGATTATCGACAAGCAAATCTTGGCCGGCTCCGCCGCGGTGGAGGAGCTAGTCACTCGCGGTTTGTCGGGCCTCGAGACCCTGATCGACTTCTCGTACCTGATCGCTGTCCGGGATATCACCACCGACGGCGTTCGGGCGGGGCTGAACCTGCTCGGTTCCGTCGGTCGCTCAGAAGGGCTGCAGGAGAGGCTGTTAGACAGATGGGCCAAAGGTCTGGCCGAGGTCGTGGCGCAGGCGGTCGCGGAGGGCGACGTCGACCAGCGGTGTGACCCACAGGATGTGGGCCGTTTGATGGTGTCGCTGCACATGGGGCTCCGTCAGACGAGCAATCTCGACGACCCGGAACGGTTCCTCCGCGACTTGGAGAACAGCTGGACTCTCATCCTCAACGGCATCCTGCAGCCCGAGCGGTCGGACTACTTCAGGCAGTTCCTCAGGCGGCGTGCGGCACTCGCGATCAACGCCAGCTCCACCGGTTCGTCGCCCTGGGAGGACCCCCACGTCGGCCGATGGTAGGCCTTAGCGAGAAGGCTGTTACTGTGAATCTTTGCTGCGCAAAGCGACTCGGTACTGAGGAAGCCGCGCGCTAGACGAGGTCCGCGGAGGTGGGGCAGTGGCGCGCCAAGTGCGATCTGAAGCGACCAGGCGCAAGATTCTCGACGCCGCCATCGACGTGTTCGGCGAGGTCGGGTACGCGGCCGCCGGTTGGGGCACGATCATCGAGCGGACCGGCATGACCAAGGGCGCCCTGTATCACCACTTCGATTCGAAGGAATCGCTCGCCTCGGCGATCATCCAAGAGGGCTCCGAAACGGTCCTCGACGCCGTCCGCAATGTCTGCAAGTCGTCGTCGCCCGCGCTCGAGAATATCGTGCACGGCACATTCACGATCGCGAAAGTGTTGAATTCGGAAAGATTCTCGCGGGCGGCTGAGCAGCTGACCCACACGCTGGGCGGATTCAATGAGGCGGCCAGCCGATTCTGCACGGGTCTGGTCGAAGTGCTGGCTGCCGAAGCGCGCCGGGCAACGGCCGAGGGCGACCTCCGAGACGATATTGACGCCGATGTGCTCAGCGAATCGATCGTCGCCGGAATTTTCGGCATCCAATTGCTTTCCAACGCGTTATCGGCGGAGGGGCCGAGCGGCGGCGTCGACATCACGGGGCGGTTGAGTCAAATATGGGAACTGATCCTTCCCGGTGTCGTTTCCGAAACGTCGCTGCCGTATTTTCAGCAATTCCTGCGTCGCGAGGCCATGCGCCATTCTCACGGCGCGTCGCCGCGGGCCGAGGACGGCGCTCAACCCGATTAGGGCTAGGGGTCGGCGGTCCGGTGGGCCCCCGCCGGGTCGACGGAGCCGCGGTGTCCCGGACCGGTGGCGCGTGCATTCCACACGTGCCTAGTGTTTCGACTACGTACCGATAGAATGCATACTGTTGCGGTGATGCACTGCAAGTATGTGACTCGCGGCCTCGCTCTGGCCGGTGTGGTCGGAGCCCTGGCCCTGAGCGCGCCGGCCTCTTCCTGGGGCGCGCCCGCCGAGCCCGCCACGGGTACCGACTCGACCACCGCCCTTTCGCTGGGCGATCTGGGGGCCGGTCCCACCCTGTCCTTCTGGGGGCTGACCAGCACCCAACAACTGACCGTGCCGGTATTGCACGGCCTGACCCCCACGGCGCTGAACGCGACGGTCGAACTCCCGGTCAACCTGCGTTCGGGGATGATCACCGTGACTCAGAACGACCGCACGATCGCGCGGTTGAACCTGCCCAACGGCGACCAGTCGCCGATCGTGATCCCGCTGGCGGGTGCGGAGGTGAACGACAACTGGCTGTCCGTGACGCTGCGGACCTACCTGGTGCCGTTGGACGGATTCTGCCTGTACCCCGAGAGCCCGTTGCGGCTGTCCAACGGAACCATCACCTACAGCGGTGTCGAGCAGCCGCCCACGACCGTGGCGCATTTCCTGCCGCCGGTATTGCGCAAGCTGACCATATATCTGCCGCAGTCGCCGTCCTCGGCCGAGTCCGACACGGCGATCCAGCTGGCCGCCTCCGCCACCGCGCGCTACGGCAAGCAGGCTCCCGACATCGCGGTCGTGCCGTTGCCGGACGGGCAGACCGCCCCGGCCACGCCGCCGCAGCCGCTGGAACGGCAGATCGTCGTCAAGGAGGGATCGGACACCGGCCTGTCCCTGCAAGGGTCCGGCGGTGTGCCCTGGCTGCTGGTCTCGGGAGCGCTGGGCCGCACCGACGAATCCGACACGGCCGTGTTGTTCAACGATGTGTCGCAGCTGGCCCTCGCCTCGAAGGCGGCGGTCGACTCGCCGAAGGCCGCCCCGCAGCTGCCGGGCGACACCACCACGCTGAGAGCGCTCGGTGAGCCCTTCGCCAACGCCACCTCGCTGCAACCCCGGGTGTCGCTCGGGCTGGACCAGACCCGGTTCGGCCGGCCGGTGCACAGCGTGCGGGTGCATCTGCAAGGGTCCTACACCCCCACGCCGGGCAACATCGGCGGCCAGCTCTCCGCAACGATCGGGCCGGAAACCATCGACCACTGGCCCACCGACGGCCAGGGCTCCATCGATCGCTGGGTCGACGTGCCGGACCGGCTCCTGCAGCGATACACCAGTCTCGACGTGGTGCTCGACGTCGCCGGAAACATCGGCCACTGTGGGGACTTCTACACCGCGGGCCCGGGAAACCAGCTCCTGACGTTGAATATCAACGGGGACACCGCGGTCCAGAGCAGTCCCGCGTCGCCGCCCGTGCCGGACGGCTTCCAATCCGTGCCGCAGGCGCTGATGCCCCGCATCCAGGTCGGCCTCGAACCGCACTCGTTCGTCGACACTGTGCGTGCGGTCAACATCATGGTGGGATTGCAGCGCCTGAGCTCGATTCCGATCGAGACCGCCGTGACGACGGTGAAGCAGGCGATCGAGTCGCCGAATCCCGCGCTGGTGATCTCCGCGGACGGCTGGAATCACTCGGACGTGGCACTGCCCGTGTCCGCGGGCCCGAGCGGTCCGTTGACCGTCAACGCCGTCGAGTCCGGTGGCAAGCCCACCAAGCTGACGCTGGACCCGACGCTTCGATTCGGTTCGCTGCAAACGGTGTTCAACCGTGGCCGAACGCTACTGGTCGCGACGTCCAACGGCGCACCCGCCCAGCTCGACGAGCTGCTCCGGTGGCTGGGCAGCGACGACAAGCGCTGGCAGCGGCTCAAGGGTGTCGCGGTGGTGTCGGTGCAGGGGCAGGAGCCCGTGACCGTCGACCACACGGCCGTGGCTTCCCCCGGCTCGTCGACGGGAGGTCACTCCGACCTCCAATGGTTGTGGTGGTTCGGTGCGGGTTGGCTTGCCGTCGCCGTCGTCGGCGCGGGAATCATCGTGCTGCGCACCCGCCGCCGCTGAGCGCCCGGGCGGGCCGGCTTCCTGGGCAGGGGGCTAGCGGCCCTGCTGCCACAGCTGCTCGGTCAGGTCCTGGAACACCGCCAGGGCGAATTGGTCGTCCGCCCGCCGCACAGCCGACCGGCTCATCAGCGCTCGGACGACCGAACCGTCTTTGTGTAGCAACTCGACGACCATGTTCGCGAGGGCGTTGACCACCGAGAGCAGCGATTCCGAGGCGGGCGCCTCGTGGAAGATCTGCTCGAACCGCAGCGCCAGCACCTCCTCCGGTTCGCACCCCACCATCTCGGCGAAGGCGGAATTGGTGAACAGGATGCTGCCGTCATGACCGATCGCGAGTACGGGAACCGGAATCCGCTCGAGTACAACCAGCGCGGGAAGCTCCTGCAACGCCGTCATTGGCGATTGGGCAGGCGGGGTTCGTCGACGGTCCACGGGCCGATTATGGCGTATTGCGGGCGCCACGCCGTGCGCGTCTTATTAACGCACCCGTCGAAGTTCCCTGGGGCGTTTCGCCGGTGTCAGCCCGCTTCGGGCTCGGCGGCCTGATGGCGGGGGAAGACGCCCGTCGGCGGGGGCAGGGCGGTGCCGGCGACGAGCCGCGTGCCGATGGCCGAAAAGGCACGCCGGTCCTTCGGCTGGCCGAGCAGGTCGAGTAGCTTGCCCGCCGACTCCGGCATGACCGGCTGAGCCAGCAGCGCCGCGATGCGCACCGCCTCGCACGTCGTGTAGAGGACCGTGCGGAACCGCGCTTGATCCCGTTCGGACTCGCTCTTGCGCAACACCCACGGCTGCTGCGCCGAGAAGTACTTGTTCGCGTCGCCCAGCATCAACCAGACGGCCTCCAGGGCCAGATGCATTGCCTGCTCGTCGAAGTGGGCGCGCACCCGCTCCAACAGGCCGTCGGCCGTCGCGAGCAGCTCCGCGTCGGCGTCGGTCAGCTCGCCCGGCTCGGGCACCACCCCGCCGAGGTTCTTGGCGATCATGGACAGCGACCGCTGCGCCAGGTTGCCCAGTTCGTTGGCCAGGTCGGTGTTGATCCGGGTGACGATGGCCTCCTCGGAGTAGTTGCCGTCCTGGCCGAACGGCACCTCCCGGAGCAGGAAGTAGCGGACCTGGTCGACCCCCAGCGTCTCGGCGAGCGCCACCGGGTCGACCACGTTGCCCAGCGACTTGCTCATCTTCTCGCCCCGGTGGTGCAAGAACCCGTGCGCGAACACCCGGCGTGGCAGCTCGATTCCGGCCGACATCAGAAACGCCGGCCAGTAGACGGCGTGGAATCGGATGATGTCCTTGCCGATCATGTGCAGGTCGGCCGGCCAGAAGCGGCGGTACAGCTGCGAGTCCGTGTCCGGGAAACCGGCCCCGGTCAGGTAATTGGTCAAGGCGTCCACCCAGACGTACATGACGTGGGCGGGGTCGTCGGGGACCGGGACGCCCCAGTCGAACGAGGTGCGCGAGATCGAGATGTCGGCCAGCCCGCCGGAGACGAAGCTGACCACCTCGTTGCGCCGCACCTCGGGCGCGATGAAGCCGGGGTTCGCGTCGTAGTGCGCGAGCAGCCTGTCCGCGTAGGCCGACAGCCGGAAGAAGTAGGACTGCTCCTCGGTCCAGGTCACCGCGGCACCGGTCTCGGTCGCCACCCGGGAGCCGTCCTCGACGAGCTGCGTCTCCGACTCGAAGAAGAACCGCTCGTCGCGCACGGAGTACCACCCCGAGTAGTTGTCGAGGTAGATGTCGCCGGCCGCGGCCATCCGCCGCCAGATCTCCTTGGAGGCCTCGTAGTGGTCGGGATCGGTGGTGCGGATGAAGCGGTCGAAGGAGATGTTCAGCGCCTCCTGGACGCGCTGGAACACGTCTGAGTTGCGCCTCGCGAGCTGGGCCGTCGGGACGCCCGCCGCCGCGGCGGCCTGCGCGACCTTCAGCCCGTGCTCGTCGGTCCCGGTCAGGAAGCGCACGTCGAAGCCGTCCAGCCGCTTGAAGCGGGCGATCGCGTCGGTGGCGATGTATTCGTACGCGTGGCCCACATGCGGCGCGGCGTTGGGATAAGCGATCGCGGTGGTGACGTAATAGGGCTTCATGTCGGTGTCCACCCTATTGTGTCGGGGTGAGCTCTGACCGACCCGGTGAACGGGAGATGCCGCCGGCCCCGGAGCCGTTGGCGCCGTTGATCGATGCGCACACGCACCTGGACGCCTGCGGCGCGCGCGACGCCGACGGGGTGCGGGCCATCGTCGACCGCGCCGAGGCGGTCGGAGTCGGCGCGGTGGTCACCATCGCCGACGACCTGGAATCGGCGCGCTGGGCGGCGTCCGCCGCCGGCTGGGACGCGCGCGTGTATGCCGCGGTCGCGCTGCACCCGACCCGGGCCGACGCCCTGGACGACGCGGCCCGCGCCGAGATCGAGCGGCTCGTCGCCGACCCCCGGGTGGTGGCCGTCGGCGAGACCGGGCTGGATCTCTATTGGCCCGGGCGCCTGGACGGCTGCGCCGAGCCCGGCGTCCAGCGGGAGGCCTTCGCCTGGCACATCGACCTGGCCAAGCGCAGCGGGAAACCGCTGATGATCCACAACCGCGAGGCCGACGCCGAGGTGCTCGACGTGCTCGCGGCCGAGGGCCCGCCCGAGGCGGTGATCTTTCACTGCTTCTCGTCGGACGCCGCGATGGCCCGCCGCTGCGTGGAGGGGGGCTGGTTGCTCAGCCTGTCGGGGACGGCGAGCTTCCGCAACGCCCGCGCCCTGCGCGAAGCCGTCCCGCTGATACCGCCCGAACAGCTGCTGGTCGAGACCGATGCGCCCTTTTTGACGCCGCACCCGTACCGCGGCTCAGCGAACGAGCCCTACTGCCTGCCCTACACCGTGCGGGCTATAGCTGACCTGGTGGGTCGTCGCCCGGAGGACTTGGCCGCGATCACCACCAGCAATGCGCGGCGGGTCTACCGCCTGGACGGGGTGGGCCCGTGATCTCCATAACAGCACCGTGCCGGAGTTGCTCAACATTGGCCGGTTCGTTACCGTCTTGTGATCGTACTGGGGGCCCTCGGGCCCATTTGTCTTTATCTACCGAATTATTCGTTGACGTGGTTGCTGAGGTCGGGGTAGACGCGCTTTGACTGTATTGACAAAACTTCATCACACCCCGTCGGCATCGTTGCGGCTCGTAGTTGGAGGGCTGCTGTTGGTGCTGGCCTTCGCCGGCGGGTTCGCCGTGTCGGTCTGCAAGACGGTGACCTTGACCGTCGACGGCATCGCGATGCGGGTGACCACGATGAAGTCGCGGGTGATCGACATCGTTCAGGAAAGCGGCTTCACCATCGACGAGCGCGACGACCTGTACCCGGCCGCCGACGTCCAGGTCCGCGACGCCGCCAACATCGTGCTGCGGCGCAGCCGGCCGCTGCAGATCTCGCTGGACGGCCACGGTTCCAAGCAGGTGTGGACGACGGCATCCACCGTGGACGAGGCCCTGGCCCAGCTCGCCATGACCGACACCGCGCCGGCCGCCGCCTCCCGCGGCAGCCGCGTGCCACTGGCGGGGATGGCGCTGCCGGTCGTCAGCGCCAAGACGGTCCAGATCAACGACGGGGGCGCCGTGCGGACGGTGCACATGCCGGCGCCGAACGTCGGCGCGCTGCTGAGCGCCGTCGGCGCGCCGCTGCAGGAGAGCGACCAGGCGGTCCCCAGCGCTACGGCCCCCATCGTGGACGGCATGCAGATTCAGGTGACGCGCAACCGGATCCAGCAGGTGACCGAGCGCATCCCGCTGCCGCCGACGTCCCGGCGTGTCGAGGACCCGGACATGAACATGAGCCGTCAGGTCGTCGAGGACCCGGGCAGCCCGGGCACGCAGGACGTGACTTTCGCGGTGGCGACCGTCAACGGCGTTGAGACCGGACGGCTGCCGATCGCCAACACCGTGATCGCGCCCGCCCGCGATGCCGTGGTGCGCGTGGGCACCAAGCCGGGCACCGATATTCCGCCGGTGACCAACGGGTCCATCTGGGACGCCATCGCGGGCTGCGAGGCCGGCGGCAACTGGGCGATCAACACCGGCAACGGGTACTACGGCGGCGTCCAGTTCGACCAGGGCACGTGGGAGCGCAACGGCGGCCTGCGGTTCGCCCCGCGCGCCGACCTCGCCACCCGCGACGAGCAGATCACCGTCGCCGAGGTGACCCGCGAACGCCAGGGCTGGGGCGCCTGGCCGGTGTGCAGCGGAAGGGCCGGGGCGAGCTGACCATCCGGCTGCTCGGTCGCACCGAGATCAGGCAGCTGGCCAAGGAGCTCGATTTCCGGCCACGCAAGTCATTCGGACAGAACTTCGTCCACGACGCCAACACGGTCCGGCGGATCGTCACTATCGCCGGGGTGAACCGGTCCGACCACGTCCTGGAGGTCGGTCCCGGGCTCGGGTCGCTGACGCTGGCGCTGCTGGATCGAGGCGCCACCGTCACCGCCATCGAGATCGACCCGGTGCTCGCCGGGCGGCTTCCGCAGACCGTCGCCGAGCACTCGAACAGTGAGGCCAACCGGCTGACCGTGGTCAATCGCGACGTGCTCACCCTGCGCCGCGAGGAGCTTGCCGCCGAGCCGACGGCCCTGGTGGCTAACCTGCCGTACAACGTCGCCGTGCCCGCACTGCTGCACCTGCTCGCCGAATTCCCGTCGATCCGGGCCGTGACCGTTATGGTGCAGGCGGAGGTCGCCGAGCGACTCGCGGCGGAGCCGGGCGGCAAGGAGTACGGGGTGCCCAGCGTCAAGGTCCGCTTCTTCGGGCGAGTGCGGCGCTGCGGCATGGTGCCGCCGACCGTGTTCTGGCCCATCCCGCGCGTGTATTCGGGCCTGGTGCATATAGATCGGTATGAGACCTCGCCGTGGCCGGCCGACGACGCCTTCCGGCGGCGGGTGTTCGAGCTGGTGGACATCGCCTTCGCTCAGCGGCGGAAGACCTGCCGCAACGCGTTCGCCGAATGGGCGGGTTCGGGCAGCGAGTCGGCGAATCGATTGCTGGCCGCCAGCATCGACCCCGCCCGGCGCGGGGAGACGTTGTCCGTCGACGACTTCGTGCGGCTCCTGCAGCGGTCCACCGCGGGCACCGACGGCTCGGATAGCCCGCCACCGCAGGTGTCCGCGAGCTGAGGTGTCGCCGTTTGCGTATGGTTCCGCTGTGCCGGCGATAGTCTGCTGCGGTGGCTGACAGGGCTGACCGGGGCTGATGATGTCTGACGGCAACACCGCCGCCCAGTGGGTGCCCACCGGGTCCGTCACCGTGCGCGTGCCCGGCAAGGTCAACCTCTACTTGGCCGTCGGCGACCGCCGAGACGACGGCTATCACGAGCTGACGACGGTGTTTCAGGCCGTCTCGCTGTCCGACGAGGTGACGGTCCGCAATGCGGACGTACTGTCGCTGGAACTCGTCGGCGAGGGCGCCGACACGCTGCCGACGGACGAGCGCAACCTGGCGTGGCGGGCCGCCGAATTGATGGCCGATCACGTCGGCCGGGCGCCGGACGTGTCGATCTTCATCGACAAGTCCATCCCGGTGGCCGGTGGCATGGCCGGCGGCAGCGCCGACGCCGCGGCCGTGCTGGTGGCGATGAACTCGCTGTGGGAACTCAACGTGCCGCGGCGCGACTTGCGGACGCTGGCGGCGCGGCTGGGCAGCGACGTGCCGTTCGCCCTGCACGGCGGTACCGCGCTGGGCACCGGGCGGGGCGAGGAGCTGGCGACCGTGCTGTCGCGCAACACATTCCACTGGGTGCTGGCGTTCGCCGAGGGCGAGCTGCTCACCCCCGAGGTCTTCGCCGAGCTGGATCGGTTGCGCGAGGCGGCGGACCCGCCACGGCTCGACGGGCCCGGCCCGGTGCTGGCGGCCCTGGCGGCGGGCGACGCCCAGCAGTTGGCCTCGCTGCTGGGCAACGAGATGCAGGCCGCGGCGATCAGCCTGAAGCCCTCGTTGCGGCGCACGCTGCGCGCGGGCGTCGAGGCCGGCGCCCTGGCGGGCATCGTCTCCGGCTCGGGCCCGACGTGCGCGTTCCTGTGCCCCTCGGCGGCCGTCGCGGTGGACGTCGGAACCGAGTTGTCGGGCGCGGGGGTCTGCCGGACCGTGCGGGTCGCCAGTGGGCCGGTGGCCGGCGCGCGGGTCGTGCCGGCACCCACCGAAGTGTGAAATTTCGAACTCGGTGCCGCGAAAGTTTGGCGGTTACTTAAGAGGAGTTTAAGATGGCTCGCGGTGACGAATAGCGAAAAGCGGGACCACCCGACTTCGTCCGCCGGGAGCGCCGGCGGACGGCTGACCGGCGGCCGGGCTACCACGGTTTTCGCTGACCGCGCGGTCGCCGATGTGCCACCCATTCGAGACCTAACCGCCGCCCAACCGTGCTCGCGCGCCTGCTACCACGTGGCAGCCCGCGAGCGGAACATGAGACTGACGGGCCCTGGGACAGCGCCGAAACCGAGGAGGTTTTTGTGAGCAGGTTTACCGAGAAGATGTACCGCAATGCCCGCACCGCGACGACGGGCATGGTCACCGGTGAACCCCACAACCCCGTCCGGCACACGTGGGGCGAGGTCCACGAGCGCGCCCGCCGCATCGCCGGCGGTCTCGCCGCCGCGGGCATCGGGCTGGGCGACGCGGTCGGCGTGCTCGCCGGCCTGCCGGTGGAGATAGCCCCGACGGCGCAGGGCCTGTGGATGCGTGGGGCCAGCCTGACGATGCTGCACCAGCCGACGCCCCGCACCGACCTGGTGGTGTGGGCCGAGGACACCATGACCGTTATCGGCATGATCGAGGCCAAGGCCGTCATCGTCTCCGAACCGTTCCTGGTGGCCATCCCCGTGCTCGAGGAGAAGGGCATCAAGGTCCTCACCGTCGGCGACCTGCTGGCGTCGGAACCGATCGACCCCGTCGAGGTCGGCGAGGACGACCTGGCGCTGATGCAGCTGACGTCCGGTTCCACCGGGTCGCCCAAGGCCGTGCAGATCACTCACCGCAACATCCACTCCAACGCCGAGGCGATGTTCATCGGCGCGCAGTACGACGTCGACAAGGACGTCATGGTCAGCTGGCTGCCGTGCTTCCACGACATGGGCATGGTCGGGTTCCTCACCATCCCGATGTACTTCGGCGCCGAGCTGGTCAAGGTCACGCCGATGGACTTCCTGCGCGACACGCTGCTGTGGGCCAAGCTCATCGACAAGTACAAGGGCACCATGACCGCGGCGCCCAACTTCGCCTACGCGCTGCTGGCCAAGCGGCTGCGCCGCAACGCCAAGCCCGGTGACTTCGACCTGTCGACGCTGCGTTTCGCCCTGTCCGGCGCCGAGCCTGTCGAGCCCGCCGACGTGGAGGACCTGCTCGACGCGGGCAAGCCGTTCGGCCTGAAGCCGTCGGCGATCCTGCCGGCCTACGGTATGGCCGAGACGACGCTGGCGGTGTCCTTCTCCGAGTGCAATGCCGGCCTGGTCGTCGACGAGGTCGACGCCGACCTGCTGGCCGCGCTGCGGCGCGCGGTGCCGGCCACCAAGGGCAACACCCGCCGGCTGGCCACGCTCGGTCCGCTGCTCAAGGACCTCGAGGCCCGGATCGTCGACGAGAACGGCAACGTGATGCCACCCCGCGGCGTCGGCGTCATCGAGTTGCGCGGCGAGTCGCTGACGCCGGGCTACCTCACCATGGGCGGCTTCATCCCGGCCCAGGACGAGCACGGCTGGTACGACACGGGTGACCTCGGCTACCTCACGGAGGAGGGCCACGTGGTGGTGTGCGGCCGCGTGAAGGACGTCATCATCATGGCCGGCCGCAACATCTATCCCACCGACATCGAGCGGGCGGCCGGCCGCGTGGACGGGGTGCGGCCGGGCTGCGCCGTCGCGGTGCGCCTGGACGCCGGTCACTCGCGCGAGACGTTCGCCGTCGCCGTCGAGTCCAACGCCTGGCAGGATCCTGCCGAGGTGCGGCGCATCGAGCACCAGGTCGCCCACGAGGTGGTGGCCGAGGTCGACATGCGGCCGCGCAATGTCGTGGTGCTGGGCCCCGGCACGATCCCGAAGACGCCGTCGGGCAAGCTGCGCCGGTCGAATTCGATCACACTCGTCAGCTAGCTTCGTCGAGCAGACGCAAAAGTCCCTCGAAATCGGCGTGTCGCTGCACTTTTGCGACTGTTCGGCGGGTGTCTACCAGGCGTGGACCCTGTTTTGCGCCGGCTCCAGCCCCAGCTCGATGAGCAGTTCGGTCGCGTCGGCGGCCTGCTCGCAGATGGTCGGGACTTCGGTGCGCTCGGCCGCGGTGAAGTTCTCCAGCACGAACGCCGCGGGGTCCTTGCGGCCGGGCGGACGCCCGATCCCGACGCGGACGCGGTGAAAGTCCTTGCTACCCAACGCCGCAGCTATCGACCGCAGGCCGTTGTGGCCGCCCTCGCCGCCGCCGATCTTGAGCCGGATGCGGCCGAAGTCGAGGTCGAGGTCGTCGTGCACGACGATGATGTCGCCCGGCGTCACCGAATAGAACTTCGCCAGCGGCCCGACCTGGCGGCCGGACTCGTTCATGAAGCAGCGCGGCTTGGCCAGCACCACGGCGCGCCCGGCTAGCCGGCCGCTGACGATCTCGGCCCCGGACTTCTTGTGCGCCTTGAACTTCGAGCCCAGCCGCCCGGCCAGCAGGTCGGCGACCATGAAGCCGACGTTGTGCCGGGTACGGGCGTAGTTGTCCCCGGGGTTGCCCAGGCCGACGACCAGCAACGGCTCGGCCATGTCGTGAGCCGCCTACTCGGTCTCTTCGGGCGCGCCGGCCGCCTCCGCCTCCGCGGTCTCGGCTTGCTCCTGCGCCGCCTCACCCTCGAGGTCCTCGGCGGTCGGCGCGGTCACCACGTTGACCACCAGCGTCTCGGGGTCGGAGATGAGGTTGACACCCCGCGGTAGCTCGATCTGGCCGGCGGTGATCTGGGTGCCTTCCTCGACGCCCTCGACCGACACCGTCAGCTGCTCGGGGATCGACAGGGCCTCGGCCTCGATCTCGATGGCGTTCGCCTCCTGGGTGACCAGGGCACCGGGCGCCGCGTCGCCCTCGACGACGACGGTGACCTCGACGACCACCTTCTCGCCACGGCGCACGACCAGCAGGTCGGCGTGCTGGATGCTGCGGCGGATCGGGTGGATGTCGAGCGCCTTGGTCAGCGCGAGCTGTTCTTTGCCGTCGATGTCGAGCGTGAGCACCGCGTTGGTGCCCGCGTGGCG
Source organism: Mycobacterium sp. 050134 (assembly GCF_036409085.1). Lineage (NCBI taxonomy): Bacteria > Bacillati > Actinomycetota > Actinomycetes > Mycobacteriales > Mycobacteriaceae > Mycobacterium > Mycobacterium sp. 050134. The sequence continues at coordinate 57,948 of NZ_JAZGLV010000024.1, forward strand.
CAGCACGGCCGCGAAGTCGTGACCCGGCAACTCGAGGTGCTGCGGCTCGGCGCCGTGACCGTAGAGGACGGCGGGGATCTTGCCGTCGCGACGGGCCCGCCGCGACGCGCCCTTGCCGGTCTCGGTACGTACCGACACCTGCAATTGGTTGACTGCTGACTTGGCCATTCGTCGCTCCTGTGTGCTCGATTCGGGGGGCACGGCGAGGTCGCGACGAGAAGTCGGTCTCCGTCGATAACGGTTGCCAGCATGCTGGCCACCCTCGCCGTGACGCCCGGACAGGGTAACGCATGGGCGCGGGCGAGCGGAAATCGACGAGTCACATGCGCCACACCGGCCTCCGCGGGAGGCGCCATCCGAAGTGCCCGCCTCGGCGCGACAACCGGACGCCGCGCCGCGGTGAACTCAGAGCGGGAACTTAATACCCGTGAGTCGCTCGGACAGGTCCCACAGCGCGGCCGCCACCTGCGGATCTTTCGCCCGTCGGCTGCGGCCGACTGGTTGGGTGCGCCCGGCGTAGCCGAATCTCGGCCCTGCGAAGGTGTCGCCCGGCAGGTCCTGCGACGCCGCGTACAGCGTCTGCCGGGCGCCGTAGCCGGCGTCGGTGGCCACCACGCGGGTGGCGGCGGAGATCACCGCGTCGCTGCGCTTTCGCCCGGAAACGCCCTGCAGATTGGTGTGCGAATAGCCGGGGTGGGCGGCCAGGGCGCGCAGCCGCGAGCCGCGCGAGTCGAGGCGGCGCTGCAACTCGCCGGTGAAGAGCAGGTTGGCGAGCTTGGACTGGCTGTAGGCCAGCCACGGCGAATACCGCCGGGTTTGCCAGTTCAGGTCGTCCAGGTCGATGCGGCCCGGCCAGTGCATCATGGACGACACGGTGACGACACGATCGGTGAGCTTGGGCAGCAACAGGTTCGTCAGCGCGAAGTGGCCGAGGTGGTTGGTGCCGATCTGGCTCTCAAAGCCGTCGACGGTCAGCGTGTACGGGCCGGCCATGATGCCCGCATTGTTGATCAGCACGTCGGCGGTGCCGACCCCGTCGGCGAACCGGCGCACCGACGCCAGGTCCTGCAGGTCGAGCTCGCGGACCTCGACGCTGCCGGTCATCTGCTGCGCGGCCGACTCGCCCTTGGCCGTGTTGCGGACGGCCATGACGATCGCGGCGCCCTTCGCCGCCAGCTCACGGGCGGTCACCGCGCCCAGCCCGCTGTTGGCGCCGGTGATGATGACGGTGCGGCCGTCGAAGGACGGCAGATCGGCGGCGGTCCAGTTGGTCACGGGAGATGAGCCTAGTAAGGCAGGCGACCCCACGTCGGGGTTGCCGCGTGACCGCCCGCCATCACCGGGTGCCGAGCAGACGCAAAAGCACCCGACACGCCGCTTGGGAGCATGCTTTTGCGTGCCCCCGCAAGCGGGAGGTGCCCCCAGCTCGCGCTATTTCTTCGCGACGACGAATCCTTTGATGATCGCCTCGATGTCGGAGGACTGCGCGACGGCCTGGTCGGCCAGGCCGGTGATGGTCAGCTGGACCAGGTAGCGCTGGTTGGCCGGCGGCGCCCCGGTGGGGATGACCATCCGGTTCCAGCTGTGCAGCCGCGTGCCGTCGAGGTCGTAGCTGCCCTGCATCTCCGACGACGGGAAGCCGTTGTAGTCCGCCGTCGACGCGTCCAATTGCCGGAAATTCTCGAACAACTGGGCGTCGTCGTTGCCGTGCTTGATGACCTGGGCCGGGTCGAAGTCGCCCTGCAGCTTGAACACGACGAGCCGCGCGGTCGGATACTTGCCGCCCTTGGAGATCATCACCGTCTCCGGCTTGATGTTCGGGTTGCTCGCCACCGACCAGCCAGGCGGCGTCGGTATCGACACGGTCAGGTCGGGTAGGGCGTTCGGCGCGACCTGCTTGCCGGTGACGCCGATGCCTTGCAAATACTGAGAGAGCGGGACAGGCTTCTCGGTCGCCGTGCTCGTCGTCGGCGTCGAGCTCTTCGACCAAATCGACTGATAGTCAGGCGGTTTCGTCTCGCATGCCCCGGTGAACAGCGTCAGCGCGACAACAGCGGCCGGCAAAGATCTCACAGAATTTCGCGGACCGCGTCGACCGGCCGCGCCAGCCGGGTGCCCTTCGGGGTGACGACGAACGGCCGCTCGATCAGGATCGGGTGTTCGGCCATGGCATCGAGTAGCTGGTCGTCGGTCGCGTCGGCCAGTCCAAGTTCGGCATACAGCGACTCGCGTTTGCGCACCGCGGTGCGCACTTCGATGCCGGCGTCGCGAATCAGCCGCGTCAGCTCGGCGCGGGACGGCGGTGTTTTCAGGTACTGGACAATCTCGGGTTCGATCCCGTTGTCCCGCAACAACTCCAGCGTCTTGCGGGAGGTGCTGCATTTGGGGTTGTGGTAGATGACCGCGGCCGCAGTCATCTAGGCGTCCCCGTCGAACAGCCCTGTGACGGAGCCGTTTTCGAAGACGGCCCGGATGGTGCTGGCCAGCAGCGGGGCGATCGACAGGACGGTCAGCTGCGGGAAGCGCTTCTCCTCGCCGATCGGGAGCGTGTTCGTCACGATCACTTCCCGGGCGCCGCACGCCGCCAGCCGCTCGGCGGCCGGGTCGGACAGCACGCCGTGCGTCGCGGCGATGATCACGTCCTTGGCGCCGGCGTCGTGCAGTAGCTTGACCGCGCCCGCGATGGTGCCACCGGTGTCGATCATGTCGTCGATCAGCACACACGTGCGCCCCGCCACCTCACCGACGACGCGGTTGGAGACCACCTGGTTGGGCACTCGCGGGTCGCGGGTCTTGTGGATGAAGGCCAGCGGGACGCCGCCCAGCGCGTCGGCCCACTTCTCGGCGATGCGCACCCGGCCGGAATCGGGCGAGACGACGACCATGTTGCCGTCCGGGTAGTTGTCCCCGATGTAGCCGGTCAGCAGGTTCTGGCCGCGCATGTGGTCGACGGGCCCGTCGAAGAAGCCCTGGATCTGGTCGGTGTGCAGGTCAACGGTGACGATCCGGTCGGCGCCCGCGGTCTTGAGCAGGTCGGCGACCAGCCGCGCCGAGATCGGTTCGCGGCCGCGGTGCTTCTTGTCCTGCCGCGCGTAGGGGTAGAAGGGCATGACGGCGGTGATCCGCTTGGCGCTGCCCCGCTTGAGCGCGTCGATCATGATGAGCTGTTCCATCAGCCACTGGTTGACCGGCGCCGGGGCCGACTGCAGCACGAACGCGTCGCACCCGCGAACCGACTCCTGGAAGCGCACGAAGATCTCGCCGTTGGCGAAATCGCGTGCCGTCTGAGCGGTGACGTGGACGTCGAGCTCCTTGGCCACCTGCTCGGCCAGCTCGGGGTGTGCCCGGCCGCTGAACAGCATCAGGTTTTTGCGGTTGTCGGTCCAGTCGTGGCTCAACGCACTGCCTTCGTCGTATCAGATCGAAATGAACGCCTCATGGTACGCGACCGGCGTTGATGTCCTTGCGCGCCGACGGTCACGGCGCCGAATCGCCGGATCGCTCGGCGGCCTTCTCGGCGGCCCGGGCGGCCGCGCTGCCCGGCCGCTTGCGCCGCACCCAGCCCTCGATGTTGCGTTGCGGACCCGCGGACACGGCCAGCGCGCCCGGGGGAACGTCCTCGCGCACGACGGTGCCGGCACCCGTGTAGGCGCCGTCGCCGACGGTCACCGGGGCCACGAACATGGTGTCCGACCCGGTCCGCACATGCGAGCCGATGGTGGTGCGGCGCTTGGATTCGCCGTCGTAGTTGACGAACACGCTCGACGCCCCGATGTTGGTGTGCTCACCGATGTCCGCGTCGCCGACGTAGGTCAAGTGCGGCACCTTGGTGCCGGCGCCGATGGTGGCGTTCTTCGTCTCGACGAAGGCACCCAGCTTGCCGTCGGCGCCCAGCTCGGTGCCGGGCCGCAGATAGGTGAACGGGCCGACCGTCGCGCCGGCGCCGATGGACGACGAGGTGGCGTGGGTGCGGACGACGCACGCGCCGTCACCGACGGCGACGTCGGTCAGCGTCGTGTCCGGGCCGACGTCGCAGTGCCCGCCGACGCGGGTGCGGCCCAGCAGCTGGGTCCCGGGCCGGATGACGGTGTCGCGGCCGATCGTGACGTCGACGTCGATCCACGTGGTGGCGGGATCGACGACGGTGACGCCGGACAGCTGGTGAGCGGCGACGATCCTGCGGTTGAGCTCCGCGCCCAGCTGGGCCAGCTGCACGCGGTTGTTGACGCCGGCCACCAGCGCGCTGTCGTCGACGTGCTGCGCGTGGACTGTGAGGCCGTCGCCGCGCAGGATCGCGATGACGTCGGTGAGGTAGAGCTCCTGCTGCGCGTTGTCGGAGCTTAGCCGGCTGAGCGCCGAGCGCAGCGCGGCGACGTCGAAGGCGTACACACCCGCGTTGACCTCCCGGATCTCGCGCTGCGAGGGCGTCGCGTCGGCGTGTTCGACGATCGCCGTGACTTCTTCGTCCTGCGTGCGCAGGATCCGGCCGTAGCCGGAGGGGTCGTCCAGCGTGGTGGTCAGCACGGTGGCGGCCGGTCCGGCGGCGGTGTGGCCGGCGACCAGGGCCGCCAGGGTGTCGGCGTCCAGCAGCGGTGTGTCACCCGAGGCGACCACGACGATGCCGGCGTAGTCGTCGGGCAGCGCGGACAGCCCGCAGCGGACCGCGTGGCCGGTGCCCATCGGCCGATCCTGCAGCGCGACCTCGATCCCGCGCCCGAGGGCGTCGGCGAGCTCGGCGACCAGCGGCGCGATGCGTTGGTGGTCGTGGCCGAGGACGACGATCAGGTGCTGCGGAGCCACCTTGGCGATGGCGTGCAGCGAGTGCGACAGCATGCTGCGGCCGGCGATGGTGTGCAGCACCTTGGGGGTGTCGGACCGCATTCGGGTGCCGGGTCCGGCCGCGAGCACCAGGACCGCGGTATCACCACGAAACGACATTCAACTCTCCTATTGCCCTCGGGGGCGAGCGTGCGTGTCGCTGGGCCGACACGCCGTCAAGCGTGTCATTTCATGCACGCTCGCGGCAAAGGGCGGTGCCGTTCGGACGCTCCGTCGCCAGGACTCGAACCTGAACTCTCAGAACCAAAATCTGATGTGCTGCCGATTACACCACGACGGATTGCGCCAACCTGACTTTAGACGGTGCGGGAGCCGCCGGCGGCGTCAGGGAATGCCTTGCCGAGCGGATACCCTGATGGACGTGGCTGTGCTGGACAAGGACCCGGATAAGGAGGCGCGCGCCCCGCGCGCCCGCATGACCGGCAGCGAGCGCCGGCAGCAGCTCGTGGGCATCGCCCGCTCGCTGTTCGCCGAGCGCGGCTACGAGGGCACCTCGATCGAGGAGATCGCCCAGCGCGCCAACGTGTCCAAGCCGGTCGTCTACGAGCACTTCGGCGGCAAGGAGGGCCTGTACGCCGTCGTCGTCGACCGCGAGATGTCGGCGCTGCTCGACGGCATCACCTCGTCGCTGACCAACAACCGTTCCCGGGTGCGGCTCGAGTCGGTCGCGCTGGCGCTGCTCACCTACGTCGAGGAACGCACCGACGGGTTCCGGATCATGACCCGCGATTCGCCGGCCGCCATCAGTTCCGGCACCTACTCCAGCCTGCTCAACGACGCCGTCAGCCAGGTCAGCTCCATCCTCGCCGGCGACTTCGCCCGCCGCGGCCTGGATCCGGGGCTGGCGCCGCTCTACGCGCAGGCGCTGGTCGGCTCGGTGTCGATGACGGCCCAGTGGTGGCTGGACACGCGTGAACCCAAGAAAGAGGTGGTCGCCGCCCACCTGGTCAACCTGATGTGGAACGGCCTGGCCCATCTCGAGGCCGACCCCCGGCTGCAGGACGGGTAGCGCACCTACTGCAGGCGAAGTCCGCCGAGGAGGAGCCCAACCAGCTGGCGCGCGTCGTAGTCGGGAACCGCGCCGCCGCCGATGCACAGGTTGCCGATGCCGCGCATCAGGGCGAGAGCATCGAGTTCACCCCAAACCTCACCGGCGTCGGCCGCGGCGCCGAGCAGCTGCGCGCATACCGGTACGAGGCGATCGAGGAAGTAATGGTGCAGAGCCTCGAAGCGGGTGTCGTCGGAATGCAGGGCGGCAGCTAACCCGTGCTTGGTCACCAGGAAATCGACGAACAGATTGACCCACTGCTGTAACGCGGCGTAGGGCCCGTTGCTCGCCAGGAGCGCGGGTCCGGCATCGGCGCAGGCGTCCACCTGATGCCGGTCGCGCGCTGGGTCGCGACCGAACTCATCGCCGAAGCGGTCGCGCATTAGTCAGTCGATCATCGATGGCGTGCTGGCCCGCCACGCCCGCCTAGCCCCGGTCGCGGGCCAGCATGTCCGCGATCGTTTCGCGGCGGACCAGCTCGCGGGCCCGCCCGTCCCCGACCGCCACGACGGGCGGTCGGCCGACCAGGTTGTAGTTCGAGGCCATGCTGTGGTGGTAGGCGCCGGTGCAGGCGACCGCCAGCACGTCGCCGGGACGCACATCGGCGGGCAGCTCGATGTCGCGGGCGATCTCGTCGCCCGCCTCGCAGTGCCGGCCGGCCACGGTGACGCGTTGGCGGGCCGCCCGGGAATGCCGATTCGCCAGCGTGACGGTGTACCGGGAGCCGCACGTCGCTACGCGGGGGTTGTCGCTCATGCCCCCGTCGACGGCCACGAAGGTGCGGTCGCCCGGCTGCGTCCGCAGCGAGCACACCCGATACAGCGTCACCCCGGCCCGGCCGCTGATCGCGCGGCCGGGTTCCACCACGACCGTCGGTCGCGGGAAGTGCTCGGCCGCGCAGGCCTCGTCCAGCGCGTCCTCGATGACGCGTCCCAGCTCGTCGAGGTCGAGCTCCCGGTCGCCGGGCGCGTAGCGGATGGCGTGCCCGCCGCCGATGTTCAGCTCGGTCAGGATGACGCCGTGCCGGGCGCGGATGTCGGCCATCGCGGCAACCAACCGCCGAATCGCCTCGCCGTACGGGGCGGCGTCGCCGACCTGTGAGCCGAGATGGCAATGCAGGCCCACCAGGTCCAGGGCGGGGTGCGTCAGCACGCGGTGCGCGGCGTCGGCGGCGTGGCCGGCGGCCAGAGAGAACCCGAACTTCTGGTCGGCGACGCCGGTTGTGAGGGCGCGATGGCCGTGGACATCCACGTCGGGCGTCACCCGCACGAGCACCGGCTGACGCCGGCGCGCCGCCCCCGCGAGGTAGGCGATCTCGATCCACGAGTCCAGCACGATCCGCCCGACGCCGGTGCGCACCGCGTCGCGCAACTCCTCGGGCGATTTCGCGTTGCCGTGCATCACGATGCGGGCCGGGTCTACCCCGGCGGCCACGGCGACGGCCAGCTCCCCGCCCGAGCAGACGTCGATCCCGAGGCCCTCTTCCCGGGCCCAGCGCGCCACCGCGGTCGTCAACAGCGACTTTCCGGCGTAGACCACCTCGACGCCGCGTAGCGCTTTGCGATAGCGGCGGGCGCGACGCCGGAAGTCGGTTTCGTCGAGGACGTAGGTGGGGGTTCCGAACTCGTCGGCGATGTCGGCCAGGGGGACGCCGCCGACGCAGAGGCGGCCCTCGTCGTCGGACTGGGCCGTGACCGGCCAGATCGCCGGATCGAACCGCCGCGGCACCGCCCGACCCAGGGACGGCACGAAATCCAGCAATGTCATGAGTTCAACGTGCGCCTCCGGGCTACCGGCTGCCGCATCCCTTGACGAACTCTTGACGGCGCCGGGCCCGATATTGACATGCTTTGGCGCACCTAGAATGGATACATCATGACCGCACCGGGGACTGCTCATCCAGAAACCCCGATCGCGGGTCTCGTCGACTTGGCGCTCACCGCGCCGACCTTCCAGCAGCTCATCGACGCGGCGGCGGCCCGGCCCCCCGAGTTGCACCTGGTCGGCCCGGCCAGCGCACGGCTGTTCGTCGCCAGCGCGCTGGCGCGGTTGGGCCCGCTGCTCGTCGTGACCGCGACCGGGCGCGAAGCCGACGACCTGACCGCCGAGCTGCGGGGCGTCTTCGGCGACGCCGTGGCGGCCTTCCCCTCCTGGGAGACGCTGCCGCACGAACGGCTCTCGCCGGGCGTCGACACAGTCGGCACCCGGCTGACCGTGCTGCGCCGGCTGGCCCATCCCGACGACGCCCGGCTGGGTCCGCCGCTGAAGGTCGTGGTCACCGCGGTGCGCTCGCTGCTGCAGCCGATGATGCCGGAGCTGGGCCTGGTCGAGCCGGTCATGCTGACCGTCGGCCAGGAGGTCGCCTTCTCCGACGTGATCGCCCGGCTGGTCGAGCTGGCCTACAGCCGCGTCGACATGGTCGGACGCCGCGGCGAATTCGCCGTGCGCGGCGGAATCCTCGACGTCTTCCCGCCGACCGCCGAGCATCCGGTGCGCATCGAGTTCTGGGGCGACGAGGTCAGCGAGATGCGGATGTTCGCGGTCGCTGACCAGCGGTCGATTCCCGAGATCGAGGTCGGCACGGTGATCGCGGTGGCGTGCCGGGAACTGCTGATCACCGACGACGTGCGGGAGCGGGCCGCCGCGCTGGCCGCGCGGCATTCCGGCGCCGAGCCCGCTATCACCGGCAGCGTCACCGACATGCTGGCCAAGCTGGCCGAAGGCATCGCGGTCGACGGCATGGAGGCGCTCCTTCCGGTGCTGCGGCCGGGCGAACACGTGCTGCTGACCGACCAGCTCGCCGAGGGCACGCCAGTGCTGCTGTGCGATCCCGAAAAGGTGCGCACCCGGGCCGCCGACCTGATCAAGACGGGCAGCGAATTCCTGGAGGCGTCGTGGTCGGTGGCGGCGCTGGGCACCGACGCGCCGGTCGACGTCGCGCAGTTCGGGGGATCGGGGTTCGCCGATCTGGACGACGTATGCGCGGCCGCGGCCGGCGCCGGTCACCCGTGGTGGACGCTGAGCCAGCTGTCCGACGAGTCCGCGACGGAGCTGGACATCCGGGCGTCGCCGTCGGCCCGGGGACACCAGCACGACATCGACGGCATCTTCGCGATGCTGCGCGCCCACGTTACGACCGGCGGTTACGCGGCCGTCGTGGCGCCCGGCACCGGAACCGCGCACCGCGTCGTCGAGCGGCTCGCCGAATTCGAGACACCCGCGGCCCTGCTCGAATGTGCCGCGGCACCCCGCCCGGGCATCGTCGGCGTGCTCAAGGGCCCATTGCACGAGGGCGTGGTGATCCCCGGGGCCAACCTGGTCGTGATCACCGAGACCGACCTGACCGGCAGCCGGGCCACCGCGGTCGAGGGCAAGCGGCTGGCGGCCAAGCGGCGCAACACGGTCGACCCGCTGGCGCTGACCGCCGGCGACCTGGTGGTCCACGACCAGCACGGCATCGGGCGGTTCGTCGAGATGACCGAACGCACCGTCGGTGGCGCGCGGCGCGAGTATCTGGTGCTCGAGTACGCGTCCAGCAAGCGCGGCGGTGGTTCGGACAAGCTGTACGTGCCGATGGATTCGCTGGACCAGCTGTCGCGGTACGTCGGCGGGCAGGCGCCGGCGCTCTCCAAGCTCGGCGGCAGCGACTGGGCCAACACCAAGACCAAGGCCCGCCGCGCGGTGCGCGAGATCGCCGGCGAGCTGGTGGCCCTGTACGCCAAGCGGCAGGCCAGCCCCGGCCACGCGTTCGCGCCGGACACGCCGTGGCAGGCCGAGATGGAGGACGCGTTCGGCTTCACCGAGACCGTCGACCAGCTCACCGCGATCACCGAGGTCAAGGCCGACATGGAGAAGCCGATCCCGATGGACCGGGTGATCTGCGGCGACGTCGGCTACGGCAAGACCGAGATCGCGGTGCGGGCGGCGTTCAAGGCGGTGCAGGACGGCAAGCAGGTCGCCGTGCTGGTGCCCACCACGCTGCTCGCCGACCAGCACCTGCAGACGTTCACCGACCGGATGGCCGGCTTCCCGGTGACGGTCAAAGGCCTGTCGCGGTTCACCGACCCGGCCGAGTCCCGCGCGGTGGTCGAGGGCATGGCCGACGGGTCGGTCGACGTCGTCATCGGGACCCACCGGCTGCTGCAGACCGCCGTGCGCTGGAAGGACCTCGGCCTGGTCATCGTCGACGAGGAACAGCGCTTCGGCGTCGAGCACAAGGAGCACATCAAGTCGCTGCGCACCCATGTCGACGTGCTCACCATGAGCGCCACCCCCATCCCGCGCACGCTCGAGATGAGCCTGGCCGGGATCCGCGAAATGTCGACGATCCTGACGCCGCCCGAGGAGCGGTACCCCGTGCTGACCTATGTGGGTCCGCACGACGACAAGCAGGTCGCGGCCGCCCTGCGGCGCGAGCTGCTGCGCGACGGGCAGGTCTTCTACGTGCACAACCGGGTCAGCTCGATCGACCGGACGGCGGCCCGGATCCGCGAGCTGGTGCCCGAAGCCCGCGTCGTCGTCGCGCACGGGCAGATGCCCGAGGAACGGCTGGAACGCACCGTGCAGGGGTTCTGGAACCGCGAATACGACATCCTGGTGTGCACCACGATCGTGGAGACCGGCCTGGACATCTCTAACGCCAACACGCTGATCGTCGAGCGCGCCGACACCTTCGGGCTCTCGCAGCTGCACCAGCTGCGGGGCCGGGTCGGGCGCAGCCGCGAGCGGGGCTACGCCTACTTTCTGTATCCGCCGCACGCCCCGCTGACCGAGACGGCCTACGACCGGCTGGCCACCATCGCGCAGAACAACGAGCTGGGCGCGGGGATGGCGGTCGCGCTGAAGGACCTGGAGATCCGCGGGGCCGGCAACGTGCTCGGCGTCGAGCAGTCCGGCCACGTTGCGGGGGTGGGTTTCGACCTGTACGTCAGGCTGGTCGGGGAGGCCGTGGAGGCCTACCGGGCGGCGGCCGACGGGCAGACCGTCACCACCGCCGAGGAGCCCAAGGACGTGCGGATCGACCTGCCGGTCGACGCCCACCTGCCGCCGGACTACATCGGCAGCGACCGGTTGCGGCTGGAGGCCTACCGGCGGCTGGCCGCGGCGGCCGACGACGCCGCGGTCGACGCCGTCATCGAGGAGCTCGTCGACCGGTACGGCCCGCTGCCCGAACCGGCGCTGCGGCTGGTGGCGGTGGCGCGGTTGCGACTGCTGTGCCGGGCCGCGGGCATCACGGAGGTGTCGTCCGTGTCGGAGTCGACGGTGAAGCTGTCGCCGATGACGCTGCCCGACTCGGCCCAGGTGCGGCTGAAGCGGATCTATCCCGCGGCGCGGTACCGCGCCACGACGGCCACGGTGCAGGTGCCCATCCCCCGGGACGGGGGTGTCGGCGCGCCGCGGATCCGCGACGTCGAGTTGGTGCAGATGGTGGCCAATTTGGTGACGGCGTTGCAAGGTGAACCGCAGAAGGACATCGGCATGACGAGTGCGGCGACCGCGGCGGTGGCGGGCAGGGAGGAGCGGCGCCGATGATCGTCGTCTTGTTCGACCCGCGCCGCCCGTCGCTGGTGCCGGTCGAGGCCGTCGAGCACCTCGCCGGGGAGGTGCAGTACACCGAGGAGATGCCGGTCGCGGTGCCGTGGTCGCTGCCGGCGGCCCGCCCGGTGCACTCCGGGGACCCCGAGGCCCCGGCGCCGGTGCTGCTGTCGTCGGACCCCGAGCACCCGGCGGTCACCGCCCGGCTGGCCGCCGGCGCGCGGCTGATCTCGGCGCCGGACACGCCGCGCGGCGAGAAGCTGGTCGACGCGGTCGCCATGATGGACAAGCTGCGCACCGCCGGACCCTGGGAAAGTGAGCAAACTCACGAGTCGTTGCGCCGCTTCCTGCTGGAGGAGACGTATGAGCTGCTCGACGCGGTCCGCAGCGGCGACGCCGACCAACTGCGGGAGGAACTCGGGGATGTGTTGCTGCAGGTGCTATTCCACGCCCGCATCGCCGAGGAGGCGCCCCAGCACTCGTTCACCATCGACGACGTCGCCGCCGCACTGATGCGAAAGCTGGGCAACCGGGTACCGGGAGTCCTTGCCGGTCAGCCCATTTCGCTGGAGGAGCAATTGGCGCAGTGGGAGGAGCGCAAGGCGGCCGAAAAGCCCCGAAACTCGGTCATGGACGATGTCCACACCGGTCAGCCCGCACTGGCGCTGGCGCAGAAGGTGATTGCGCGCGCGGAAAAGGCCGGCATACCGTCCGACCTCGTTCCCGCCGAGATCACGTCGGTTTCGGTGTCCGCCGACGTCGATGCGGAAAGCGCGCTACGCACAGCCGTTCTGGGTTTCGTCGACACGGTGCGCAACACGGAGAAGGGCATCACCGCGGAGCGTGGCGGCGGCGGCGTCCCGGAAGGGTTCGACGTGGCGCCACGGGCCGCCGTGAGTGAGGCGGAGTGGCGCGCGCACTGGCCGGTTGACTCGGGCGCACCCGAGGTCCGCTCCGCGGAGGCATCCGGGGCGGCCGCGCCCACGGACGACCCCGGGGCCGGCGGGGATGCCGACTAAATTGACGCTCGGGCCGTGGCGCGACAGCGATCATCGCAATGTTTGCCGCTTTGACGGCGCGTCGAACGGTAACATCGCCGTTGATATTGGAGATTCGAGAGGTCGGGACCGTTTTTCGTTGCTAGCCAAGGCTGCTGGCAGCTAATCGGCGAGCGGCGCGGGACAGGGCTGTACCGATGCCTCAGGGCCCCGAGGGCGCCGGGCAGCCCCAAATCTCGTGGGACGATGGCTTGGTTGGTGTAGGGGCAGTTTAGGGGAGCTTCAGACAAGCATGGTGTCGCCGAGGCGTTGGTTGCGTGCGGCCGCCGTGATCGGCGCTACTGCGATGCTGCTGGCCTCCAGTTGCACCTGGCAGCTGAGCCTGTTCATCCCGGAAGGGGTTCCCCCGCCGGCCGGGGACCCGGTGCCGGCCGTGGACACCCACGCCAGCGGCCGGCCCGCGGACCAGCTGCGCGGCTGGGCTCAGCAGCGGTCGAAGGCGCTGGAGATTCCCGTCATCGCCCTGGAGGCCTACGCGTATGCGGCCCGGGTGGCCGAGGTGGAGAACCCGAAATGCCACATCGCCTGGACCACGCTCGCCGGCATTGGGCAGGTCGAGAGCCATCACGGCACCTATCGGGGCGCGACGTTGTCGCCGAACGGAGATGTGAGCCCGCCGATTCGGGGCGTCCGGCTGGACGGCAGCGGCGGAACGATGCGCATCGTCGACAGCGAGCAGGAGGTCACCGACGCCGACGGTGTCACGCGCGCCATGGGCCCGATGCAGTTCATCCCGGAGACCTGGCGGTTGTACGGCGTTGACGCCCACAACGACGGTCGTGTCAGCCCGGACAACATCGACGACGCGGCGCTCGCGGCCGCCGGTTACCTGTGTTGGCGTGGAAAGGATCTCGGGACCGCGAGGGGATGGATAACCGCGCTGCGGGCCTACAACAACTCGGGCGTCTACGCGCGCGCGGTTCGCGACTGGGCCACCGCCTATGCGGCGGGTCACCCGCTATAGCAGGATGAACCAGGCTTTACGCTAAGGCCGGCCTCGAGGCCGGGACCCAGCTACCACGCAGACTTAGGCAAGGAGAACCCAGTGCCGATTATCGAGCAGGTGGGAGCCCGCGAGATCCTGGATTCCCGCGGTAATCCAACGGTGGAGGTCGAGATCGCCCTCATCGACGGGACGTTTGCCCGCGCCGCCGTGCCCTCCGGCGCGTCGACGGGCGAGCACGAGGCCGTCGAGCTGCGCGACGGCGGCGACCGGTACGGCGGCAAGGGTGTCCGCAAGGCGGTCCAGGCCGTGCTGGACGAGATCGGGCCGGCCGTGATCGGCCTGAACGCCGACGACCAGCGGTTGGTCGACCAGGCCCTGGTGGACCTCGACGGCACCCCCGACAAGTCCCGGCTCGGCGGCAACGCGATCCTGGGCGTGTCGCTGGCCGTCGCCAAGGCGGCCGCCGATTCGGCCGAACTTCCGCTCTTTCGCTACCTCGGCGGGCCGAACGCCCACATCCTGCCCGTCCCGATGATGAACATCCTCAACGGTGGGGCGCACGCCGATACGGCGGTGGACATCCAGGAGTTCATGGTGGCCCCGATCGGGGCCCCGAGCTTCGCCGAGGCGCTGCGCTGGGGCGCGGAGGTGTACCACGCCCTGAAGTCGGTACTGAAGAAGCAGGGGTTGAGCACCGGTCTGGGCGACGAAGGCGGGTTCGCCCCCGACGTCGCCGGCACCACCGCGGCGCTGGACCTGATCGGCAAGGCCATCGAGTCGACGGGTCTGCGGCTGGGCGCCGACGTCGCGCTGGCACTCGACGCGGCGGCCACCGAGTTCTACACCGACGGCACCGGATACAAGTTCGAGGGTGCGACCCGCAGCGCCGAGCAGATGGCCGAGTTCTACGCCGGCCTGCTCGGCTCATACCCGCTGGTCTCCATCGAAGACCCGCTGTCCGAGGACGATTGGGACGGCTGGGCGGCGCTTACGGCGTCGGTGGGTGACCGCGTGCAGATCGTGGGCGACGACATCTTCGTCACCAACCCCGAGCGCCTCGAGGAGGGCATCGAGAAAGGGGTGGCAAACGCGTTGCTGGTCAAGGTCAATCAGATCGGCACGCTGACCGAGACGCTCGACGCCGTCGCCCTCGCCCACCACAGCGGGTACCGCACGATGATGAGCCATCGCAGCGGTGAGACCGAGGACACCACGATCGCCGACCTCGCCGTCGCGGTCGGCAGCGGACAGATCAAGACCGGCGCGCCCGCCCGCAGCGAACGCGTCGCGAAATACAACCAGCTGCTGCGCATCGAGGAAGCGCTCGGCGACGCCGCCCGCTACGCCGGCGACCTCGCCTTCCCGCGGTTCGCGGTGGACGCGAAATAGGGCTGAAATAGTTTGGCGGCCAAGCCCGATCCGAAGAGACGCTCCCCGGCATCGCGCCCGGGTAAGGGCGGCGACTCGGTTCGGCGCCGGCGTTCGGCCAAGCCGTCGTCGAAGCCCTCGCAGACGGCCGGCCGCGCCCCGGCTCGCTCGCTGCAGGAGCATGTCGTCGAGCCCATCAAGCGTCAGGCCGCCGAGTCGGTGGAGCAGCGGTCCGATCAGCGGCTGGGTTTCACCGCCCGGCGCGCGGCGGTGCTGGCCGCGGTGGTCTGCGTGCTGACGCTGACCATCGCCGGACCGGTGCGCACCTACTTCGCGCAGCGCACCGAGATGCAACAGCTGTCGGCCAGCGAGGCGTCGCTGCGCCGTCAGATCTCGGAACTCGAACAGAAGAAAAGCAAACTCGGCGATCCCGCCTATATCGCGGCCCAGGCGCGCGAGCGGCTGGGGTTCGTCATGCCTGGGGACATTCCGTTTCAGGTCCAGCTGCCCCCGACCGCCGCCGTGCCGTCCCAACCGGGTTCGGAGACAGGCAAACCCGCGAAGAACGAGCCGTGGTACACCGCCCTGTGGCATACCGTCGCCGACGCGCCACACTTGCCGCCGGCCGCCCCGTCCGAGGCGCCAGCCGCGCCGGCC
This sequence comes from Mycobacterium sp. 050134, assembly GCF_036409085.1. Classification (NCBI taxonomy): domain Bacteria; kingdom Bacillati; phylum Actinomycetota; class Actinomycetes; order Mycobacteriales; family Mycobacteriaceae; genus Mycobacterium; species Mycobacterium sp. 050134. Next base: position 73,399 of record NZ_JAZGLV010000024.1, read on the forward strand.
GCGCCGACCCCCGCGGGTCCCGGTGGTTGACCGTGCCGACCTGGAAGCGGTGGCGCGGCAGCTCGGGCGTGAGCCGCGCGGCGTGCTGGAGGTCGCGTACCGCTGCCCCAATGGCGAACCCGCCGTGGTGAAGACGGCGCCGAGACTTCCCGACGGGACGCCGTTTCCCACTCTGTACTACCTGACGCATCCGGTGCTGACCGCGGCCGCGAGCCGCCTGGAGACGACGGGACTGATGCGGGAGATGACCGAACGCCTCTGCCGGGACGCCGCTTTGGCGGCCGCCTATCGGCGCGCCCACGAGTCGTATCTGGCCGAGCGCGACGCAATCGAGCCGCTGGGCACCACCTTCTCCGGCGGCGGCATGCCGGACCGGGTCAAGTGCCTGCACGTGTTGATCGCCCATTCGCTGGCCAAGGGCCCCGGATGCAACCCGCTCGGCGACGAGGCGCTGGCGGCGCTGGCGCCCGAGCCGGCGATGGTCGGGATCCTGGTGCCGGGGCAATGGTGAGCGCGACCAGGCTCGCCGGGATCGACTGCGGCACCAACTCGATTCGACTGCTCATCGCCGATGCCGATGGCGGGCGGCTGAGCGATGTGCACCGCGAGACGCGGATCGTCCGGCTGGGTCAGGGCGTCGACGCGACCGGTCAGTTCGCGCCCGAGGCGATCGAGCGGACCCGCGTGGCGTTGGCCGACTACGCGGATCTGCTCCGGGCGCACAACGTCGAACGGGCGCGCATGGTGGCGACGTCCGCCGCGCGTGACGTGGCCAATCGGGACGAGTTCTTCGCGATGACCGCCGACGTGCTGGGCGCCGTGTTGCCCGGCACGGTGGCGGAGGTGATCACCGGCGCCGAGGAGGCCTCGCTGTCCTTTCGCGGGGCCGTCGGCGAATTGGACAGTGCGGCAGCCCCGTTCGTGGTGGTCGACCTCGGCGGCGGCTCGACCGAGATCGTGCTCGGGGGCGACGCCGTGGTGGCGAGCTACTCGGCCGACATCGGTTGCGTCCGGTTGACCGAGCGCTGCCTGCACGCCGATCCGCCGACGCCGGACGAGGTCGCGGCCGCGCGCGCGGTGGTGCGTGAGCGTCTCGACGTCGCGCTGGGGGTGGTGCCCGTGGAACGCGCACGTACCTGGGTGGGAGTGGCCGGAACGATGACCACGCTGTCGGCGCTCGCCCACAACATGGCGACTTACGACTCCGAGGCCATTCATCTTTCGCGAGTGTCCGGCGGCGACCTGCTGGCGGTGTGCGAGCGGCTGATCGGCATGACGCGGGCCCGGCGCGCCGCCCTGGGGCCGATGCACGAGGGCCGGGCCGACGTCATCGCCGGGGGAGCGATCGTGGTCGAGGAGTTGGCGCGCGAGTTGCGCGACCGAGCCGGCATCGACGAGCTGACCGTGAGCGAACACGACATCTTGGACGGCATCGTGCTGTCCATCTGCGATTGACGACGCGAGCGCCCACGAAACCGCAGCGCCGAGCGTCGAGTTGTTGCGCTGAAAACTCTGCGCTGACCACAACGACCCGACGTTCGGCGGGGGCGCAACCTCACGCCTCGAAGCGGTATCCCATGCCGGACTCGGTCAGCAGATGCTTGGGATGCGACGGGTCGTCCTCGAGTTTGCGCCGCAGCTGGGCCAAATACACCCGCAGGTAATGGGTTTCGGTCGCGTACGCCGGGCCCCACACCTCCTTGAGCAGCTCCTCGCGGCCGACCAGCTTCCCGCGATTGCGCACCAGCACCTCGAGCATGCCCCACTCGGTCGGGGTCAGGTGCACCTCGGCGCCGTCCTTGGTGACCTTCTTGGCGGCCAGGTCGACGGTGAAGGCGTCGGTCTCCACGACGGGTTCGTCCGTCTCCGACGCCGCCGCATTGCGCCGCACCGCCGCACGCAGCCGGGCCAGAAACTCGTCCATCCCAAAGGGTTTTGTGACGTAGTCGTCGGCGCCGGCGTCGAGGGCCTCCACTTTGTCCGAGGAGTCCGAGCGCGCCGACAACACGATCACCGGGGCGTTGAGCCAGCCGCGCAGGCCCGCCAGCACCTCGATGCCCGAGATGTCGGGCAGCCCCAGGTCGAGGATCACCACGTCCGGCTTGTGTTCGGCCGCGGCCCGCAACGCCCCCGCCCCGGTTGCGGCGGTGATCACCTCGTACCCCCGCACGGACAGGTTGATGCGCAGCGCGCGCAGGATGTGCGGCTCGTCGTCGATCACCAGCACGCGGGTCATAGGGACCCCTGCGGCGCGGCCAGCTCGACCACCACGGTCACTCCACCGCCCGGGGTGTCACCGGCCGCGATCGTGCCGCCCATCGCTTCGACAAAGCCCCGCGCCACCGACATTCCCAGCCCGACCCCGGTCGTGTTGTCGTGATCGCCCAGCCGCTGGAACGCCTCGAAGATCTGATCCTCGGTCCCGTGCGGGATTCCGGGGCCCTCGTCGATGACGTTGATCAGCACGCGGTTCCCCACCCGCCCGGCGTTCACCCGCACAACGCAGTTGGGCGCATAGCGCAGGGCGTTGTCGATCAGGTTGGCAAAGACACGTTCCAACAGCCCCGGGTCGGCCAGCACCACGGCGTCGCCGACGTCGACCTTGACGCGGTCGATGGCGGATCGGTAGAAGCCGGTGGCGCCCTTGCCGATGCTGACCAGCGCGCGCTGCACGGTCTCCTCGAGGTACACCCGCCGCAGCTCCGGCTGCACGACACCGGCCGCCAGCCGCGAGGAGTCGAGCAGGTTGCCGACGAGCGCGGTCAGCTGGTCGATCGATTCCTCGATGGTGGCCAACAGCTCCGCGGTGTCCTCGGCGGAGAACGCGACGTCCTCGGCCCGCAGGCTGGACACCGCGACCTTGGCCGCCGCCAGCGGCGTCCGGAGGTCGTGGCTCACCGCCGACAGCAGGGAGCGCCGCAGCTCGTCGGCCTGGACGATCGCCTGGGAGCGACTGGCCTCCTTGGCGAGCTCCTCCTGCCTGATCAGACCCGCCGCCTGCTTGGCGACCGCACCGAGCACCCGCCGGTCACGCGCGAACAGCTTCCGCCCGGCCAACAGCATCCAGAACTCGTCGTCGCCGACCTCGATCGCGGTGTCGGCCGAATCGACGGTCTCGCAGGGGTCGCTGCCCACGCAGGCGACGACGTAGCTCTTCTGCCCGTTGGCCCGCTCGTCCTCGGTGGGTTCCCGCAACATCGACACCGCCCGCTGCGAGTACGTCTCCCGCACCCGTTCCAGGAGCGTCTCGAGGTCGGCGCCGCGCAGCACGGACCCGGCGAACAGCGTCAGCAGTTCGGCCTCCTGCGAGGCGCGCCGGGCCTCGCGTGTGCGTTTGGTCGCGCCGTCAACCAGGACCGCGACGGCCACCGCGACGAGCAGCAGGACCACTTCGGTCACGGCGGCATTGGGTTCGGCGATCGTGAAGGTGTACCTCGGGGCGGTCAGGAAGTAGTTCAGCAGCAGGCTGGACAGCACCGCCGAAAGGATCGCCGGCGCAACGCCTCCCAGCAGGCCGACGACCAGCACCCCGACGAAGAACAGCGCGCTCTCGCCGGCGGTTTGCAGGTACGGATCCAGCAGGGTCACCGTGACCGCACAGATCGCCGACGGGACGACGACGGCCGCCACCCACGAAATCACCCGTCGCTCACGGGGGGACGGCGCCGACGCCCTGAGGCCGCGCTTGGACTCCTCGTGGGTGACCATGTGCACGTCGATCTTTCCGGACCGTTCGACGATGGTCTGGCCGATGCCCTCGTCGAAGATGCGCGCCCACCGTGGCCGGCGGGAGGTGCCGATCACCAGCTGGGTCGCGTTGTTCTCCCGGGCGAAATCCAGCAGGGCGGCGGGCACGTCGTCGCCGACGACGGTGTGCAGCGACGCGTCGAGGCTGTTGGCGAGCTCGCGAATCTTGCTCATTCTGCGCTCGGACAGCCCCGCGAGACCGTCGCCGCGGACCACGTGCACCACCATCAGTTCGGCGCTGGACTTCGACGCGATGCGAGAAGCGCGTCGCACCAACGTTTCAGACTCCGGGCCGCCGGTGACGGCCACGACGACCCGTTCGCGGGCCTCCCAGGTGGCCGTGATCTTGTTCTCGGCGCGGTACTTCGCCAGCGCCGTGTCGACTTGGTCGGCCAGCCACAGCAGCGCCAATTCCCGCAGCGCGGTGAGGTTCCCGCGGCGAAAGTAGTTCGACAGGGCCGCATCGATGCGTTCGGGGGCGTAAACGTTGCCGTGAGAAAGCCTGCGGCGCAGCGCCTCCGGTGTGATGTCGATGAGCTCGACCTGCGCCGCCTGGCGGACGATGGAGTCGGGGATCGTCTCCTTCTGCTCGATGCCGGTGATCTGCGCGACGACGTCGTTGAGGCTTTCCAGGTGCTGGACGTTGACGGTGGAGATTACCGTGATGCCGGCGTCCAGCAGCTCCTCGACGTCCTGCCAGCGCTTGGCGTTCTTGCTCCCGGGGGTGTTCGTGTGGGCCAGCTCGTCCACCAGGACGACCTGCGGGTGCCGCGCCAGCACGGCGGGCACGTCGAGCTCGCGAAAGGTGCTGCCCCGATAGTCGATGCAGCGCGGCGGGATGATCTCGATACCTTCAAGCAGCTCACCGGTTTTCGCCCGCCCGTGGGTCTCGATCACGCCCGCCACCAGGTCGGTGCCGCGCTCCAGCCGCCGATGTGCCTCGCCCAGCATCGCGTACGTCTTGCCCACCCCCGGGGCCGCACCGAGGTAGATGCGCAGTTCACCGCGCTTGGGATGGTGGTCGAGGGGGCTCACGTCAACCATCATCCACCCTCGCGTCAGCCGCTAACCGGATACTGGTGGTCGAGTTGCAGGTTGAGCTGCAGCACGTTCACCGTCGGCTCGCCCAAGAAGCCGAGGTCGCGGCCGGTGCGGTACCGCGCCAGGACCGCCCGGACCTGGTCGGGGCTGACATGCCGGGCCTTTGCCACCCGGGCGACCTGGATGTCGGCGTAGGCCGCGGAGATGTTCGGGTCCAGGCCGCTGCCGCTGGCGGTGACCGCGTCGGCGGGGACGGCCGGGTTGGCGGAGGCGGCCCCGCGGACGGGCACGATCTGGCCGATCGAGTAGTCCTCGCCGTACTTTGCGCACTCGACCCGCACGCCCTCGTACATCGTCAGGAACGGCGCCGACGTCGACTGGCACGGCTCGTTGACGCTGACCACCCGGGTCGGGTGGACGACGTTGCCGCGGGCGTCGCGTGTGCCGATCACCGACAGCACCGCACCGACACCGCCACCGGTGCAGAACGGACGCGACCCGCTGACGCCCTCGAGTTGTCCCACGGCCGTGCTGCGCGTGCACACCTGCGTCAGCAGGCTGGGCTTGAAGCCCGCGTCCGACGCGGACTTGCCGGCGGCCAGTTGGGCCGGGTCCGCGGCGGTGTCGACGATGCTTTCCGGCCCGAGGTTGCTCGCGCTCGTGTTCAGCGGGTCATAGCCGTTACCGGCCGCAGAGGGGCGGCTCTGGAAGTACTGCGGCAGCGTGTTGCCGTCCTTGTCGGTGAACAGCTGACCGATCAGCCGGCTGCCGACCTGCCTGCCGTTGGCCGTCAGGATCGATCCCTCGGCGTTGTCGTGCAGGCCCGGCAGCTGCGCGAGCAGCCAGATCACCAGCGGGTAGCCGAGCCCGGTGATCACGGTGAGCACCAGCAGCGCCCGGAAGGCCGCCCAATGCATGCGAACGAAACTGGAGAACTTCATGTCAGGACATCCCGGGGACGAATTGGACGATGAGGTCGATGAGCTTGATGCCGATGAACGGGGCCACGATGCCGCCCAAGCCATAGACATAGAGGTTGCGGCTCAACAGTTTTGACGCGCTGCTTGGTGTGTATCGCACGCCGCGAAGCGACAGCGGGATCAGCGCCACGATGATGATCGCGTTGAAGATCACCGCCGAAAGGATGGCCGATTCCGGGCTGTGCAACCGCATGATGTTGATCATGTCCAGGCCGGGGAATAGCGCGACGAACATGGCCGGGATGATCGCGAAGTACTTCGCGATGTCGTTGGCGATGGAGAACGTGGTGAGCGCGCCGCGGGTGATCAACAGCTGCTTGCCGATCTCGACGATCTCGATGAGCTTGGTCGGGTCGGAGTCGAGATCGACCATGTTGCCGGCCTCTTTGGCCGCCGAGGTTCCGGTGTTCATCGCCACGCCCACGTCGGCCTGAGCGAGCGCCGGCGCGTCGTTGGTGCCGTCGCCGGTCATCGCGACCAGCTTGCCGCCCTCCTGCTCACGCTTGATCAGCGCCAGCTTGTCCTCCGGTGTGGCCTCCGCGAGGAAGTCGTCGACTCCCGCCTCGTCGGCAATCGCCTTGGCCGTCAACGGGTTATCGCCGGTGATCATGACGGTGCGAATGCCCATCTTGCGCATCTCGTCGAAGCGCTCGCGCATGCCCTGCTTGACGACGTCCTTGAGGTGGATGACGCCGAGCAGCGCGGCTTCGCCGTTGATGCACTCGCCGACGACCAGCGGAGTGCCACCGCCGGCGGAGATGCCGTCGACGATCTCACCGAGCTGCGTCGGCACCTTTCCGCCCTGCCCGCGCACCCATTCCGCGACGGAGCTGGCCGCGCCCTTGCGTAGTTGGTGGCCGCCGAGGTCGACCCCGGACATTCGCGTCGAGGCGGAGAACTCCACCCAATGGGCGTGCGCGAGTTCGCCATGAGCGCGCTCGCGCAGCCCGAAGTGTTGCTTGGCGAATACGACGATCGAGCGTCCCTCCGGCGTTTCGTCGGCCAGGCTGGACAATTGCGCCGCGTCGGCGAGGTGTTCATTGGTGACGCCGTCGAGAGGGACGAATGCGCCGGCCTGCCGGTTGCCCAGCGTGATGGTGCCGGTCTTGTCGAGCAGCAACGTGTTGACGTCGCCGGCGGCCTCCACCGCGCGCCCGGACATCGCCAGCACGTTGCGCTGTACCAGCCGGTCCATGCCGGCGATGCCGATGGCCGACAGCAGCGCGCCGATCGTGGTGGGGATCAGGCACACCAGCAGCGAAACCATCACGATCCCGGTGACACCACTTGCGTTGAGCGCCTGGGTGTCCGGAACGCCCGGGTTGTTCGCCTTGGAGTAGATCGCCAGGGGCTGCAGGGTCGCGACGGCGAACACGAAGATGACCGTCAACGCGGCCAGCAGGATGTTCAGCGCGATCTCGTTCGGGGTCTTCTGCCGGTTGGCGCCCTCGACGAGCGCGATCATCCGGTCGATGAAGCTTTCGCCCGGCTTCTGGGTGATCTTCACGACGATGCGGTCGCTCAGCACGGTGGTGCCGCCGGTGACCGCCGAACGGTCGCCGCCGGACTCGCGGATCACCGGCGCGGATTCGCCCGTGATCGCGGATTCGTCCACCGAGGCAATGCCCTCCACCACGTCGCCGTCGCCCGGAATGACCTGTCCGGCCTCGACCACGACGACGTCGCCCTGTTGCAGCAGCGGCGCCGCGACCTCTTCCTCGACGGCGGGCCCGCCCGGAATCCAGTCCTTGAGCCGCCGGGCCAGGGTCTGGGTTTTGGCGCGGCGTAGCGTTTCCGCCTGTGCCTTGCCCCGCCCCTCGGCGACCGCCTCCGCGAGGTTCGCGAAGAGCACGGTCAGCCACAGCCAGACGACAATCAACCAGGCGAACCAGGTTTCGTTGATGACCGCCAACACGGTGCTCCAGGCGGCGCCGATTTCGACGATGAACATCACCGGGTTGCGCCACAAGGTGCGCGGGTCGAGCTTGCGCAGCGCATCCGGGGCCGACTTCCACAGCATCTTCGGATCGAGCAGGCCGCCCTGGACCCGCTTCTTCTCTGTGGGAGTCGCGGGCTGCGTCTGCTCGGACGAATCGACGGCGGTCGCGGTCATCAGTGGATTCCTTCAGCGAGAGGCCCGAGCGCAAGCATGGGCAGGAAAGTGAGGGCAACGAGGATCACCGTGACGCCTGCGACCATTCCCACGAACTGCGGACGGTGGGTGGGCAGGGTGCCCGCCGATTCGGGCGTGTGGCCCTGCTTGGCGAGCGAACCGGCCAGCGCCAGGACGAGCACCATCGGGAGGAACCGCCCGAAGACCATCGCCAATCCGAGCGCGGTGTTGTACCAGTTGGTGTTAACGCCGATCCCGGCGAACGCCGAGCCGTTGTTATTCGCGGCGGAGGTGAACGCGTACAGCACCTCCGACAACCCATGCGGGCCGGTGTTGAGCATGCTGGCGCGTTCGCCGGGCAGCGCCATCGCGATCGCGGTCCCGGTCAGCACGATCAGCGGGGTGACCAGGAAATAGCTTGCGGCGAGCTTGATTTCGCGTGGGTTGATCTTCTTGCCCAGGTATTCCGGGGTGCGCCCGACCATCAGTCCGGCAACGAACACCGTGATCACCGCCAGGATCAGCATGCCGTAAAGCCCCGAGCCGGTGCCGCCGGGAGCGACCTCACCGAGCTGCATGTTGAACAGCGCCATCATCCCGCCGAGGCTGGTGTACGAGTCGTGGAACGAATCGACGGCACCGGTCGAGGTGAGCGTCGTCGAGTCGGCGAATACCGCGGAGTCGGCGACGCCGAACCGCTGTTCGACGCCCTCGAAGGCCGACCCGACCGCGGTCGGCACCGTGCCGTGGTGCTGCAGCTGGAACCACATCATGAAGGACACGCTGATCGCGTACAGCGTCGCCATGACCGATGCGATCGCGTAGCCCTGCTTGGTGCTGCCCACCATGCGCCCGAACGTGCGCGGCAACGAGAAGCTGATCACCAGCAGCAGGAAGATCTCCATCCAGTTGGTCCACGTCGTCGGGTTCTCGAAGGGGTGCGCGGAGTTCGCGTTGTAGAAGCCGCCGCCGTTGGTGCCGAGCTCCTTGATCGCCTCCTGGCTGGCCACCGGGCCGCCGGTGATCGTCTGCTGGGCGCCGCCCAGGGTGGTCGCGACCTGATCGTGCAGGTGGAAGTTTTGGATCGCGCCACCGGCGATCAGCAGGATCGCGGCGACGACCGAAATGGGCAGCAGGATGCGCAGCACGGTGCGCACCAGGTCGACCCAGAAGTTACCCAGGTCGCCGGTGCGCTTGCGGGCGAAGCCGCGGACCAGCGCTATCGCCACCGCCATCCCGACGGCCGCCGAGACAAAGTTCTGCACCGCGAGGCCCGCCATCTGCACCAGGTGGCCCTGCGTCGACTCGCCGGAGTAGGCCTGCCAGTTGGTGTTCGTGACGAAGCTGACCGCGGTGTTCCACGCCAGTCCCGGCGTCATCTGCGTGGCCGGGTCGTGCAGGTGCAACGGCAATTTGCCCTGCACGAGCTGAAAGACGAACAGGAACAGGACGCTGATGGACGAGAACGCCAGCACGCTTCGGGCATAAGCCCCCCACGTCTGCTCGGACCGCGCATCGACCCCGATCAGCCGGTACACCAAGCGTTCGACGGACGAGTCACGCTCCGACGTGTACACGCGAAACATGTAGTCGCCCAGCGGCACATGCACCAGGGCCAGCGCCACGACAAGGGTGAGGAGAAAGACGATCCCTGCTGCTGTTGCGCTCACTAGAACCTCTCGGGGAACAGCAGGGCGCACCCCAGGAAGACCGCGAGCAGTACCGAAAGCGCCAAGCCAACGATGTTTTCGTAGCTCACAGCCGCTCGACCGCTTTCTCCACCAGGCCCAGTATGGCGAACACCGCCACCGTGAGCACGATGTACACCAACACGCCCATCTCGTCTCCGTTCCCCGCCAGTCGACGTGCATACGAAAAGGCCTCGTCGAGTCAGGCCACAATGCCGTACTCGGAGGCAAGGTCAGCTTGAAACTAGACACGGATCGCCGGATAGGGCCTTTGGTTGACAGTTTCCTAACGGCGGCGACGTGTGCATTTACGGTTCCTTTACGGTCCGTCGCCGGTCCCCAATGCCGGCCCCTTGAGCGCCCGCCGCGTCGATAGGGTGACGTAAACGATCGGCCGGGGAGCGTATAGAAGTTGTTTGGACGAGTCCCATGCGTCGTGAATCGGGCGTAGACCCGGGTGTGTGCGAAGAACCGTGCCGCGACACCCCGAACAGGTTGTGCTACAACCCACCCAGAGCGTACCGGCGGCGCCCCGGTGGTGGTTGCGGCTGCTCGACGGTACCCATCAGTGGGGATCGTTCGATGCCACGGTCGGCAGATACGACGTTCGGCACTACCGGTTGATCGTTTATCCCCCGGGAAGCAGCACCGCCGATCGGCGGCTCGCGCGGATGTGGCGGGGATGGCCGGCAACCGGCGCCGTGCTGGGGCTGCTGGCGATCCTGTTCCTCGGCGGCGCCGCGGCCCCACCCGATACGGTGCTGAAGTATGCCGTGTTCGCCTACGTCTTGATCGGGGCGTTGCTCTTCCTGCGGGCCGGGCCACCCCGAGTGCACGTCCGGTCCCTGTCGGCCATCCTCTTGCCCGGCAGCATCGACGCCGGCGAACTACGCAAATACACCGAATGGGCGGTCGTGGTCAGCATGTTGACCCAAGCCGACCGTGCCGTGGGCAAGGGTGCGATCTCGTTGGTCGAGCGTGAGGCCGTCTGGTGGGAGGCGTACGACCGTCTCGGGAGGATCGCCCGCGTCTGAAGCGCTTTTCCAGATGCGGCGACCGCGCAGCGCGGCAGCGACGCTGTCACACTAGCCCGCGTTCGCGGGTCCGTCGATCATCGGTAATCGCACTCGGAAAGTCGTTCTGCCGGGGATGGATTCGGCGGTGACGGAGCCCTCGTGCGCTTTGACGATCGAGCTCACGATGGCCAGCCCCAGGCCGATGCCCGAGCCGTTGGAGCGCGACGCATCCGCCCGGACGAACCGTTCGAACAACCGGGGGAGGAGCGCGGCATCGATCCCGGGCCCGTCGTCGGCGACGGTCAGCTCCGCGCAGGGCGCTTCGGGGCCGGTGCGCAGGCATGTGATGCCGGTGGTCACGGTCACCCCGGGTGGGGTGTGCAGGCGGGCGTTGCTGAGCAGGTTGCTGACCAGTTGGTGCAGCCGGGCATGGTCGCCGCGGACCCAAACGGGCGTGTCCGGCAGGTTCTTCACCCAGCGGTGAGTCGGCGCCGCGACCGCCGCGTCGTTCACCGCGTCGTCGACGACATCGGTCAGGTCGACGTCGTCGGTTTCCAGGTCCTGGCCCTCGCCCAGGCGCGACAGCAGCAGGAGCTCGTCGACCAGCAACGTCATTCGCCGCGCCTCGGATTCGATTCGGGCCAAGGCATATTCGGTGGTCGGCGGCAGCGCTTCGCTGTCCTGACGGGTCAGTTCGGCATAACCCTGGATCGCCGCCAGCGGGGTGCGCAGCTCGTGGCTGGCGTCGGTGATGAATTGGCGCATGCGCAGGTCGGATTCGGCGCGATGCGCCAGCGCGCCGTCCACGTTGTTCAGCAGCCGGTTCAGGGTGTGCCCGACGATCCCCACCTCGTTGCCCGGATCGGTGTCCGGCGGCGGGACCCGCGCGCTGATTCGATGGTCACCGTCGGTGAGCGGCATGGCGGCCACCTCGGCGGCGGTCGCGGCGAGCCGGCGCAGCGGGCGCAGGGTGTACCCGACGACCCAGACGGTCAGCGCGGCCGTCACGGTCAGGGCCGCCGCGATGAGCGCTGTGGTGGTGACCTGTTTGCGGACGATGATCTGGTCGGCGAGGTTCAGCGACACCCCGACGACCAGCAGATCGCTTCCGGCGGCGCGGCTCTGCACCCGGTAGGAACCCAGGCTACCGAGTCGCTCGGTCCGCGGCGGACCGCCGCCCCAGCGTTGGGCCTGGATGGCTCGGACGACGTCGGCCGGGGCAGGTTTGGGTTGATCCTCCGAGAACACCGCCGAACCGATCACCACACCGTCGTGCAGCACGGCGATGAGGTTGCCCGGCGTCTGTTCGGTGAACTCCAGCATCGCCTGGGCGATCGGCGGAGTGGTGCCGCGATCCGCCGATTTGTGCTCTCCGCTGCGATAACGCGTGTACGAATTGCTCAGCGCGTCAAGCGATTGCGCGACGTCGACATCGCTCATCGCGGTGACGTAGCCGCGCAGGCTGAGAACCGAGACGACCCCCACCGTCACCAGGACGACGCTGACGACGGCCAGCACGCCCAGCAGCAGCTGGCGTCGCAACGAATGGGGAAGCCATCTGGGACGGTCCTTGGCGGCGGAAGGGATCTCGCCGGTCATTCCGGCGGCCGCAGCATGTACCCGACACCGCGGACGGTATGGATCATCGGCTCGCGGCCCGAGTCGATCTTCTTCCTCAGGTAGGAGATGTAAAGGTCGACGATGCTGGTTCGCCCGGCGAAGTCGTAGTTCCACACCCGGTCGAGGATCTCCGTGCGGCTCAGTGCGCGGCGTGGGTTGCGCATGAGGAAGCGGAGCAACTCGAATTCGGTCGAAGACAGCGATATCGGCGTGCCGCCGCGGTTCACCTCCCGGCTGGCCGTGTCGACGCGCAGGTCGCCCACCTTGAGCGTCTCGGCGGCGGACGGTGGGGTCTGCTGGCCGGAGCGGCGCAGCAATCCGCGCAGCCGGGCGACCAGCTCCTCGAGGCTGAACGGCTTCGTCATGTAGTCGTCGGCTCCCGCGGTGAGCCCGGTCACTCGATCCATGACCGAATCGCGCGCGGTCAGGAAGAGCGTGGGCGTGTAGGAATCCGACCCGCGCACCCGCTCCAGGATCCGCAGCCCGTCCACGTCGGGAAGCATGATGTCGAGGACGAGGATGTCGGGGCTGACTTTCTCGAATTTGGCCAGCGCCTCACGCCCGTTGTGCGCGATGTCGACGACCCAGCCCTCGTAGTGCAGCGCCATCTTGACCAGATTCGTGAGCGCCGGTTCGTCATCGACCAGCAAAACCCGGATCGGCGATCCGTCGGCACGATAGATGCGGGGCAGCTGCCCCAATATGGCTTGGCGTGGCCGTTGGTTACCCGCGTATCCCGACATTGCAGTCATGTCCCTGCATTCTCCCAAGCCCACATGCAGTTGTCACGAAGCTCATAGACATCTCAAACGTTCAGTTTGTTTCGTTCCTCACAGCCGCGCTCGCGCATATATGTGTCTTATATGATTTCGATGAGTGACGTTGATGTGTGCCGGATTGCGAAAAATGCTGGACCGCAGCGGTCTTGGTTTCGACTGCGGCGCCTGCAGAGGTTAGGCAATCCAAATCGACCACCTGCGAATAATTTTCGATTTCGGGGAATGTCGCGCATCGGCGGATGCCGTCGGGGCGCGCGAAAAGGCGCACCGCGGTAAGGGGCAACGGCGTCCCTGATTCGGTCCATGGCGAGCTGAGTGATGTTACGAATGTCAGCGTTTTGAAATGTATTTGGTGGTGGCGCTCCGGTACGTGCCGCGGCGCGTACCTCCGTCGGCGCCCGCCTGCCCGCGGGGCGGCCCACGCATCCCCGGCGTTGTCGTCGCCGTGGATGCCGCCACTCGTGGCGGCAGGTGGCGGCCGTCGCCCGCCGCCTGCGGGCGCCCCGCCCGACCCGGTCCCACCTCAGCGCCCGCCGGGCTGGCCCGGCGTCGGCCGCCCGCGTTCGGCGCCGTGTCGCGGCTCGCCCACCGGGGGGCGCCGCATTCAGCGGTCAGGGCGCCCGGATTCGCCGGTTCACGCGATATCAGCAAACACTCATGAAGAAGGAAGACCATGGATTTTGGTGCGTTGCCGCCGGAGGTCAACTCCGCGCGGATGTACTTGGGCCCGGGGCCGGCGACGATGTTGGCCGCGTCCGCCGGGTGGGAGTCGCTGGCAGCTGAATTGAGCACCGCCGCCGGTGGTTACCAGTCGGCGATCACCGAGTTGACCCAGGAGTGGCAGGGCCCGACCTCGATGTCGATGGCCGCCGCGGTGGCGCCGTACGTCGTGTGGATGCGCGTGACCGCCGAGCAGTGCGAGCAGGCGGCCAATCAGGCCACCGCCGCGGCGGGCGCCTACGAGGTTGCGTATGCGATGACGGTGCCGCCCCCGCTGATCGCGGTCAACCGGGCCCAGTTGATGGCGCTCATCGCGACGAATCTGTTCGGGCAGAACACTCCGGCCATCATGGCCACCGAGGCCGAGTACAGCGAGATGTGGGCGCAGGACGCCACCGCGATGTACAACTACGCGGCCAGTTCGGCGGCAGCGTCGACATTCAGCACCTTCTTGGCGCCGCCGCAGACGACCAATCCGGGCGGTGCGTCCGCACAGGCCGGTGCGGCCGCACAGGCGACCGGCAACAACGTCTCGTCCACGTCAACGCAGGTGATGTCCTCGGTGCCGCAGGCGCTGCAGAGCCTGGCGGCTCCGGGATCGACGTCGGTGTCGGCGGCATCGCCCGCCGCGGTGGGCGGCACCGCCGCTTCGCTCGGCTCGTCGGGCATCTCGGCTCCGCTCAGCGCGCTGTCGAGCGTGACCGGCACGTCCAAGACCGCGGCCAAGGGCGCGAGCGCGGGGACCAGTGCCCTGTCCGGCTTGGGGTCCGGCCTCACCGCTCTGCTCAACGGAAACGCGGGCGGGACGATCCTCGACGTGTTCGGCCTCGGCTCCGACGTCGCCGGCCTCGGTGGCGACGGTGCCGGCTTGGGCGCCGACGGTGCCGGGCTCGGCTTCGACGGGTACGGGCTGTCGCTCGACTTCGAGGGCGCCGGCTCGATCATCGGCGCCGAGGGCGCAGGCGTACCGGGGGACCTGGGCGGGCTCGGGTCGGCCGGGCTGGGCGAGGGCGCGTCGGCGGGCGTGGGCCAGGCGGCCTCCCTGGGGACGTTGTCGGTGCCGCCGACGTGGGCGGAGACAGTCTCGTCGGTGACGCCGCTGCCCGCCCTGGATGCGAGCACCGTGCCCGGCGGGTGGGGCTCGGCGCCCTCGGCGCCGAGCACGGCGGGGATTTCGAAGCTGCCGCTGGGCGGAATGGTCGGCCGGGAGTCCGAGGGCTCGGTGCAGCGGATCGGGTTCCGCTCCTCGTTGATTCCCCGCTCGCCGGTCGCCGGCTGATCGCCTCCTGACGGCCGCCGAGGGTGCGCAGATGTACGGGCCCGGCGGCGTGTCGGTGTGCAAACACGCACGCTCGCGGGATTAAAAACCGGGGCCGCACACCGATCGGTGTGCGGCC